>JANYGK010000052.1 GCA_025362395.1 Bacteroidota bacterium
CCAGACTTAGGATCTGGTCCGCAAGGGTGGGGGTTCGAGTCCCATCATGTGTACTTAACCGGACAACCCCTGATAAAGTCTTATTTATCAGGGGTTTTTGGTTCGATAAAGTATCATCAAAATATAAAACAGTTTATTTTCAAGTAGTTATTGTTCGAGTCTGCTAACAAGTCAATAACAAGATACCTTCTAAATAAGAATTACTTTTGTTCCATAAATTTTAATTATAACTATGAAAAAGCTAGTCTACCACCTGCCTTTATTATTAGCTTTTTTCACTTCTTGTAAGGGCGAAAATCAAAAAACAGTTGAAAGAAATTTAGCATCTACTACCAATGCAATTGTAGGTGACAAGGTTTCTGAAATAGGTGGTGAGATCCGTTGCATTTTTCAGGATTCTAAAAACAATTTTTGGTTTGCTACTAATGGAGAAGGAGTCTTTAAATATGATGGAAAAACAATCAGACAATATACAGACAAACACGGACTTTGCAGTAATTTCATTTGGAACGTTCAGGAAGGCAAAGACGGAAATATGTGGTTCAAAACAAGGGAGGCCACTTGCTATTTTGACGGCAAAGAATTTAAAACAATACAAGCCGATACAAATGCTTTTCAAGCAATGAATTATAACTATCTAAATGATGAATTGTTGATTGAACATTACTACAATGGAAAATCACTTATAAAAATTCAATTACCACAAACATCACCTATTAAGAATGATAATAATTCACGCTTTCATTACGACATTTATTGCACGTATAAAGACAGAAATGGTAACTTGTGGTTCGGAACTTGCACCGCAGGTGTTTGCAAATATGATGGAAAAACATTCACTTGGCTTGATAATAAAGAATTGGGTTCTCCGATTCGTTCAATTTTTGAAGACAAAAACGGAACTATTTGGATAGGTAATAATGGATATGGCTTATTTCGATATGATGGAAAAACCTTATCCAGCTTCACGAAAGAAAAGAAACTGGGAAACCCTAATTTCATAAAAACGCTTGAGGGGAAAGAAGGGACTTTGGCTCGTGTTTGGACGATTACAGACGACAAACAAGGAAATCTTTGGATAGGAACAATAGACTCAGGGGTTTGGATGTTTGACGGTAAAACGTTAACCAATTATACAACTAAAGACGGACTTGGTAGCGATGGTATTTGGACAATCTATAAAGACAAAAATGATAATCTTTGGTTTGGAACAGATGGATATGGTGTTTACACTTGTAACGGAAAAACATTTAAAAAATTTACGGGTATAAAATGAATAAAAACCGCTGATGAAGAGAAGAGCAACTGGTAGCAATATCTTGGTGATATTTTGATAAGATTTTCAAACATCATTAAGCCATCTTTAACAGATGACCATACAAGTCCCAAATCCTAGCAAACTCCCTTGTCCCTTCTAGGTTTCGTTCAAGTTGTGTGTTGTAGGGGGTCTTAAAACCTCAGAGAAATCTGAGGTTTTTTTATGAAATAAATTTTATTATTATTCGGAGAGAAAAGTTTGTATAATCACGCTTCCTAAAATATAATAATTATGCTTTATGCTTACTGCGGAGTAAAGGATATTTATATTTATTAAACTCATAACTAAACCCAACGACACTTGCAATATTGGCCCGAACACCTACTTTATTAAAACATACAGGTATATAATTATTGCCATAGCTTACAACTGAGTGTTCAATTACTATATCTGGTTTAGACACATTTGATTTTTGGAATAAGGTGTTTTTAAACTACTTTAGCGCTCTCATCAGCCGTTTTTTGTGCATTTATAATCTGTGTGTAACATATTTAATAGTTAAGGCAATAAAATACTGTTTTATAGTATAAAGTTACGGGGCCGATAAAAATTTGAATATCATGAAGAGGGTATTTTTGATGCAAAGCTCTATAAAGTTCAATTCCGGAATCCGGTCTTTATGCAATTGATATCCGACATTGCCATACAGATCTCAGCCCGGGAACCATCATTAGATGTGTTTTAACGATCAATTGATAAATTGTATATTTATACGATTAAATTTTAACTGCCCGGATGGTGGAATTGGTATACACGTACGTCTCAGAAGCGTATGCCTTACAGCTTGCGAGTTCGAGTCTCGCTTCGGGCACAAGCCTCTCAGTAATGAGAGGCTTTTTATAATCTATAATGCATTTCAATTTAATGCAGGCACAAAATTATCATTAACAGTTAATAGATCTTAAATGTTTTTTAAATGAAACTTCTTTTCTTTATTATTATTTATTTGCTTAGCAATAGCTTTTACGCACAATCCCCCGGTGTTAATTACATTCATTTCAGTTCGCAAGAACAGCAGATTAACATGGCTTATGTGTATCAAAAAGCAGAAAGGCCAAACGGTAAAACGGTTTTATTATTACATGGCAAAAATTTTAGCCATACCTATTGGCAAACTACAATAGACGCTCTAACAGAAGATGGATATAACGTCATAGCTCCTGATCAGGTAGGTTTCGGAAACTCTACAAAGCCGCAACATTACCAACACACGTTTCAGCAGTGTGCCGTTAATACAAAATCATTATTGGATTCTCTCGGCATTTTAAACGTAATTGTTGTGGCGCATTCTATGGGTGGAATGATTGCTACACGTTTTGCCTTGATGTACCCTCGGGTTTGTACAAAGCTAATTCTTGAAAACCCGATAGGTTTGGAAGATTGGAAAATCATAGTACCTTATTCTACTATTGATGAAGCATACAAAAAGGAAAAAAATAAAACTCGTGAAGAGTTGAAAAGTTATTTCATCACTAATTATTTTCATGATCAATGGAAAGAAGAATACGACCCTATTCTGGATGAAACAATTTCATTATACAGATCGAAGGATTCTTTAGTGTATGCTAAGAACATGGCGCTTACTTCCGATATGATTTTTACACAGCCGGTGTGCTATGAATTTAAAAACATAAAAGTACCAACAGTTTTAATTATAGGACAAGCAGACAAAACAGCAATTGGAAAAGAAAAAGTAGATGGCGGCATTGCCAAGATGATGGGGAATTACGCTGAGCTTGGAGGAAAAACCGCGGCACAAATTTCGGGTTGCCGTTTGATTGAATTACAAGGATTGGGGCACATCCCTCATGTTGAAGATTTTAAAATGTTTATGAATAGCTTGGAAGACGCTTTAAACAATTAGGGTTAAATAAATCTCAAAATGTGGAATTTTTTCTATGAAGAAAAAAACAAATAAACTTAAATACATTTAAGATCCTTTAAAAACGCCTGCTTTAGGATACTCTAAATTAAAACGCATGGCACAGCTTTGGAAACAGTTATGGTACCACTAAAACTATAGGCCATGAAAACAACTAAATTATTTATTCCTCTTTGTATTGCCTCATCATTGGCATTGCTTTCTTTTACAAGAACAATCACAGCATCCGGTACCACTTCAAAAGCCGAAAAAACTACTACAACTACAGTTGATCAAACAACAAGCTCTACCAATACTACAGCTATGACGGAAACAACGTATTCGAATGGATCAACAAATAACACAACAGGCACCACGGCTACTACAAATACCACGCGGTTAACCAATACTACTAATGGCAGCCTTGATCCTACATTAGGCTCCACGGGCACAACTAACAGTACTAATGGCAGCATGCCCAACGGATCAACAAGCACTACTAATTTAACAAGCTCAACAAGCCTAACTAACAGTTCAGGCACTACTAATTCCACAGGGCTTACTACTACAGGTAGCACAACCTTATAATTTTATAAATCCATATGAAATACCTTTCATGTGATCTGCGTGCTTTAGCAATAATGCGCGTTTTTATAGCATCCATACTTATTTCTGACCTTACTATAAGGATCACTGATTTGGAAGCTTTTTATTCTAACACAGGTGTTGTGCCGCTACCCATGGTATTTCAACACTTATGGAATGATTACTATATATCGGTTCATGCTATAAGCGGTTTGTGGCAAGTACAGGCCGTATTATTTTTGTTTGCCTATTTCTGCGCGGCCATGTTATTTATAGGCTATCGCACCAAATTATTTACCGTGCTCAGTTGGTTTATGCTATTGTCACTACATAACCGTAATACATTGATTTTACAGGGTGGTGACGACCTTTTACGAATGGTGTTGTTTTGGGCCATGTTCATCCCATGGGGAGCAAGGTACTCATGCGATGCATTATTAAGTAAGCAAGAAACTCAATTCAAACTATCAAAAACCATTTTCACAATTGCCACAGTAGCTTATGTATTACAGATATGCTACATCTATACAGGGTCGGCACTATTAAAAGGCCCTGAATGGAATAAGGACTATACAGCTTTATATTATACTTACAGTCTCGACCAAGTTGCTTACTCCATTACAAAATCGTTTTATTATTACCCTGAGCTTCTTAAAAAAATGACTTGGCTCGCTTATTATTTCGAGTTGCTTATTCCTGTTTTGTTTTTTATTCCTTTTAAGCATGGTCATTTCAGACTGATAGCCGTTATATCCATCATTGTTTTTCATGCTTTTAACAGCGTTAATTTGTTAATAGGGTTATTTCCATTAATAGGTTGTGGCACCGTGCTTGGACTTTTACCGTCGTTTGTAATGGATAAGTTGGACACAAGACTAAAAAAAATTAAGCCGCTTATTATTCAATCATTTTTAGGAATAGCCCAATTAATGCAAAACATAATTAGGTGGAAAGAGCCGGTTTACATACATTCCATCTTTAGGGAAAACACAAAGACAGCAGTTCTTATCTTCCTCACCATTTTTGTTTTCGATTGGAACTTTAGTAATATCTCTATTGTTACCAGCAAGCTGTCTGATAAGTTAAGATTTATTGGTTATGGGTTACGGCTCGATCAGAATTGGGGAATGTTTGCTCCGGGCGTTTTTAAAGATGACGGCTGGTATATATTAGAAGGCATTACAGAAAACGGGAGATCAATCAATTTATTAGATCCCGAAAAACCCATGAGTTACAAAAAACCGCAAAGTGTTGTAGCTATGTTTAAAAATGACCGTTGGAGAAAATATTCTGAAAACTTTATCATGTCATATAACGAATATGCAAGGGGTTATTTTTGTACTTACTATAAAAGAAACTGGAATGCAAAACACGCTACTGAAACCATCAAAGAATTAAAAATTATTTATATGAGTGAACTTACAAAGCCTGATTACGGGTATACTTCACCAAAAAAAATCATTCTTTGGCAGTGCGGGCCTTAGAATAGGCATAAGCTTAAAAACTTTCTTAAAAATTGTAAAAATTAAAAAACCGGGAGGTGCCCTGGTACATTTGATATTATTATTCGGATATGTAACCTGCGGCAGGTTAGATAAAAACATAAACAGGTATCTGTAGATAATGAGAATTTAGTAATAAAAGAAACGTTAAGTTGTGCAGGATATACTGCGTCAAAGTTTAGATAGAAATACAATATCTGTCAAACCCCGTTAATTTTTAAAAAATTAGTTTAACCCTCCTCTAAAATAATCTTTTACCTTATCCGGAACTATTCCAACATTTTGTATGGCCTGCTCCAATTGATTTTTTGAACAATTAAATTTTTTACACCAATAAATTACTTCCCAAGATTCATTCATATTTATCATATAAGCATCTTCCGGATTTTTTTTAAAAGGATTCTTTGCCATAATAACTCATTTTTATTAATACTATTAAATTCAACCCTATGCCTGAAAATTTTAATACTATTTGAGTTAAAACGTGTAAAAAATTCCCTTAAGCCCCACTAATCCATTTAATACAAGGCAATACTGTTTCTTATAACCAATTTTATCTACTATATTTTTCATATAATAAAATATGCTTTTTATATTTTGACCGGTTTTCAAACTTAATCGTATGTAATGTATAAATTGTATTGATCAGTTCTGTATCACTACCCATTGAGGGTTTTTTTTGATTTCCCGTTTGATTATAGCAACCTATCCAGATCACACAGGTAAAAGCAAACGCGCCAATAAAACTTATTGTTTTAAATGTTTTCATTAGTATTTAAAAAGTAATTCCCTGCCTTAAAGTTCAACCCTTATGCCGGTAATACAAAAGGGTTAAATTAATCAGCTTTATAGGGCCTTAGCTGATTTACGGTAATGTCACTTTCTTGTTTTTCAGCGTCAAAATTATAGTTATCATCACGGCTGCACTCCAAAAAAATTCCCTGTATGGTTTTATGGATAGGAACTTTTGTAATACTTCCGTATTCTGCAATTAACTTTTCTATCTCTGTTTCAAATTTTTTAGAAACGGCTACACACAGGTTTTCTTTTTTATCCGTTACTAAACGGTAAACATTATAGTATTGGTTTACATGGTTATGCCTCATGATTACATATTAAATTGTGAAACTATTTTTTCAAGATTAATTCCTTTTCCGAGTACCGCTTTAAAAATATCGCCCTCACTTTTTATTCTGTCCAAGGCATTATAAATAGTAAAGTCCGCCATCTTCAATCCTTTTTTTACTTCTTCCCAATGCAGAGGCATAGAGACCGTTGCCCCCGGTTTTGGCCTTAACGCGTAGGGCGCCGCAATAGTTGCCTGTGCCCTGTTCTGTAAAAAATCAATGTACATTTTACCTTTCCTGTCTTTAACGGCTCGTTCAATACTTGTAAATTTAGGAAGCTGCTCTTGTACCAAGCGCGCTATTACTCTTGCAAACTCTTTCGATTGCTCGTAAGTATATTTGGCGCCTAAAGGAATATAAATATGAATGCCGGTTGAGCCACTCGTTTTAGGATAACATGGTACGCCCATACTTTCCAGGATCTCTTTAGTTACCTGTGCCGCTTCAATAACACGTTCAAATGTATTCTCCGCGGGATCCAGATCAATCACGCACCAATCCGGAAAATCTTCTGTTGCTACTCTGCTGTGCCATGGGTTCATTTCAATACACCCTAATGATCCCATATATAAAAGGCTTGCATCATCTTTTGCCACCAAATATTTTCTGTCGCGGCCATCAGCCTCGCTATGGTATAAATACGTTTCCACCCAATCCGGCGCTTTACCCGTAATGTCTTTAAAATAAAAGCTTTGCCCCGTAATGCCGTCGGGGTGGCGGTTCATAGATTGCGGCCTGTCTTTTAAATACGGTAAAATATAAGGGGCAACTTGATAATAATAATTCAGCATATCGCGCTTGGTTATTTTTTCTTTAGGCCAATAGATTTTACTTAAATTATTAAATTTTATTTCGTGTCCGTTTATTTCTCTGACCTGTGTTTCATCTGTAGGATTTAAAAATGTTTTACGGTCTTTTTTCGCTGTGGGTACAATTAATTTTTTTCCGCTAAGAGTTTCTGCTTCCTTAACCGTTTTCTTTGCGGGCTTAGCGGTTTCTCTTGTAACATCTTTTGCATTTTTATCAATGCGCATTCCTTCAAAAGAAGGGTGTCGCATAACCCCGTCACTTGTTATTTCGGTATAGCTTACCTCGCAAACCAATTGCGGCTTAAGCCATGTGGCTGTGGCGTGCGGCGGGTTCGGACGAAAACGCGACGGCTTATTAATATCAGGCAATTCAGAAAAGGGTGGTTTTTTAAGGATTAACGGCTTAAATTGTTTCATCATACTCCGTTGTGTTTCATCATTAAAACCGGTTCCTATTTTACCGGAATACACCAATTCTCCTTTTTCAAAAAAACCAACAAGCAAGGCGCTGAATACTTTACTTGAATCGTCGTTTTTTGTAAAGCCACCAATCACGACTTCCTGCCGTTTGTTCGCTTTTATTTTTAGCCATTCATTGCTTCTGCCTCCTGCATGGTATAAGCTATTCGCCTTTTTTGCAATAATGCCTTCCAGTCCCGTTTTCTTTGCAGCTTCAAAAAATTCGATTCCCGATTCGTCAAAATTTTCACTTATTCTTATAATACTTTCTTGAGGAATAATAGATCTTAATACGGCTTTTCGTTCTGTTAAAGGAAGCCCTGTTAAGTCTTTTCCATTATACCACAACAGGTCAAATACATAATACAAAAGATCACCGTCTGCTTCACTGCGCCAGTTTTGTAAAGCACCGAAATTAGAAATTCCGTTCTCGCCAACTACTACAATCTCACCGTCAACAATAGCATTACTATTCCAATCTTCAACCGCTTTAGTAACGGGATAAAATTTTTCGTTAAATGATTTATCGTTGCGTGATTTTAATTCAACAAATCCTTTATTATAAAAAGCCAAGGCACGGTAGCCATCCCATTTTACTTCATATAGCCAACCCGGCTCGTCGAAAGGCTTATCTACCAAAGTTGCAAGCATGGGTGTTAATTTACCGGGGAATTTGCTTTTCGGTGCTCTCTTTAAAATAGCATCAACATCATCGGAATTACCGTCGGTTACTTTTTTTTTAGAAACGCTTTTTTTAAGCGGTATTTTTTTTGAAGTTGCTTTTTTTTGAGGCGTTTTTTTAACCACAGGTTTCTTTTCAGCTTTATTTTTAGCGGAAGCAGCCTTAACATCCTTTCGCGCATTTAGCTCAACTTCTTTTTTACTTTTAATTGTCGATTCTTTAACACGCTTTGATCCGTAAAAGTTAGTAGTGGTTTTTTCAATTTGAGCCAATGTTTTTTTAGAAATAACCGATTTATCTTTTAATGTAATGTCGTCTGTAGAAGCATGATCGTCTCTTACTTTAAATAACAGCCATCCATTTTCGCCTCTTCCAAACGCTTTAATCAGTCCATACTCACCTTTTAATTTTTTGCCCTTTATTATAATATGCAATTTTCCTTTTTTTAATCCTGTCAGTAATTCTTTAGTTACTGTTTTTTTGTCTTTTCCTTCCGCATCTGCGGGTTCATAAAACCCTTCATCCCACACAATCACTGTTCCTGCGCCGTAACCACTTGGAATAATGCCTTCAAAATTTCTATAATCATACGGATGGTCTTCTACCATCATAGCCAAACGCTTTATCTTAGGGTCTGTAGAAGGGCCTTTAGGAACTGCCCAACTTTTTAATACACCTTCCATTTCTAACCTAAAGTCATAATGTAAATGCGAGGCGTCGTGTTTTTGAATAACGAAGCGTAGCTTTTCCTTATCGGCTTTTCCGCCGGTAGGTTCAGGACTCTCTTTAAAATTTCTTTTTTGTTTATAAGTGGTAAGGCCCATAAATAACTATTTATGAGTGCAAATCAAAGTAAATGCCGGCGAGCCTCTCCGTGGCAGTGAGATTCAAAAAAATAGCCCTATGCTACACAGAGCTATCAAATGACCGGTCCGGCATTTATTTTTCTAATACATTTTTTAAATTATCTAAGGTTGTCTGCAGATCTTTACCAAGCACTTTTTCTAAATTAAAAACGAAATGCGCTACTTTCATTCCGTAATTTTTTACACCTGTAAAACCGGAAGTAACTTTTGTTTGGTTATTTGGCAGATCCTTTGTAGTCATTGATATATAAGACGTCCCCACAAATGGTTTTACAAAACGAACTTCTATCTCAATTTTTTCATTGCCTGTTATTTTTTTTATTTCCTGCTCTCCTTTTCCGGCCTGCTTGTTTTCACTGTCCCATGCATAAATAAAACCCTCTTCGCCGTCTGTACCGGTAAAAATCTTTTTCATGTTTGGGTCTGTCATTACCCATTTATTATACCGGTCCATGTTTTTAAGATGCCTTATAAAATCAAACACTTCCGGCGTTAGTTTATTAATTATAATTTCTCGAGAAATAGCATATTCGTCTTTTTGAAACAACACAACAATAAATGGCACAGCAATAATACACGCTACAATAATGATTGTAAGAGTCATAACTTTTAATTTTATGTGATTTTAATTAACCTTATATAGCGCTCGGGTCCATCCAAAAAACTTCCCAGGTATGGCCGTCCAAATCATCATAGGTCCTCGCGAACATAAACCCTTGATCCTGCGACTCGCCTTCTTTGCCACCTGCGGCAACTGCTTTATCAACCAGTTCATTTACTTTTTCTTTACTTTCTTCAGAAAGGGCGATCAGCACTTCAACATTTTTTTTAGCGTCGACAATTTCTTTCTTACTAAACAGTTTAAACTTATCGTGTGTTAACAGCATAGCATAAATAGTATCACTGATAACCATGCAGGTTGAAGTTTCATCAGTAAACTGCGGATTGAATGTATAGCCTACTTTAGTAAAAAACTCAATAGATTTCCTTAAATCGTTTACCGGTAAATTAACAAAAATGTTTGTTGCCATGTTTAAGAGTTAGATTTTTAATAAATAGATAGTGTTTTACAAATGTATAAAACCAAATCAAAACAAAATGGGTCAAAAATGTCAATACAGGGTGTGATCGCGACATTTTTATAAAGTCCCGGTTTCTAATGCAAAAATCTAAAGCTCTTGTATCTTTTTGTGATTGACAGAGTTATACTAACACAAATCTGTTTAAAACATAGCTTATGATTTAATTTACCCGTGCCTTTCTAAAGTAACTTCGTATAATTAAAAAATAAGCAAGTATGTTATCATTTATTCTTCAAATCACTAATACAGTGGCTACTGCAATGGCAGACACCGGCGCCTTACAACCCGCAGTAACCGGCATACAGCAAGCAACGCCGCTCCCACCAAACGAGATACATGTGTTTGATATCATTGCGCAGGCATGGATTATTATGATTCCCTTGTCACTCTTGTTATTAATGTCTATCTATGTCATGGTAGAACGGCTTTTAACCATTTCAAAAGCGTCTAAAAAAAATGTGACCTTGCTGGCGAGTGTAAAAGATATGATCAACAGCGGTAACCTGGCCAATGCCCGCAATATGTGTAAAAGTGTTAACACCCCTGAGGCACTCATGTTAGAGCAAGGAATATCCCGTATCGGCCAGCCCATGCAGGAAATTCGGGAAGCAATGGATAAAGCGGGCTCATCTGAATTATCAAGCTTGGAAAAAAACATGAGCATCTTAAATATCACGGGCCGTATTGCACCCATGTTTGGTTTTATCGGAACCATAATTGGTGTTATTGAAATTTTTTATAAAATATCAGTGGCTAAAACGGTAGAAATTGATGTGATCTCTTCGGGCTTATATGTAAAAATGGTAAGTTCTTGCGGCGGTTTAATTGTTGGTGTTATTGCATTTGTGGGCTTTCATTGGTTAAACGCGCGTATTGACAGATTAGCGCACCGGATGGAAGAAACGCAGATTGCCTTTTTAGATATATTAAACGAACCGAGTAAATAATTATACGCTTTCCTTTACTATAAAGGAAACTAATAATTAATCATATTATAACTATTACAATGGGATTACGTAAAAAAGCACACAGCGAAGCAGAGGTAAGTACAGAAGCACTAAATGACATCATGTTCTTTCTGCTGTTGTTTTTTTTAATACTATCAACCATGGTAAGTCCTAACGCCATTAAAGTAAACCTGCCAAGCTCTAAGCCCACCAAGCCTATTGATAATAATAAACACCCGATACATTTAGATGTATCCAACAAGCGTAATTATTTTGTAGAAGGTAAGGAAGTTGATTTCTCTGTTTTAGAATCAGTTTTGGTTGCGCAAATTAACGGCAATCCCGAGCCTACCGTTGTATTGCAAATGGATAAAGATTTGAGCATACAAGATGCGGTAGATGTTATGATTGTACTGGATAAATTAAAGTGTAAAATGGTATGGGCAACAAAACCATCAAACGGTAATTAAAATGATCTTATCACAAAGCGAAGAAAATAAGAACAGGATAATATCCATGGGAATTTCCCTTGCAATATTCACTTTACTTTTATTATTTCTTATTTTTTATACGATCATTACACCTAACCCCCCGTTTCCTGTAACAGAAGGCGGTGGCGGTGGTATTGAATTCAATATCGGTAATATGATTGAAGGTACCGGTGATGTGGAAAATAACGGAATAGGGGATGCGGTAAAAGTAGTGGAGAGCAATGAAGTTACTCCCCCAACGCCACAAAATAATACAGAAGACATTGTTACTTCCGAGCAGGGCGAAGATGTGGGTATTAAAAAGAATGAGCCTAAAAACACGAGTCAGCAAACCGTTGTAATCCCCGTAAAGCCTAAAGAAAAAACGCAAGCCGAATTATTAAAAGAAAAATTTCTTAAGAATCAGGGTAAGAATGGTGGTGGAGACGGCAATAGCGGGCAGGCGGGAAATGACGGAAGACCCGACGGTAACCCTAATACCCATGGCGCCGGTGGTAACGGCGGCGGAGACGGAGAAGGAGACGGCCCGGGAAAAGGCCCCGGTAAAGGACCGGGAAACGGTGGCTACGGATTTAGTTTAGCCGGGCGTGCAGTACTATCACCCCCGCCTATCAGCAAAGACACCAAAGAAGAAGGAACCGTAGTAGTAGAAATAACGGTAGATAAAAACGGGAACGTTATTAAAGCGGAGCCTGTAGGAAGAGGAACAAACACCAATAATATTATGCTTAAAACAAAAGCGCGCCAGGCAGCGTTAGCAACCAAATTTAATGTAAGCGGTGAATTCGAAGAACAAAAAGGGACCTTAACCATTATATTCAAGTTTTAAAACCGGTGTAGAATTTAAATTCAAATAAGCCTTTTACCTTATGTCTTGCATCTTATTATCTTTTTATAAAGCATGACCTATAAACAAACATTAGAGTATTTATTTACAAAGCTGCCTATGTATCAACGCATAGGAGCAGCAGCCTATAAGGCCGATCTTAATAACACCATTGCTATTTGTAATGCGTTAGGCAATCCGGAAAAAAAGCTAAAATGCGTACATGTTGCGGGAACTAACGGTAAGGGATCTTCCTCTCACATGCTGGCTGCTATTTTACAACAGGCCGGTTATAAAACAGGTTTATACACTTCACCTCATTTAGTTGATTTCAGGGAGCGCATTAAAATAAACGGTAAGCAAATCCCGCAAACAGAAGTAATAAAATTTGTTGAAACGAACAAAGAGGCATTCGAAAAAATTGAGCCTTCGTTCTTTGAGTGGACTGTTGGTTTAGCTTTTGATTATTTTGTAAAAGAAGAAGTGGATATAGCCGTTATTGAGGTTGGCTTAGGTGGCAGGCTCGATTCAACGAATGTAATTAATCCGGTAGCGTGCTTAATTACAAACATTAGTATGGACCATGTTAACTTGCTGGGAGATACATTACCAAAAATTGCCGAAGAAAAAGCGGGCATTATAAAATCGAGAACCCCTGTGGTAATAAGCCAGACGCAGTTGGAAGTGATTTCTGTATTTAATAATAAAGCAAAACAATTAAAAGCACCGATTGAATTTGCCGATAAAAACTTTAAAATACTTTCCTCTTCCTATAATAAAGATGTGTTGACTGTTGAGGTGCTCAACAAAAAAATTAATCATACAACGCGCTACGAGCTTGACTTGCAGGGAAGCTACCAGTTAAAAAATTTGCCCGGTGTATTAAACACAGTAGATATTTTAAAGCAAAAAGGGTTTATGATTGAAGAAAAAGAAATTACCACAGCGCTGAAACAAGTTCAAAAGATGACGGGCTTTAAAGGCCGATGGCAAACACTTTCTTTAAAGCCTTTAGTAATAGCCGATACAGGCCATAATGAGGAGGGAATAAAAGAAGTGTTGGAAAATTTGAAACGGTATACCTATACTAAATTACATATTGTGTTAGGAGTAGTAAATGATAAGGACATTTCAAAAATTCTGAAATTATTGCCTAAAGATGCAATCTATTATTTTTGTAAAGCTTCCATACCAAGGGCTTTAGATGAAAATGAATTAAGTCTGCTTGCAAAGAAAGCAGGCTTAACCGGTAAAACATTTAAAACAGTACCCGAAGCGATAGAAAAAGCTAAAAAGCAGGCAAAAGTAAAAGACCTGATTTTTGTTGGTGGAAGTACCTTTACGGTGGCTGATGCAATGGTATACTAGATTCTATCCTTCACAAGTATTGATTTGAATTAAAAAGCAACAATTATCCTATTAATTTATTGTCACAAAACAAAATGAGAAGTGAAATTTCAGGCTTTTTTTTTTGATAATTATAACCTATATTTCGTGAAAATACCGGATCATAAAAAAAGTAACTTATAGCCAGGACGAACTCATTCCTCTCATCAGAGAAAAGGATCAGAAAGCGTTTTCATACCTGTATGATAATTATTCAAAAGCCCTTCTCGGGGTTATAAATAATATTACAAACGATAGGGAAGAATCGGAGGATGTTTTGCAAAATGTTTTTGTTAAAATTTGGAATAATTTCGCATCTTATGATGAGCTGAAAGGCAGACTGTATACATGGATGCTGAACATAGCCAGAAATATGGCTATTGACAGCACAAGGTCGAAACACGAAAAAATAAAAAATAAAATCCAAGAAACATCAGACTCCGTATATCATAAAAATAATTTGTATACCGAAAACAGCTCCCACGAAAACATCGGCTTGCAAAATATAATTAGTAATTTAAAAGACGATCAACAGCAAATAATAGACTTGGCATACTTTCAAGGATATACGCAGGAGGAAATTTCGCAGAAGCTGAATATGCCGCTCGGCACAGTAAAAACAAAAGTAAGGCAGGCAATTATAACATTAAGAGAATTAACTAAAAACGAAATTTTGCAGTGAAAATAGATCAAATCATATCTTCCGGTTTATTAGAAAGTTATGTGTTGGGTATTACCACAGAAGAAGAAGTGTTGATGGTTCAGGAACTATGCTTGAAACATCCTGAATTAAACAAAGAAATTGAGCTGATAGAAGAGGCTTTAATGAATTATTCTTCTCAAACCACTAAACCGTTAAATCCGGATTTAAAAGAAAAAATTTCAAATAGTTTATCTTTCAATACAGTAGTTAAGCCTCAGGCACTTGTTATTCCATTAAACACACCTGCCAATACTAAACTCAGATTTTATCAAACAGGAATTGCAGCAAGTATTTTGTTATTAATTATAAGCGGCGTTTATATTTTATCCCTTAACCAAAAAGTAAATCAATTACATGGTCAACTGGCGGAATTAAGCTCTTCTAAAAGTGTTTTAGCTGATCAGTTAACTGTACAACAAGCCTCCTTACAAACACTTGCCTCTAACTTAAATGTAGTTTCCGATCCGGGAATGAAAGCCATACCGCTAAACGGAATGAATTCGCTGGTTTCTAAATCGGCCGTTATTCATTGGAACCCTGAAACGCAGGAGGTTTATTTTAATGCCAATGCATTGCCCGCAAGCCCTTCCGAAAAACAATACCAACTTTGGGCTATTATTGACGGCAAGCCGGTTGATGCAGGTGTAATCAATTTTGAAAACGGTGTAGTGTTTCAAAAAATGAAACCCATAGCAGGTGCTAAAGCTTTTGCCGTAACCATTGAAAACAAAGGTGGAAGCATTAGCCCTACCATTGATACGATGTGCCTTTTGGGTAATGTGTAATTAAATTTTCCTGGAAATATTAAAGAAAAATCTGTTACCCTGTGTTTCTATAGACAGATATTATAAAAACTAAATTTTAATCAAAAGCTGCCCTTATTCAACGGTCGGCTTTTTTAATTCTACCCATTGCTTAAGGTCTTGCTTTGTTATATGCTCCAATAAACTAAGCAGGCAGGTTTCAGTAGTTTTATAATCACTCACCTCATCGCTTAAATAGATAAACATCAAGTCAAGCTTTTCGGTTGTTAGGACATTATATAATTTATGTTTATTAAGGCGGTAAGCCTCACGCAGCCTGCGCCGTACTGTATTGCGCTTATTGGCACGCCTATGTTTTTTTTTAGGAACAATAAATACCACCCTTGCAGGAAATGCGCTTTCATAAACGCTTACTTTATAAATAACTTTTACGGGAAATTGTGTTTTAGATTTCCCTCCCGCAAACAATTCGTCTATAGCCTTTTTGCTGCATAAACGTTCTGTTTTATCAAAAGTAAAATCCATGTAGAAAAATCATTGAGCTTAGTGATGCACTTATCCCAAAGTATCTCTAAGGCTTTGTTAAACGCTTATCTTTTATTGGCTTCTTTAATATAAGAATCTAAAGCGCCCGACATGCTTGGGTTTTTAGGATTTGGAGCATAAATATCCAAACGATACCCGTTTTTTATTAAGGTGTTTGCCGTAGCAGCGCCAAAGCAGGCAATGCGGGTATTTCCCTGTATAAAATTTGGGAAGTTATGTTTTAATGAACGGATCCCCGCAGGCGTAAAAAACACTAAGGCATCAAACTCATTTAAATTTTTAATATCTGTTAAATCGGCGCTTACCGTGCGGTACATAATGGCCTTAGTATACTTAATATGTAAAGCATCTAAAAAATCACAGATCTGTTCTTTTTGAACATCGGCAGCCGGCAATAAAAATTTTTCTTCTTTATTTTTTCTGATCACATCTACCAAGTCCTGAATAGTTTGGTGGCCAAAGAAAATTTTACGCTTGCGGTATTGAATATATTTTTGAAGGTAATAAGCGGTAGCTTCATTAATGCAAAAATATTTCATGGATTCAGGAACTGTCACGCGCATTTCGTTACACATTCTAAAGTAATGGTCAACCGCCATACGGCTGGTTAATATTACCGCTTTGTGTTCTAAAATATCAATACGCTGGGCTCTGAAATCCTTTACCGGTAAACCTTCAATTTTAATAAATTGACGAAAGGTTTCAATTAAATTATATTTTTTGGCCAGCTCGTAATATGGGTTCTTATCATTCTCAGGCTTTGGCTGAGAAATTAAAAGCGTTTTTACTTTATTTTTCGGGTAATCGGAAACTTCAATAACAGGCTGAGGCGGAACAGCAATCAACTGTTTTTTTGTTTTCACCCCAATTTTCACCACTTTTTCAGTGCCGGTTAAATGAGTGATTTTAGAAGACTCAACTGTATTTTTAATGGCAGGAACATTCTTTTTAACCTTTATTTCAACGGGCTTAGCCACTTTTTTAGCAATCGGCTTTTTAGCAACGGCTATTGTTTTTTTAGGAGCAGTTTTTTTAAGAGGTGCTTTTTTTACAATGGCTTTTTTAGAAGTTGCCTTTTTTACGGCTTTTTTAGGAGCAGCTTTAGCTTTAGTTTTAACGATGGCTTTTTTGCCGACTTTAGCGGGTTTGGATTTTGCGGTTGTTTTTTTAGCAGTTTTCTTTGTGCTTTTTGGCACAGTCGCTTTTTTTACTTTAGCAGCTTTAGCTTTAGTAACAACTTTAACAGCTTTTTTTTTCTTTATAGCCATATTAAAAATTAACCAGTAAAAATTTTATCAAAACTAAAAGGGGTAATATTTCCAGAGCGCAAAGGTACAAAAAAATATAAACAACTCCAATGTTTTGTTCTATTGCCGATATAATGAAGCCCCTGGCGAACCTTAAAATGTAAAATAACCCGCAAATAATCATAGCCGGATACAAGAACCATTCTGTAGGATATTTGGAGAATTGAATACAGATAACTAAAGGAAGGAGAACAACGCCTAAAGTTTGACAGTAAATAAACACATTAAAAGTGTACTCATTATTTAGTTCGCGCGTTGCTGTTGCATAGCTGATCACATAATTTGTAACCAATTTTATAATGTACGTAAGCGTTAAAGTTGCCACAAAAAACAGGTATTGTTTAACCGGATAAACCCCTTTTAGAATAAGGCCGAAGTAATGGTTGGTGATGTAAATTAAAAAGGAAAGGGTAAGAATAAAACCGATAGACAGCAATACAGACATGCTTTTGGATAACCTATAGTCTTCACGGTATAATTGTTTTGACGCTTGGTTACTGTAAACAGAGGCAAATACACTAAGCAGCTTTTTAGGATTTGTAAAATTAATGTACACATAAAGCGTAAAAATTAAAAAAAGCAATATAATCGGCCAGTAATAATTATTCCCAACCCTAAACACAGGGCTTATATTACCCGAATGCAATAAATGGTTACTGAAAACAGAAACAAGGTGTGTACTTATGGTGTCTGTTGGTTGCACCGGTGGCATGTTAGAGAAATTAAAACTGAAAGAATCTTATATAGCGAACCACCTTGAGATATTAAACCCTAATTTTATCTGGCCTTTCATCCATGTATCCTGTGTAGTAGTCAGCATGCTGCTTTCAAGGATAGCCGGTGCATTCGAAAAATTAATATGAAATACGTGTCCGCCTGTTTCAATTTCTATCCCAACAGATAAAGGATTGTAATAAGCCACGGGGTTATCGCGCTGAAACGAGGAAAAATTATAAAAGTAATCGGCAACCAATGCAAAGCGTTTCGAAAGTTTGATCCTTCCACCGATCCCTAAAGCAAATAATCCGTTCTGATCTTCTTTGCCGTTTTTTACATTTATTTGTTGTTTAATAAAATTACGGTATACGAAAGTTGGCATTACCTGTAACGAAAAGCTTTTATTGAACTTATGCGCAATTAAGATTTGGCTGCAATATTGAAATCGGTCAGCCTCGTTTGTTTTTGCCGGTCTTATAGTTCCTGCATATAAATTAGCGGGGGTCATAGAAGTATAACCTAAATTCCCGTAAAAACACATGCTTAGCGGAATTGAATTGCCTTCGCGTTGCGTTAAAAACCGCCATTTAACAACAGCATCATTCATTTCTCTGAACTTACTTCGGCCTATACCTACTGTAAGCTTATCTGTAATACCATAATCAAATGACATCCGGATATCCGTTGAATTATCTAAGCCAAAACCACCGTGAGCCGCATCGTTTAAAGGATGGGGGGTCATGCTGTTATAAATGTTCCCGAAACGGTGAGTAATTCTATAATCGAGGTTGCGTTTTTTTACGGTTTCAACACTCTGTGAACTGACTATCTTTGTTGTTTTAAAAGTAGCGTAAACTTTCTTAGGAGGTTCATTTTTAACGGAATCTTTTACAAGATCCAATAAATCGTTCTGTGCAAAAGAAGATAATGTGACAAAAAAAGACAGACAGAAAATAATTTTTTTTATCATACCGATAGATTTAAACATTTCAAATATATACAAAAAAAACGGAAACAACTGTTCCGTTTTTAGTGTTAAAGGTCGGGTGTAATTTATTTTTTAACGTATGGTGCAAGTGTGGCGTTTACTTTAACATCCACCTCTTCGGCAATATTTTGCACATACATAGAAGGCACTTTAATTTTGTAATCCGTTACTTTAATTTTAAAACTTGCGTTCACTGTAATGTTATCTCCTTTAATGGTTAACGTTCCGGGAATCTCAATTTCTCTGGCAACTCCATGAAGATCCATTGTTCCTTTAACGGTAATTTTATTTTCTCCGTCTTTTTTAAAATCAACAGCCTCATTTATTTTTCCTTTAAAGGTACATATCGGGTATTTTTCCGACTCTACATAGTTTTCATTAAAATGCTCTTCCATTAAAGGTTTAGGAAATTTAAAGCTTAACATCGCTACTCCAAATTGAATTTCGTTGGTGGTAGTCTTTAAAACAACGGTCGCTTTTTTGTTCGTCGCATCAATATCTTCCAAAGGCGCTTTTGAGAAAAAAGAAATGGTTGTTGCGTCTGCCTTGTTTTTATAAAGCTGGGCATTGGCTGCACCAACGGAGCCGACTACACATAATAGGGTGAATAGTTTTTTACTCTGCATCTTCAGAAAAATGGTTTTCATAGTTTTTAAAATTAAATTGTAAAGGAGAGACAGCTTGTTATATCAAAATAAAGCAATATATATGTTAATATCAAGCACAGGCCAAATATTTAATGATCAGTTGCGGGAGCCCGTAATCAACCAATTCGCTCCGTTTTATTTTTAACAACGATTTAGTTTTTAATGGCTCTTTAATATTAAGCTCATAAAACGTAGCGTACAGGTGCTGATGCGATAAAATATGTTTTTTGAGCATTGTAATTTTAAGCACATCAAATGTTGATGATAGCTCTTGCAATAACCCATTGTTTAAAACCGCTTCTTCTTTTTCAGGGCCCTGAGTTTCTATTAAATAGAACTGGTAAAGATTTTGCCAGATATCTTTTTCACTGCGTTTTTGTATATATACATCTTCTTTATAATTAAAAACGATGTAATTAAAATAACGATTCCTGATCTTGGTTTTTTTATCCTTTACCGGTAATTCGTAAACAGTATTATTTTTATAGGCCATGCAATGTTCCTGCACTACACACGTTTCACATTTAGGGTTTTGCGGCTTGCACCATAAAGCACCAAACTCCATCATAGCACTGTTATGCAAAGCAGGTTGATCTTTATCTAAAAGCTCATCCGCCAGTTGTTGAAATTCTTTTTTTCCTTTCCCCGAATTAATAGAAGTGTTCAAATCGAATAACCGCGATAATACCCTGTAAACATTACCGTCTAAAACAGCATGCGGCAAACCAAACGCAAACGATGAAACAGCCGCCGCCGTATAATCGCCAACACCTTTCAGATTTTTAATATGCCCGTAAGTTTTCGGGAATTTTCCTTTATGATTTTCTTTGATTGATTTTGCAGCCGCGTATAAATTTCGTGCCCTCGAATAATATCCTAAGCCCTGCCAAAGCTTCATAACCGTGTCTTCCGGCGCATCAGCCAAATCAGTTACAGTTGGAAATGTTTCAGTAAACTTAATGTAATAGTTAAGGCCTTGTATGACTTGTGTCTGCTGTAAAATAATTTCAGACAACCATATTTTATAAGGATCTTTGGTATTACGCCAAGGCAAATCACGTTTGTTGATTTTATACCAGGCAATTAATTTTTCTGAAATAGGGTGAGGGCTGTCCATTCAATTAATCTTCCTGTGCATAAATTTTATGAATGGCCTGTGCATTTTTTTCTCTGATCACTTTTCGCTTCAAGCTCAGCTTAGGGGTGAGCTCACCACCATCCACACTCCATTCCTTAGTTAAAAGTTCTACTCTTTTCAACTGCTCATAAGGAGCGAGAGACGTGTTGATCTGTTTAATGTGATCGTTAATTATTTTTTTTAAAGCCTCGTGTTGACTCATCTCTTCATTGCCTGTCCAAGGAATTTCATGCTCTTTGCAATATTCCTTAAAATTGACAAAAGAAGGAACTATAATAGCCGAAGCAAATTTTTCATTTTCACCCACCACCATACTTTGTTCTACAAAACGACTTTCCTTAATTTTGTTTTCTATCATTAAGGGCGCAATGTATTTACCGCCGCTGGTTTTAAATATTTCTTTTTTGCGATCCGTAATCTTTAAAAAACGTCCTTCTACAAAATCACCTACATCTCCTGTATGGAACCACCCTTCTTTATCAATAGCTTCTGCTGTGGCCTCCGGATTTTTATAATAGCCTAACATTACATTTGGGCCTTTCACTAATATTTCATGATCTTCTTCCGCAATTTTTACTTCCGTTCCTTCTATAACAGGGCCAACGGTACCAATGCGAATGTTATCGCCGCCGTAATAATTTACACTGATCACAACAGCAGTTTCTGTAAGGCCGTAACCTTGCAAACAGGTAATGCCGGCACATAAAAACACCCGTTCCAGTTTTGGATTCAAGGCCGCGCCTCCTGACACAATACATACTAATTTACCACCCAGGGCTTCACGCCATTTGCTGTACACCAGTTTGTCGGCAATGTTGCGTTGTATATTATACCATAAACCGTTAGTATTTGGAAGCGTGTAGCGTAAAGCCAGATCAATACTCCAATCAAATATTTTTCCTTTAAAGCCGGTTAATTTTTCACCGGTTGCCGTAATTTTTTCATAAACCCTTTCTATTAATCGAGGAACAGAGACAAAGATCTGCGGTTTAATTTCTTTTAAATTATCGCCAATGGTTTCAATACCTTCCGCGTAATAAATGGAGACACATTTATAAAGATACAGCATACTGATCATGCGTTCATACACATGGTTAAGCGGTAAAAAACTTAAGGCACGCCAATTCAATTCAAACGGCGCCAAAAATTGGCAAGCTTTAAAATTAGAAACTAAATTTTTGTGAGAGATCATTACTCCCTTCGGAGTGCCTGTTGTACCTGATGTGTAGAGGATCGTTAATAATGTATCGGGAGTTACGGATGCTTTAATACTTTCTATTTTATCGGGGATCGCATGCTTTTTTCCTATTTCAATAAATTCTGCAAAAGACATTAATCCTTCAATAGGATCATAGCTGATCACATATTTTACCCAAGGTATCTCTTTTTCAATAGCAACCAGTTTCGCATAAATCGATTTATCAGAAATGAATACTGCTTTTACCTCCGAATGATTTAAAATAAATTGGAGATCATGATTACTGATCGTAGGAAATATAGGAACGGAAACAATGTTGGCTTGTTGGCAGCCAAAATCGCAGAAATTCCACTCGGGCGTGTTGTTAGAGATGATGGCAATTTTGTCGTTCTCTTTTAAACCTAAAGCAAATAAGCCATAGCTTACCCAATCGGAATAATTAATAAAATCGTTACCGGAATATTTTTTCCATTGCTTATTCTTCTTGGCACACAGGAGGTCTTCTTTTGTATAACCGGTTTTATACAATTCTAAAATATCAAAGGCGCGTGTTATTTCTGTCATAATTAATTTACTTAAAGATAACCAAACGAGGCATATATTTATAATGATGCACCCGATAAAATGTTAAAATGGTAAAGCCTCTAAAATTTGTTTAAGGTATACTTCATCCGTCTTATCAAAAGCTGCAAGATTCTCGCTGTCTACATCAAACACTCCTATTATTTCTTTTTTTGAATTATAAACCGGTAATACAATTTCTGATTTTGATAAAGAACTGCAGGCAATATGCCCCGGAAACTGATTTACATCTTCTACAATAATTACCTCGTTTTTCTGCCATGAGGCGCCACAAACCCCTTTACCTTTATGGATACGGGTACAGGCTACAGGCCCCTGGAACGGGCCAAGCACCAACTGTTCATTTTTAATTAAATAAAATCCTACCCAAAAAAAGTCGAGCCCGTATTTTAAAGCGGCGCATATATTTGCCATGTTGGCAATAGTATCCGGCTCACCTTCCAATAAGCCTTTTATTTGCGGCACAAGAGATCTGTATTTTTCTTCTTTAGTTATTCCGGTTATCTCAATATCTTCTGCCATGTAAAGAATAGTTATTTTTAAATTAAAATGTATATTTTAGCTATACAAATATATGCACAGTTTGCACAGATTAAAAGTAGCTTATGTTTTTTGTAATAAGAGTTTATTTATAGTTCAATGGGTTTAAGTATATACATATTATTAGTTTCGCATTCATTTTTATATTCTGTTATAGCGGTATGTATTGCCGTGCTTTGCATTGGTTTTGCAGGGTTTAAAATGCATACCAGACAACTTAAAGACGCGCATCTCAATTTAGAGAAAGTAGTGGAGGAACGTACCGCGTCTTTAAAACATAAAGAGCAGGAAATAACAGACAGTATCCGTTACGCACTAAGAATACAGCTTTCTATTATTCCTACTCCGCAAAGGGTAAAATCGTTACTTCCAAAAAGCATGGTGTTTTATAAACCGAAAGATATTGTGAGCGGTGATTTTTATTGGGTGGAAGAAATTAATGATGAGGTATTGTTTGCAGCTGTTGATTGTACAGGCCATGGTGTACCGGGAGCCATGATGAGTGTGATTGGCTTAAACTCTTTAACACAAGCTGTACAGGATAAAAAATTATCGCAGCCTGCAGATATTTTGCAGCACCTGGATATTGCGGTAAATGATACGCTTCGCCAATCGTCGGATATGAATGCCGTGAAAGACGGGATGGACCTTGCTTTATGTAATATTAACTTTAAGACATTAGCCCTGCAATATGCCGGTGCGTTTAATTCGGTATGCATCATTCGTAAACATATTTCTACTTCTTACATACCTAAAAGTGACCGCGAGGTATTTTACGGAACCGATCTGTTAGAAATAAAATCGGATAAATTTCCTATAGGAAGCAATACAGACGGTATTGCAGACACATTTACAAACCATACGTTTCAACTGTTAAAAGAGGATTGCGTGTACATTTATACAGACGGTTACGCCGATCAGTTTGGTGGACCAAAAGGCAAAAAATTTAAATACAACCAGTTGAAAGATATATTACTTTCTGCAGTTGATTTATCTATAGAGGCGCATTATGCCGTATTGGATAAAGCCTTAACAAGCTGGCAGGGAACGCAAGACCAAGTAGATGATGTATTGGTGATTGGCGTTAAAATTTAATGCATAACAAATATTTTATAGCCATTGTTCCACCCGAACCTTTATTGTCTGAAATAAGGAATATAAAAAAAACTATTTTTGAAAATTATGATACTAAAGGCGCTTTACGCTCCCCCGGGCACATCACATTGCACATGCCATTTAGTTGGGAAGAAAAAAAAGAAGAGAAACTGATTTCAGAATTATCTGCTTTTAAATTTGAGGATACCGTTTCCGTTCAACTGAAAAACTATAATTGCTTTGAGCCTCGTGTTGTTTTTATAGATGTTGTTAAAAACAAAATGCTTAATGAGCTGCAACTAAATTTAGTGAAACACGCTAAACAAAAACTACAACTTTTTAACCAGAGTGATGATATGCGCGGCTTTCATCCTCACGTCACTATAGCATTTCGTGATTTAAAGAAGCCCGTTTTTTATAAAATTTGGGAAGAGTATAGTACTAAAGAGTTTGAATCAGAATTCACCTGCAAGTCTATTTGTTTGTTAAAGCAAGCAGAAAAAGAGTGGGAAGTTTATAAAGAGTTTAAGTTCAATTTGCCCTAGCAGTTGTATAAAAAAATAGAACGCGGATCTAACGAGTTCTACTGATTGACCCGGATAGAACATTTCAATAAAATTACACCATAAAAAAATCTCTTGTAAATTTTTTACAAGAGATTTTTTATTAAAACGATACGGTTATTTTTTGATCAACACTTCATCAATCATACCGTAATCTTTAGCTTCCTGGGCTGTCATCCAGTAGTCACGGTCGCTGTCTGCCCACACTTTTTCGTATGTTTGTCCGCTATGGTCAGCAATGATAGTGTATAATTCTTTTTTCAATTTTTGAATTTCGCGAGCTGTAATTTCAATGTCAGACGCTTGTCCTTCCGCGCCGCCTAATGGTTGATGAATCATGATACGCGCGTGTTTTAAAGCAGTACGTTTCCCTTTAGCACCGGCACATTGTAATACAGCACCCATACTAGCCGCCATACCCGTACAAATAGTTGCTACATCGGGCTTAATAATTTGCATAGTATCATAAATACCTAAACCTGCATACACAGAGCCTCCCGGCGAGTTCAAATAGATTTGAATATCTTTTTTAGAATCAGCTGATTCTAAGAACAGTAATTGAGCCTGAACAATGTTAGCTACTTGGTCGTTAATTCCCGTTCCTAAAAAGATAATTCGGTCCATCATTAAACGGGAAAATACGTCAAGAACAGAAACGTTCAACTGGCGTTCTTCAATAATGTTTGGAGTTAAATTTCTGATTGCGGAACTTGAAGCAGACACGTAGCTGTCAAGGGTTAAGCTATTGATGCCAATATGTTTTGTGGCATATTTTTTAAATTCATTTTGATCAAACATAAGCTGTGTTTTTTAGTTGTTAAACAAATGTAATTGTTGCTTATTGGAAAGCAAATTAAAAGCCAAAAAGTTTTTAACGTCAAAACGTCAGTAAAGCGTATTTATAGGTATTTTAACCAATCGGTTCCTTCCGCTGTGTTTTTAATATGCCTGTTTCGCATCAGGAGAAAGCGTTCCATGTACTTTACCAAAAACCATTTTTCTGCCAATCTGCCTAAAACACCTAATGGCGCTTCTAATTCAAACAGGTCTGTCATAAGTGTGTGACCGTTTTGTTCTTTAAACAGATGTTGATGGTACAGCTTTTTGAAAGGGCCTTTTATCATTTCACTTACAAAATAAGTCGGCGGATTATACGCTGCTATTTTAGAGGTCATGTTTAGCCTAAACCCAAAATGATTTGCCTGCCATGTTACTGTATCGTGTAATTGCATAAGTCCTGTAGTTGCGCCGGCAATGGCTTCTTCCTTTGTTTGTGATACACTGTCCTTATGCAAATAAACAGATAATGACAGCAGAAAACAGCGTTCTATCGGTGCATGTATAATAGTATGTATTTCTATAACAGGCATACTCTATAGATTATTTAAACATTCCTCAATGGTTTTGTACTTAAACTTAAAGCCTTCATTTAACGCTTTTTCAGGAAAAGAATACCGGCTTTTTAAAATGAGCTCCGTTTCGGTTCGCATAAAAAAAGCCCCTATCTCCAGCATCCACGCGCTTGCCGGCAGCCCAAATTTTATTCCCGCTTTTTTACGGAGCAATTGCATCAGCAGTTTATTTTTAACCGGGTTGGGGGCTACCGAATTGTACACGCCTTTTACAGTTTCGGTATCAATGATCCATTTTACAATATTGCAAAAATCATCAATATAAACCCAGCTTACCTGTTGCGTTCCTTTGCCCATTGTACCGCCGATTCCTTTTTTAACCACATTCATTAATGCCGGGAATACACCACCCGTTTTGCCAAACACCATAGAGATGCGCATATTTACTTTTCGGGTATCTGGTAATTGAAAGTCATTGAATACCTTTTCCCAAGCTTTGCAAACGTCTATAGAAAAACCGGTTCCAATTTCTCCGGCACTTTCTGTCATGGGTTCTGTTTCGCTTTGTTTATAAATGGTTGCAGAAGCCCCGTTGATCCATAATTTGGGAGGAACTTTACATTTTTGAATAGCTTTACCAATAATTTGCGTAGACTCTAAACGGGAAGAAAAGATCATAGCTTTATTTTTTTCGGTGTAACGGCAGTCTACACTTTTGCCGCACAAATTAATAACTGCGTTTGCCCCTTCCAGTTCATCACACCAGTCTCCAAAAGTTTTAGCATCCCAATTTAAGTATTTAATATTTTTATCAATTTTGTTTTTACTTCTTGATAGAATAATGATTTCATCAAACGCGTTTTGAAAATGTTTTATAAGTTCTTGGCCTAGGAAGCCCGTCCCCCCTACTATAATTAGTTTTTTCATAATAGTAATGTTTAGGATTATTATTCATTAATGGTATAGGATGAATCGCGGGTTGGTTTTTTTGGCTTTTGAATCATGAGCATAATAAAGAAGTTCATGAATAAAAGTATTCCCAAAACCAATGTAAAGGATCCTATTTTTAAAGATAACTCTTCAATGATTTGCTGTGTGGAAACTAATTGCTCATATACATAGTTTTGATATTGATCAAGGTGCCCATGATTTCGCACCCTCATTTTCATAAAGGAAAATCCTAAGGCAATTAAGTAAAAGCCCGTTTGAATTAAATTATTGGTTGAACTTGCCAGTGATTCGTTATTATGGAAGCGCCCCAGTAAAAACACTTTTGTGTTGCGGTGAAGGCTCCCGGCTATCCAAATGCTTAAGGCAATGGTTGCGGGAATGTAGATGCAGTAAGTGATAATGTTGTAATTCATGATTTCTGAATTTTAAAGGTTAGTTAATGATGATTTAATTTTTTGTATAAAAAGAACGAGATTATTCTTGGCGCCAGAATAACGTTGAGCAGATGTAACGCTCCGAGAGATAAAAAAATGATGCCCTCGGAAGTCGCAATAAATTCTAATAACAACAATAAAGAGCTTATAGAACCCGAAGAATTTAAAAAGTAAAACGCAAAGCCGGTATTTACGAGGCAATAGCCCACATAAAGTAAATTATTAGTACTTGTACTTAAATGCTCGTCAGGGCATTCGGCAAACAAAAACGATTTACCATTACGATGCAGAGTTTTTCCTACTATTAAAACCGTTATTAAGCTAATGCTCAAATAAATGAGGTATGCTAAAACTGTATACATAATTAAAGTATAATAAGTAATACAAGGCAACGGTATAAAACCCAGGTATAGCTTAGCCAAACGGGGCCGTGAATATTTTTAACACGTTTTTGATGCTGAATGAACATACATAGAACCACTGCAAAAAAGTAAGCTAAGTATATTATAGAAGAAAGAACAGCATAATGTCCTATAATAAGCGCAGGTAAAAGTAACAGGCCTCCAATCAGGGAAACCGTCATCATATTGCCTAAATAATCAAACAGGTTTTCCTTTTTTGTTTTGATAGCAATTAAAATACTTCCCTGGAAAATGAGTTGTCCGAAACAAATACAATACTCACGGACGAGATTTGATTGTGGAACCAATCCTTTTAACAAAAAAGAATAGTTTAAAAGAACAGTAGAAGTAAAGACCCCGGAAACCAGTAAATACAGTAATCTGTACTTAAGGTTAAAATCAGGCACACATAGTTGTGATGTATAATTTGTTGAGGTAGCAATTACTTTTCGGTTATAAGAAATAAAAGAGTAAATTTTTTTTAAAAGGTATAATACTGCTACATTATTTAAAACCGGCGTTAAAAATTTAAATTTATGAGTGATGATATGGACCATGCTCTCCATACCGTATGTAACAGAACCGTCGGCGGTATTGACTAAAGCAATTTCATTACGGGAACGGTTCATATCAATATGTTCCGAATATTTTTGAATGCCCTCTTCATAAGATAATCTGCCGGTTTCATCCAACATACCCGCTTTAATAAAACCTTTACTGTAAGCAGCACACAACGGGCAGCAGGTATCGTATAGCAACGTGTGATTTTTTAGGGTTGGCATGATTTCTACTATTTAATCATCGATAAACTTTCAATATTTATTGAAACTATTTGACAAATTTTTTTACTTGAACAGTTTGAATAACACGCCCACCAAGGCATTTTCATCTAGTTTAATAGCGCGAGTTAAAGCAAAGTCTGCTTTATCAACCACGCTTTCTAAATTGGTAATTGTATCAATAAATGCTTTATGTTTTTTATCCGTTTTAGTTCCGTCTACTTTTTTAAGCTCTTCCAGTAAGGTTAAGATTGGCTCTATTTCACGTTTCCGGCGTTCTTTAATAATTTGCTTGGCAACTTTCCAAATATCTTTTTCGGCTGAGAAGAATTCCTTACGTTCTCCCGGAACCTGTTCTTTGAAAACTAAACCCCAATCGATCAGGTCACGGATATTCATATTGGCATTCCCGCGTGAAATTTTAAGATCTTCCATAATTTCTTCAGCAGAAAGCGAATCGGGACTGATCAGTAACAAAGCATGCACCTGTGCCATGGAACGGCTGATTCCCCAACTGCTGCCAAGTGTTCCCCAGGCCTGAATAAATTTATCTTTCGCTTCGTTGTATTTCATGACCCTAATTCCGATACAAATATAAATGCTATTTCTAAACTTTCAAAATAAATTGAAAGTTATTTTAATCATGGATTATATTTTTTTAGAATTTCTCGGCTTATATATATGTATAGCTTTTACAAAAAATCACTTTCTTTGTAGCAAAATTGCAAAAACTACTCTTATATATATGTATGGCTTTAGTATGTGCTCGCTGCGCGCAGATTACGCCTTTAACCGGGGGTAAAAAAGATACCGAAGCACCCAAACTGGTAAAAGCGGTTCCTGAAAATGCCAGCCTTAATGTTACTTCAAAAACAATTGAGTTGCAGTTTGACGAATACATTACCTTAAAGGACGTTAACAACCAGTTTATTATTACGCCGCAAACTAAAGAATTTCCGGACATACAGGCAAGCGGCAAAAAAGTAAAAATAAAATTTGATGAAGAGCTTTTACCGAATACGACTTATAAGCTCTCATTCGGCAATTCTATTGTTGACTTAAGAGAATCCAACAACTTACCCAATTTTGAATATGTATTTAGTACAGGTAATACCATTGACAGCTTAAAATTAAAAGGACAAATTATAAACTCAACCGATCATAAACCTGCGGCTCAGGTATTGGTAGGGTTGTATCCTGAAAATGCAGAAGACAGTATTATATATAAGGACAAGCCGTTGTATCTTATAAGGACAAATGACCAAGGACAGTTCTCTTTCAATTATTTGCCCGGGAAAAAATTTAAAATTATTGGGATCGCCGATAGAAATAAAAACTTATTATACGATGGGTCGGAAGAGCATGTAGCTTATGATGAGAAACCCGCTGACCCCGGAGACACAGCGACTATTAATATGATCTTATTTAAAGAGATTCCCTATAAAAGCTTTATAAAGAAAACAGTGTCACTTGAATATGGTAAGGTAAATGTAGTTTATAACAAACCGCAAACTACGGTTAAAGAAATTAAAGCTAAGGGATTGGTGCTTCACACATGGAGTAGAGGAGGAGATACGCTTAGCTTGTATTATACTAATACGTATGATACGCTTGAAACATTTATCAGTTATCAATCCGGTAAAACGGATACCTTATATATAAAGATCCCCGGCCGGAATTTCAAAGCAGATAAGCAGTCCACAGATAAAGTATATAAGTATATGTTTACCGCAAAGCTTGATAACGGTGTTCCATATTTCAGTTTTCCAAAATTTACGCTTAACTATCCGGTTCAAGCTAAAAATATTGATTCAGACAAAATTCAGCTGATCGAAAAACAAGACACGGCGCATGCAGTAATTAAACCTTTTAAAATTTTAACAGAGCAAGAACCGGCTATTTCTTTTACACTGCAAACCGAATTTAAACAGGCAGCAAATTATACACTTACTATTCCTAAAGGTGCTTTTAATGAAGGGCCACAGCGCATTAATGACTCTATAACCTATGTATTTAAAACAAACACCCCCGATGATTATGCCCAATTAAACATGAAGCTTTTGTTTCCTAAAAAGGAAAACTACATTGTTATTTTGCAAAATGATAAAGGACAAACAGCAGATGAAAGAATAATAGAACTTGCTTTAACGTCGACCGCGGAGAAATTTATTACCTATAAAAATTTATTACCCGGTAATTATATTATTAAAATAGTTGAAGATGCCAATAAAAACGGCATGTTTGACACGGGTGATTATTTTTTACATAGGCAGCCTGAAACTATTTTTGTCAATAATACTCCTATAAAACTACTTGCAGGTTGGGAAATTGAGAACGAATGGATCATTAAATAGCAGGATAGCAAAATTATTTTTTATTGTTTTACACATTTTTTTCTCCTCAGCTATTTGCACTTTTTTATTTTTAAACGCACCTTATTATGTATAAAAAAACAAGATGCTCTGAAATACCTTTAAAATCAATACACACAGAGCATCATGATTATAATTGATTTATTTTTTTTAAACATTTCAAAATACATTGCAAATAAAAAAACGGTATTAACAATTTCAACAATTTTGTGTTAATAAAATAACTGATTGAAAATTAGTTAGCGTTAATAAATTTATTTACTTCGTAGTAACAAAAATCTCAAAAACAAAAAACCATGGCAACAACAAAAAAAGCAGCTCCTAAAAAAGCAGCAGCAAAAAAAGCAGTAAAAAAAGCAGCTCCTAAAAAAGCAGCAGCAAAAAAAGCAGCTCCTAAAAAAGCAGCAGCTAAGAAAAAGTAATAAAAAGC
>JANYGK010000108.1 GCA_025362395.1 Bacteroidota bacterium
ACATTTTCCACTTTGCAGTCTTGTTTGATTCCGAATCTTCTCCGCTTAATGTTACCGTTTCATATTTCTGTTTTAAATACTGATTCAGCGTTTCAATGTGGTCTTTGCGTTCGGTAACAATTACAATCTTCTTTCCCTTACTCAATTCAACAAATACATCATCCAAAATAAGTTTATTTCTAGCGGAATCATGAACCAATATTTTTGATAGTGTTTCAAATTTATCTGTTTTAGAATTATAAGGAATTGACAGAGTTGTATCTCTGATTATAATTTTTGCACCGCCAGTTGTTTCTGTTAATAGCGGTTTTATTTCGGTAATTATTTCTCCCAAATAAGAAAAAATAAGCTTGCCATCATTGTATTTCCTGAATGGTGTAGCCGTTAATCCGTATAAATAAAACGAATAAAGTTTTGCAATTGTATTTCTAAAAGTATCGGCAGGAACATGATGGCATTCATCTACGATAATTACACCGAAACTATTTTCATATTTATTTGCCCCTGCTGATTTTAGTAATTTATCAAGGCTTTGAATCATAGCAATAGTAATCTGTTTACCGATTGTGTTTTTACCTTGTCCGATTATTCCAATGTCTTTTTTCGGAATACCTAAAAACGATTCTATCCGTTCAATCCATTGAATTGCTAGTTGTTTACGATGCACGATAATTAAAGCAGGTTGCTGTTTTTCAGCAATAATTGAAAGACATATAATTGTTTTACCCGAACCCGGTGGAGCTACAATAACACCAAAGTCTTTTTTAGTTGCGGCTTCTTTTACCGCAATCTGTTGTTCCCTTAAATGAATGCTCGAATTAAACAATACGCTTTCCTTTTTTATTCTCGCATCTACAAAATCGTATTCGATTTTATTTTCCTTACAAAAACGGAGTAATTTTCCTGCTGCTCCTCTTGGGATGATTATTTCATTGGGTGTTTCTTCAATTAATTTAAAATAACGGTCTGTACCCCAAGTGTTTTTACCGAGCTTCTTTTTAATGATAAACTCGCTACTTATAAAATTGAATTCTTCTTTTATAAAGCTTACCAAAGGTGTTGTTAGCCCCTCTCTTGAAACATAAACGGCATTGCTGAGTTTGATGTTCAGTTTCCCATTAACAGATTTAGTAGCCGTAGCTTTATCATGGGAATTATTCGGTTTTGTCGCTAAGGATTGATAAAGGTTTTCAAGTTCCGGAATTGTAATTTTACGAATTGTTTTAAGAAATCCCCATTGATTTTCAATTGGCAATAAGGTTTCAGGATTAATGAAGCAACTGTTTCCATTGTCCCACGAGATTTTATTTAATGGCAATGCGATTAAATTTCCAAACCCTTTTCCTGAGAGATAATCCTGATTAGGAAACAATCTATCGAAACTGGAACTTTTGTCAAACGGAGAAAATACTCCAGCTTCCTCTAACAATGATTTAAAAATATTTCTGCTTTTGAAGGCTGAATAATTTTCTTCAAAAAATATCCAAACATGACCACCTTTACCTGAACGTGATCGCTCCAAGTAAGCAGGAATATTTTTATTCTCGCAAATTTTAATGAAGGCTTTACATTCTTCCGCCCAATTATCCTTATCAAAATCGGCAGCAATAAACCAAGATGTATTGTCTTTTAGTAATGGGTAAAGACCGATTAATTGCTCACCTTGTAAATGTTTTATTATTTGTTCGTCTGTAAGTGCTTGATATTGCTTGTTATCATAATTCTGAAAAGTACCACCTTTCATTCGGTGCATCTTGTAACTGTATGGGTCGAAAGTATAAGCCGGAGAATAACCATTTTTATTGCCCTTTTCCCAACGTGTAGCATAAATATCTTCACGTCCTTTAAAAAGAGATTTAAAAATAGTTAGCTTTTCGTTCACGATATTAAAATGGTATTATTTTGACGTTAAAATTACGGCTAATAATTAAAAAAATGATTGTGTAGCAATTAAGAAGTAGTTGTGTCGCAATTGAAAAGCATTGAAAATAATTGAAATTAATTACCATTTACCATCGTTTTATGATGTGTTTTAACCAATAATCATTTTTACAAGGTAACGATCATCGGCATTTCGGCTACATCGCCCAATTTTTAAGGAGTTTATTAAAAATAGCCCCCCTTTTTTTGTATTTTAGTGCCTTACTAAATGACCTCTTAATCTTTATATATGAACGACAATAAAGAACTTGAAAAAACCCTTTGGGCTACTGCCGATAAAATGCGTAGCAATATGGATGCAGCCGAATACAAGCACATTGTATTAGGGTTGATTTTTCTTAAATATATTTCTGATGCTTTTAATGATTTACATAAACAATTAGCTGAAGGTAAGGGCGAATTTGAGGGTGCAAACCCTGAAGATTCAGATGAGTATTTAGCAAACAATATTTTTTTCGTTCCCGAAAAAGCACGTTGGAAATATTTACAAGACAGAGCAAAGCAACCTGAAATAGGAAAACTGGTTGATGATGCAATGGATGCAATTGAAAAAATTAATAGCAGTTTAAAAGGTGTTTTGCCTAAAATTTATGCCGACCCCGAATTAAACAAACAACGTTTAGGTGAACTTATTGATTTAATTGGAACAATAGGTTTTAAACAAGATGGACATAAAGCAAAAGATTTACTCGGCAGAGTGTATGAATATTTTTTAGGACAGTTTGCCGATGCCGAAGGAAAAAAAGGGGGACAATTTTATACGCCTGAAAGTATTGTAAAATTATTAGTTGCCATGTTAGAGCCATATAACGGACGTGTATATGATGGTGCATGTGGTAGCGGTGGTATGTTTGTACAAAGCGAAAAATTTGTTGAAGAACATCAGGGAAATATTAAAGACCTGTCTATATATGGGCAAGAGAGCAACCCAACAACGTTACGTTTAGCTAAAATGAATTTAGCAATTCGAGGCATTGATGCTAAAATTGAATTGGGCGATACTTTTTTAAACGACAAGCATAAAGATTTAAAAGCAGATTATATTTTAGCCAACCCACCATTTAATGTTAGCGATTGGAGTGGAGAACAACTGAGAGATGATGTTCGTTGGAAATATGGCGTCCCCCCAACAGGCAACGCTAATTATGCTTGGCTACAACACTTTACTCACAAGTTAAGCCCGAATGGAACAGCGGGTATTGTATTGGCAAATGGAAGTATGAATACTAATGCAGGAAATGAAGGAGAGATTCGGAAAAACATGATTGAAGCAGGGTTGATTGACTGTATGGTTAGTTTACCTGCGCAATTATTTTTTAATACCACGATTCCTGCCTGCCTATGGTTTTTGGCAAGAAATAAAGCTAACGGCAAATTCAGAAACCGTAGTAATGAAATTCTTTTTATTGATGCCCGACAATTGGGAACAATGATTAATAGAAAAAATAAAGAATTTACTGAAGATGATATTAAATTAATTACTAATACATATCACGAGTGGCGTAATAAAAATGGTAAATACGAAGATGTGGCAGGGTTTTGTAAGGTTGCAACTATTGAAGAAGTAAAAAACAATAACTGGGTATTAATGCCCGGTAGATATGTAGGGAACGAAGAAGAAGTTGAGGATTTAATTCCATTTGCTGAAAAAATGCAAGCACTAACCGAAAAACTTACAAGGCAGTTTACACAAGGAAGTGAGTTAGAAGAAACTATTCGTGAAAATTTAAAAAGCGTTGGCTATGAGTTTTAACGAATGGAAAACATACAAGGTAGGTGATTTTGCTGAAGTGCAAAATGGTTACGCTTTTAAGTCAGATGACTTTACGGAAAAGGGAATTCCAGTAATTAAGATAAAAAACATTGTTTCACCCAAAATAAATCTTGATAGTGTTCAATTTTTTAATGGCGAATTAACAGACAGATTAGAACAGTTTTTAATTAAAAAGGGCGATATACTTATTTCAATGACCGGCTCTCACTTAAATCAAATTGCATCAGCAGTTGGGAAAGTAGGAAAATATCAATTTGACTTCCCTGCATTTATAAATCAACGAGTTGGCAAAGTTTATATAAAGGATAAAACAATTGGTAACGAAGGCTTTTTATACTATTTTTTAAATCGCTTTGAAACTCAACTTGAATTAGTTACTAATGCGGGGGGGAGTGCTAATCAAGCAAACATTTCTCCATCTCAAATTAAAAACTTAGAAATTCGTTTGCCCGAAGTAAATACTCAAAAAAAAATAGCTTCAATTCTTTCTTCTTTGGATGATAAAATAGAATTAAATGAGCAAACGAATCACACACTTGAAGAAATAGCAGAATCGCTATTTAAAGAAATGTGTTTGCCTAAAGATAAAATCTTGCCTAATGGTTGGAGAAATATCAAATTAAATGAAGTTGCCGATTTTGTTAAAGGCGTTTCATACAGAAGTAGCGAGTTAGTCCCATCAAAATTTGCATTGGTAACTTTAAAATCTATTAACAGGGGAGGTGGTTTAAATTTTAATGGTTTTAAAGAATTTGACGGAAAACATAAAGAAACACAGGTGTTGCAGGAAGGAGATATAGTTATTGCTCAAACCGATATTACTCAAAATGCTGACGTTGTTGGATGCCCTGCAATAGTTGAAAACCCCTTTGATTACGAAAAACTTATTGCATCTATCGATTTGGTAAAATGCAAACCAAAAGATAATGTTTTTTCTAATGAAGTTTTATTCTACTTTTTAAAGTATCAAACATTTAAAGATTTTTGCTTAAGCCATACAAATGGTTCAACCGTTTTGCATTTACGAAGTTCAGAATTATTAAATTATGAATTTATAATCCCTAATAAAAAAACTTTAGCTGACTTTGGGAAATTAGTAAAATCAATTAGAGGGAAAATAATTGCGAATAATAAAGAAACTCAAACCCTAATAGCTTTGCGTGATAGTTTATTGCCAAAATTAATGAAAGGTGAAATTCCAATTTCTTAATGAATGACGAAATAAAATACGAGGATAAAAGATGTCAACGGTTTAACCAATCTATTGACGTTGATGGAGAAATTCAAATTGCAGGATTTTCTTCATTACCAAGCCGTATATTATTTGAAATGGATATTGAAGCTTACAAAGAAGCTTTTAATGAATTTATTGACCAAGAGTATGAAGAGCTGAAAGAGGTCGTTTATAAAGATTACCCTTCATGTATCGCATTTAATTTAAGACTATCGGAAAAGGGGCAAGATGCATCAGACCCCGTAAGAAAATTATTGCACTTAAAAGATATTTGGGAATCAATTGTTTTTGTAATAAATGCAATTGTTTGGGCAGAGGTGCGTTTTAAAAACATCAATTTAAAAACAACTCGTGTTTTAGTATCAACAGGTTCAGGAGGAAACCCTGTTTATGAAAACTTCAGTCAGAAACGCCTTTTAACTGATGCTATAAAAACGAAAATTCAAAATGTAAAATCAATTATTAACCACTCTATAACAAACAACTTAAATCTTAAATGCGAACAAATTGAAATTGATTTGCTAGATGAGCTCATGGAATTGCAAGATATTAGAAATGATATTTCGCATCATCAAATTCCATCCAATGAGCAAGCTATTGAAGAGTTAAAATTGGTGACTCCATTATTTAAAGAGATGCTTGTTAAAACCAATTTTTTAGAAGACTGTAAAATTTTGCGTTTTGAAAGTTTTTCTGCAAAATGTAAATGTGAATCCTTCAATGGTCATTCGCTAAATAAAGAGTTTGATGACTTTGATTTTGGGACAAGCCAAACCTATGTAATTGGGCTTGGTCAAGAACAATTGTTCCTTAAATGGGATAATGAAATATACAGTCTATCTCCTTTTTTACATTACGAAAAAGACACTTTAGGTTTTGAATCTTTTATGTGTTTTTATAAAGGTAAAAAAGATTCTAAGTTTTGGTATGAGCCAGTAAAAATAAGAAAAGAAAGAGTTTTTGACCACTTGCAAACTCGTTTTGATAGTGAGAAGGACGCTATAATAAATTTGATAGCACCATGAGTAATTTTATAACAGAAAATGAAATAGAACAAATTGCACTTGACATTCTCAAAACTGATTTGGGTTACAATGTGCTGTATGGACCAGATATTGCAGAAGGCGAAAAAAAGGAAAGGGAATATTACGAAGTTGTTTTACAACAACGTTTGCAAAAAGCAATTGATATAATTAATCCAACTATTCCTGCCGATGCTAAAGAAGAAGCGCTAAAAAAAGCGTTACGCACGCAATCAATTAATTTATTCGATAATAATGAAGCCTTTCACAAAATGCTTACCGAAGGCGTTGATGTAAAATTTAGTATTGGCGATGGTAAAACAAAAACAGATAAAGTTTGGTTAATTGATTTTAATACACCCGATAACAATGAGTTTGCTGCAATTAATCAATATACGGTTGTAGAAAATCACAATAATAAACGTCCTGATATTGTAATATTTATAAATGGTTTGCCATTAGTTGTAATTGAACTAAAAAATGCTTCCGATGAAAATGCAGATACAAAAGCTGCTTACAATCAGCTTCAAACATACAAACAATTAATTCCGACATTATTTATCTACAATGCTTTTTTAATTGTAAGTGATGGTTGGTTTGCAAAGGCAGGAACTTTAAGTAGCGAGTATAACCGTTTTATGGAATGGAAAACCGCAGACGGAGAAACAATAATTGATAATAAACGTGAGCCTGAAATGGAGCCTATGCTCAAAGGGTTGCTTAATAAAAAAACATTGTTGGATGTTATCCGTCATTTTATTGTGTTTGAAAAAACAAAAGAAAAAACGGTTAAAAAAATTGCAGCTTATCATCAATACTATGCTGTAAATAAAGCTATTTCAAAAACAATTCAGGCAACCACAACAAATAATAATGATTTAAAAGGGCGTGCAGGCGTTGTATGGCACACACAAGGTAGTGGCAAAAGTTTAAGTATGGTTTTTTATACCGGTAAATTAGTACTTGCCGAGAATATGAATAATCCTACTGTTTTAGTTTTAACGGATAGAAATGATTTAGACCAACAATTATTTGAAACATTCGGTAATTGTCAACAACTAATCAGGCAAACCCCTGTACAAGCGGAAAGCAGAGACAACTTAAAAAAATTATTAGCTGTTGCTTCGGGTGGTGTAGTTTTTACAACCATACAAAAGTTTTTACCCGAAATAGTAGGCGGACAATACCCGCAATTATCTGATAGAAGAAATATTGTTGTTGTTGCGGATGAAGCGCATCGTAGCCAGTATGATTTTATTGATGGCTTTGCAAAGCACATGAGAGATGCGTTGCCAAATGCTTCTTTTATTGGATTTACAGGTACGCCTATTGAAAAAGAAGATAAAAACACGCAAGCTGTTTTTGGCGACTACATTGATATTTATGATATACAACAAGCGGTTGAGGACGGTGCAACTGTGAGAATTTATTATGAAAGCCGTTTAGCGAAAATTGAGTTGGGAGAATTAGACCAACAACAATTAGATGAAAAAGTAGAAGAAATTACAGAGGATGATGAGTTAACCGATAAACAAAAACGCTTTGCAAAATGGGCAAGTAAGGAGGCCGTAGTTGGTAGTCAACAGCGATTAAAACAAATAGCTTTGGATTTGGTAACTCATTTTGAACAACGCCTCTCTGCTGCCGATGGCAAAGCGATGATAGTCTGTATGAGTAGAAGAATCTGTGTTGCATTACAAGATGAAATTATAAAACTAAAACCGCACTGGTACGATTCGGCAGATGATAAAGGAGTTTTAAAAGTAATAATGACTGGGTCTGCAAGCGACCCTTTAGAGTGGCAGGAACACATAAGAAATAAACCGAGAAGAAAAGGGATTGGAGATAGATTAAAAGACCCGAAAGATTCTTTAAAATTAGTTATTGTGCGAGATATGTGGCTAACTGGTTTTGATGCACCTTGCTTGAATACATTGTATGTTGATAAACCAATGAATGGTCATAATCTAATGCAAGCAATTGCAAGAGTAAATCGTGTTTTTGGTGATAAGGATGGAGGTTTAGTTGTTGATTACATTGGTATCGCACAAGACCTTAAAAAAGCTTTAGCAATATATACTGAAAATCAAGGGAAAGGTAAATTAGCATTTGACCAAGAAGAAGCAGTAGCGAAGATGCAAGAGCTTTACGAGATTGTAGTTGATATGTTTAATAAGTTTGATTACCGTAGATATTTTAATATTGAACCGAAAGAAAAATTAAGTTTTATACTTGATGCTACGAACTACATTGATGGTTTAAAAGAAGCGCAGGGGGATAAAGAAATTGTAAATGGGAAAGTAAGATTTAAAGCGCACGTTACTAATTTATCAAAAGCATTTGCTATTTCTGTTCCACATCCGAAAGCATTTGAAATAAGAAATGATTTAGCATTTTTTCAAGCGATTAAAGCTCGTTTCAATAAGTTTGATGAAGGAAGTAAAAAAAGAACTAATGATGAAATTGAAACAGCGATTAGACAAGTTATAAATGATGCAATTGTATCAAAAGAAGTAATTGATGTTTTCGATGCAGCAGGAATAAAAAAACCTGATATTTCTATACTTTCAGATGAATTTTTAGCGGAGATAGAAGGAATGCCTAGAAAAAATTTGGCATTTGAATTATTAAAACGCTTATTAAATAATAAGATTATTGAATTGTCAGAAAAAAATCTTATTCAAAGCAAAAAATTCTCCGTACTACTTTCCGAAGCTGTTAAGCGTTATCAAAGTGGGCTTATTGAAGCTGCTGCGGTAATTGAGGAGTTGATTCGATTGGCAAAGGAAATTCGTGAAGCCGATAAACGTGGAGAACAATTAAATCTTAAAGAAGATGAGTTAGCATTTTATGATGCTTTAGCTGATAATCCAACAGCTGAAAGGATTTTAGGAGATGATATACTTAAAGCAATAGCGCACGAATTGGTTGATAGCGTTAGACGAAATACATCTATTGATTGGCAATTAAAAGAAAGTGTTCAAGCGAAACTTAGAGTTTTAGTAAAGCGCATACTTCGTAAATATAAATATCCGCCTGATGATATTGCTACCGGAGAATACACTACTTCCGTTACAAAAGTATTAGACCAAGCGGAGTTACTTGCTGATTTTTGGACAAATGATGATGTGAAATAAAAACTTTAAATAGCAAAGATATTACGCAATGTGTAAAAATATTTTAGGAGATGTAGAGGTAAAAAAATCGCTAACTCAAAAAAAAGGGCTTTTGTAAAGAATGTAAATTGAATGGCGAAGAGGCAATTGAATTAAATGACTTTAATATAAAAATGAATTACTGGCACATACAAATGTTTCTTCCTGAAGGAAGCGGTGGAACAACAATCAATTCCATTGATATGCTTAAAGAAACCCCACCTGTGATTGGAACAGGTGAGTGGGATAATTTTCAATGTAGAAATTTTAAAGGGATAGAAGGTGGTGTATCAAATGGCGATATTGTTTTAGTTCGAGAAGGGCAAAAAGTAATGGCACTTTGTAAAGTATTAGGGGATAATTTTAATGATTCCATTCTCGAATCAAAATATATAAATATAAATTATAGAAAGGTTAAAGTTCTTGAATTTTATAATGGTGTGGAAGATTGGACACAGACACGAAGTACTATTCAAATTTTAACGGATAAGACTACCGATTCTTGGAAGTTTGTTGATAGTTGGTATAAAAAAATATTAAATAATGAAAAGATGAATTTAATTAATAACATTCTCAAAAATAAGAAACAAATAATTATTCAAGGTGCGCCTGGTTCTGGAAAAACTTATAAAACAGCAGAGATTGCATTAGGTATTATTGATAAGCTACCAACTGATACTGGAAACAGAGATGAAATAATGAAAGCATATAGGCAAGCGGTTAATGATGGGCAAATTATGTTTACTACTTTTCATCAATCATTGGATTATGAAGAGTTCATTGAAGGGTTAAGACCCGTAACCACTGCAAAAGGCGAATTAACGTATGAAGTGCAGTCAGGTATTTTTAAAGAAATTTGCGAAAAGGCACTCCAAAATGACAATCTTAAAAAATTGAATGAAGCAATAGAATTATTTAAAATTGAGTGTTCTGATGGAACCAAAAATATTAGCCTCAAAACGACAACAGGGGTAAAATTTTCAATTACATATCGGGAAGGAAAAACATTTAGGGTTCGTTCAGAAAGAAGTCAAGCTGCTGAAGGAGATGATTTTCCAGCAAACATTGACTATATAAGGAAATTGTATATAGGCGATCCAAAGCCACTTTATAATTTATCCTATGTTAAGGGAATATTAGCCTATTTGAAGGAAACATATAAGATTAGTGATTATAAAAAAGCAGAAAATGATAAAAATTACGTTTTAATTATTGATGAAATAAACAGAGGAAACATTTCAAAAATATTTGGTGAACTAATAACTTTACTCGAATCCGATAAAAGACTTGGATGTCAAAATGAAATAAAGGTTCGACTTACCTATTCACCCGAAGAAGAATTTGGTGTGCCATCTAATCTATATATTATAGGTACGATGAATACGGCAGACCGAAGTTTAGGTTATATTGATTACGCTGTTCGTAGGCGTTTTGCCTTCATTACACTTAAATCAGAAAGAAATATTATTGAAAATTACAATAATAATGAAGAAACAAAAATAAGTGCCTTGAGTGTATTTGATAAAATTACAAACTTAATGAAAGAGAACATTGCCTCTGATTTTTCTGCCGATGACATGATGGTTGGACACAGTTATTTTTTGGCGAAAGACAATGAAGAACTTCAATTAAAACTTGACTTTGAAATAATACCATTGTTAAAGGAATATGTAAAAGATGGGATATTGTCTTTGTCTTCCGATGAAGTGGAATCAAAAATTGATATACTAAGTTTGTAAAAAAATGGAACTCTTATCAATTAAAGAACATTCAAGATTCGACAATGATACGATTGAGAAAAAAATTAAACCAAGAAATTTAGATTTTTCTCGTAATGAAAATGATGTAAAGTTTTTGAAGCTCAATTCAAATTACGAAACCAGTTATTTTATTGGAGTAGATTGGCTCATTGAGAGTGAGGTAGCAATAAAGGTTGAACCGAAAATAGACGATTTGGATTATCTTAAAATGTTTATGGAGTGTTTCAATCATGAGGAAATATCAAAAGATTTAAATAGGATTTATAAAATTCACTTTAATAAAAAAGCAGTTCAATTAAACTCAAATAAGTTTGAAATAACTCCTCTTCTAATAATTCACTTTTTAAACACGATTAACCGGATTGTAAAGCGAGGACTTAAAAAGGATTACATAAGAGTTGAAAACAATTTACAATCAAAAATTAAAGGCAAGATTGTTTTCAACAGGAGTTTGAGATTAAATAATTTCAAAGGTAGAAAGGACAGAAATTTTTGCAGTTACCAAGAATATTCAATTGATTGCATTGAAAATCAAATTTTAAAAAAGGCATTAAACTTTGTTGATTCCTATTTAAAAAAGCATTTCAAGCACGAACAAAAATTATTAAATTCTTTAAATTATTGTTTATCTGCTTTTTCGGGGATAAGCGAAATTGTTGAAATTTCACGAATAAAAAAATTTAAGATAAATCCGCTATTTAAAGAATATAGGGAGGCTTTAAGTTTAGCTAAAATGATTTTTCAACGATTTAGCTATTCAATAAATGAAGTAAATAAAAATTCCGAAAATAGTGTTCCGCCCTTTCATATTGATATGTCATTGCTTTTTGAGTTATTCGTCTTCTCGAAACTCAGAAGCAAATATGGGAAGGTTATATTATATCAAAGCAAAGGTAAGTACGGTTATACTGATTTTCTTAAGACAGATGAAAAAATCATTATTGATGCTAAATATAAACCAAAATATAATGAAGAGTACGGCATTGAAGATATAAGGCAATTGTCCGGCTATTCAAGAGATAAGGGTATATTAAAAAAATTACAAATTGAAGATGAGAACACCGTTATTGATTGTATAATTGTATATCCAGATAATAGCAGTGAAACTGATTTTAATGGACGAGGGCTAAAGGATTGTGAAATAAAACAGTTTGTTAAATTCTTCAAATGCGGATTAAAACTGCCTTTAAAACAATAATATTGTGTCTTGTGCCGATTTTTAATTTCACCAAGGAAAAAATAGAATTCTATAAATTGGGGGGATTTCTTTACAATAAAGGAGATAATTTTATCTAAAATTAAAAAAATAAATATGAGCGAATACAGAATAAATAAGGTACATTTTAAAATTTTGAATCCCAAAATTAAAATTTGGGTTAGCAAAGTTCTATTGCCAAACTTTCACAAGAAAAAGGCAATTTTATTTAATACTATTTTGCTGCCCAATGAATTTATTAATTTAGAATACGTCTATTTTTCTTTTGATTTTAATGAAAATGGATTTGAGGTGATTTTAAATATTGAAGAAACAAAATATTTTATAAAACCCTATGTTGAGTACCTATTGACAAATTATTTCAATTCTAAACAATTGCAAATAAGACACGATTTCATACAAAGTTTGCAGGTGTGGCATTATTTATCAGCTGACAACCTTACATCCGTTTATGACCGATTTTCGTTACGACAGTTAACAACTTCAAATATTCATAAACTCGAATTACTAATTTCTTATGATGGAAAATCATTAGTATCACAAAAACCTTTGTCTGAATTAAGCCCCAATTCACACTTTTCAAAATATTTTCAGAACAATACATTATTCGATGTAAGAAGAAATCCAGTCTCAGAAACGCCTCAAACATTTCCTGTACTTAGCATTCCAATGAGAAAGGAAATGAATATACCTTTTGAAGGTTTTGCAACAAAGAATACCTATTTAGAATATTATAAAAAAATATCCACTTTTTATGACACGCATTTAAAAAATCAAACTATTGGCGAAAATGTTCTTTTTTATTCTGAAGGGTTTGAACAAATTGATGAAATCGATATTCAGAAAACTAAAAAAATTTCAAACTCATTGATGTTTAATGGGGCGAGCGATTTTAATATCCCTACAGGATTGAAAAAATTCGGACCGTATAAAATTCCACAAACTGATAACCTTCGTTTTATTTTTATTTATCGAAAAGATGAAGGACACAGAAAGGCTGCAAATCAATTATACTTGTGCTTTAAGAATGGTTTAGCAGGTACTTTCCCCGGACTTAAAGATTATGTAAAAATTCATTTTGAATTAGCTGAGGAAAACAAAATAATATTAGAATCGAATGATTCAATAAAAGAATTAACTCAAAAACTTGAGGTATACCATTACCAAGCAGACATTAAGTATTTTGCAATTTATTTAACTGACCATAAAAAATTTGAAAGCTTAGATGACAATGACGATGAATATTATAAAATAAAGTATGTACTTCTACAAAAAGAAATTCTTTCACAATTTATTTATTATAAAAACATTGAAACTCAAAACTTTAAATTCCATTTGCCGAATATAGCTGTGGCAATATTAGCAAAGTTAGGCGGCATACCTTGGAAGTTAGATACATTTAGCAAAGATAAAATGATAGTTGGTTTTGGAGTAAAAAGATTAAATGATAATACCTATTTGGGAAATACCTTATGCTTTAAAGATGACGGAGAATTTTACAAATTTGAAACATACCTTAGAGCAGATATTAGAACAATTGGCGATGCATTGCGTGATAGTATAAACAAAGTGATAAACCAAGAACATTTCAAACCTTTGCAATTGATAATACATTATTATAAAACGTTGAGCGATGAAGAAGCGGAAGAAATTGAAGACGTTCTAAAAAGTGTTAATTTGAATATTCCTTTCATTGTACTCACTATAAATGATACCAAAAGCAAAGATTATTTATTTTTTGATGTTTCATCAAAAGATATTATGCCTGTTAGTGGAACTGTAATTGAAATCAAGCACAAAACAGAATATTTACTTGCGAATAATGAAAGACACAGTGAAACACAGCAATACTCAATACGGAAATTTCCATTTCCTTTGAAGATAAAGGTTAATAAACCAAATAATACTTTATATGATGTATTTGATGTTAAAGAATTAATAGACCAAGTTTATAGTTTTTCCAGAATTTATTGGAAAAGCATTAACCAAGTTAGTTTACCGGTAACAATTGCTTATTCAAAAATTGTAGCAGATTTAGCTGCTCATTTTCCAGAACATACTTTGCCCGAGAAAGAAATAGCGCATTCTAATCTTTGGTTTTTATGAAATTAAATGAATTGTTTGATAACACTGTTTTTTTATTAGGTGCAGGCGCATCAATGGAAGCAGACTGTTTAATGTCAAGTAATATGCTTGATTTACTTAGCAAAAAAATCAATGAAATACCAGCTGATTTTAAACCTTATTGTGAATTTAAGGACGGCTTTAAAGAACTCTACAAAATTGTAAAATCGTCACTAAGTTATCAAGCTGCTTACAAAGGAATAAGTGTAGGAAATGAATTGTTTTACACACCAAATATTGAAGATTTTATTCTGATACTAAGAAAAATCCTTAATAAGGATTATTTGATTCCGGAGCCCCTTGTAGGAAGTTGGAGCGAAAAACTTTTAGTTTTAGAACTTAAATATTCGCAAAAAGGAAATATCTTTCAAAGTTTTTTAGACTTCATTTATTACTGCGTTATTAATTGGTTAACACCTGAAAATTACGACAAAGCAAATGAATTATTAGAACCAGTAAAAAAGTTGTTGGAAGAAACTAATGATGAAGAGTTTTACATAAATTTCTTTACGCTTAATTATGATTTAGTTTTTGAAAAGGTATTTAATTCAAGTGATTCAAGACCTCTGAATAATGGGTTTTCAAATAATATTTGGGATGCCACAAGTTTCAATATTCCAAATGCAAAAATAAATTTATTCAAAATACATGGTTCTTTGGATTGGTTTAAAAAAGAGGATGAAACACTTTCTATGCCTGAGCATGCGACTGCATTTAATGATTTAGACCCAACGGAAATATCACCACATTTAATTTTAGGTTACGAAAACAAACTTTTCTCTGTTGACCCATTCTTTTCATTGCTACAAGAGTTTATAAAAAAACTAGACAAAGCTAATTTAGTTGTAATTATAGGATACAGTTTTTTTGATGCTTATCTTAATAATATTTTGATTAAGTTTCTTAATAGTACGGACAGTAAAAAATTATTAATTGTTGATCCTAAATTTGCAAAAATGGAAAATGCGAATGAATTTTTTACTAATTATTTAAAGTTAATTCAAGCAGACGCATCTACTCTAAATATTGATAATTACAAAACATTACCATCTTCTAAAATCACATTTTACAAAACAGATAATGATGATATTTCTGGAGCGAAAAAATTTTACACCGACTTTTTCAGCAACAAATGCCAAAAATTAAAAGACATATACTCTGAATTAGCGAAAGAAGATGAGCCATTCTTATAAAATAACGAACAATGCCTGAACAACAAAATATAGAATACAAACAAAGTTGGCACGATGACTATCTCAAGTGGGTGTGTGGTTTTGCCAATGCACAAGGAGGTTTAATTTTTATCGGTAAAGACGATAAGGGAAAAGTTGTTGGCGTTGATGATTATAAAAAATTAATGGATGATTTACCGAACAAGATTAGAAATACAATGGGTATTTCTGCTGAAGTAAATTTGCATCACGAAGACGATAAATATTTTATTGAGATTGTAACGCATCCTTATTCTGTTCCTATTTCAGTAAGAGGAAGATATTATTACCGAAGCGGAAGTACAAAACAGGAATTAACTGGAGCTTCGCTAAATGAATTTTTATTAAATAAATCGGGCAAAACTTGGGATGATGCCATTGAACCGGATGCAACGTTAAATGATATTGATGAGCAAAGCATCAAATTATATTTGAGAGCTGCTGAAAAATCTGGTCGTTTACCCGAACATGAAGGACTTTCAATAAAGGATTTATTGGAGAAATTACGCCTTTCTAAAAACGGTCAGTTAAAACGTGCTGCCATTGTATTATTTGCTAAAGACCCTCGTAAATTTTATCCCAATATGTTTGTAAAAATCGGACGATTCGGAAAAGATGATGCAGACCTTGTATTTCAAGAAAACGAAGAAGGTAATTTATTTACCTTGCTTCAAGGTATTTTAAGTCAACTAAGCCATAAATTCCTAATTAGAAAAGTAGAATTTTCGGGAATGAATCGAATTGAAAAAAGTGAATACCCAATTGCTGCCCTGCGGGAAATTATTTTAAATGCGTTGGTTCATCGTACTTATATGGGAGCCCCAATTCAAATAAGGGTTTACGATGACAAAATTAATTTTTGGAATGAAGGCACGCTTCCTGAAGGATTAACATTTGAAGCATTGAAAGGATTTCACACCTCACAACCACGAAATATTTTGCTTGCCGATGTATGTTTTATGGGCGGTTTTATTGATTCGTGGGGGCGTGGTACTTTAAAAATATTTGATGCCTGCAAAGAAGCTGGATTACCTGAACCTGAAATAAAGGAATTTCAGGGCGGTTTTTTTGTAACTCTTTTTAAAGATAGCTTAACCAATGAGCAATTAATTAAACTAGGGCTTAACGAAAGGCAATTGAAATCGGTGTCCTTCGTTAAAGAAAAAGGGAAAATAACTAATAAGGAGTATCAGGAATTATTTTCGGTATCTCGAGAGACGGCATCAAGGGATTTAGGAGAGCTTACGGAAAAGGGAATTTTTGAAAACTCAGGTAGTAAAGGAGCGGGGTCATTTTTCAGGCTAAAATGATTGCGTCATAATTGCGTCAATTGCGTCAAGGTTGCGTCATAATTGCGCCAATCACACAAAATATGATTGATTATAAGAATAATTTAAAACAATGTCGTTAAAAAAACACTTGCAACAGTTCAGTAAAGAACAGCTAATAGCTCAGATTATTGAGCTAAACACGAAATACAAGGAAGTAAAAACTTACTATGAATTTTCTATTAATCCCAATAGTACAAAGGCTAAAGACGAGGCTAAGAAAATTATCAGCAAATGTATTTGCCCTGATATAAATTATGATTTAAAGTTAAGGGAGGCTCATAAAGCCATTACAGGATTTAAGAAGTTGTCGCCTGTTGAGAAGGATATTATTGATGTAATGTTGTTTTATGTGGAATGTGGTGTAAATTATATAAATGCTTTTGGCGATATTGACGAACCCTTTTATAATAGTATTGCCGGTATGTTTTATGACGCTTGTTCGTTTATCCAAAAACACAATTTAGAACCCGTATTTAAACAGCGATGTTTTAAAATAGTAACCGAAACTGATGGTATAGGTTGGGGATTTCATGACGAAGTCAGCGAACACTATTACTCTTTTATTGAAACCCATTAAAACTACAAAAATTTAACATGCTGAATCCTAGCCAAATCCTTAATAATTTCGTTCGATTCGGGCATGGTTTCTTCCACTCTACAGGGCAACAACTCATAAAATGATTGTTGCCCTTTTTTATTGCCCGCCAAACCCTTTATTTTAATGCAAACTCGGTCAATTACTTCGTTTACTTTTTCGGGTTGAACTTCATTATTTATCAATTGGAACTTTTTCAGGGAATATCAAACAATTACAGGTTGCTTTAGCAATGGCTCTACCTTATTGTAAGCAATATCAAGGTTTGTAACCATATATGTACATGAGTCAATTAATTTATGAAGTTGTATTTAAACGTATTTACTTTTCCTCGATTATTAAACGTATCATATCCTCTCTAATTTGTCTTTAAGTTTTTTATATTCTGTTGAATTAAGGTTGCTATCTAACATTAAAACTTGAACATTTTTAAAATGCATCTTGTTTTTTTCAATAAAAACACTATTTTGGGTATCTTTATGCTCGATGAAACTTTTTCTAAGTAAAATACTTGTTGTCATAATTGGGGTGTGCTTCCTTTCCGCATACTTTGAGGTTAATGATGCGGAGAAAAAGCAAAATTATGAGAAAGAAACGCACACTTACATTTCGGCTGAAAAACAAACGCCAAATTTCTCAGTTAAAAAACTTGATAAAAATCCTATTATTTTTCTATCGTTTGAAACAATTATTTCAAAACGGTTTTCAGAAGAACAAGCAGCTAAAGTTTATCCTCCGCCTCCAATAATTACCCAACAATTATTTCTCAGGCATTCCGTTTTTCTCATTTGATGTTTTTCTCATTTTATTTGAGTGCTAATTAGAAGCACTCTTTATTTTAAGCATAAAAACAAAATATATTATAAATGAGAAAGTTAATATTACTATTGCTATTCATAGCGAATTGCACATACGCACAAAACACTTTAAAAATTAAGGTAATTGATGAACACAATCAACAAAGTATTCCGGGTGCAATTATACAAATTGAAAACACCAACATCGCCGTAAGTACCGATTCATTGGGATTTGTAGAACTAAAGAATATACCGGATGGCGAACAAAAGCTCCAATGTAGTTTCATTGGATTTAGAAAACATGAAGCAAAAATTGTTTTTCCTTATACAAAAAATCAGCCTCTCGTTATTGAGCTAGAATCGGAATCAGAAGAACTAAATGAGGTAGTTGTTTCTACAACTCGTAGTAACAGAACAATATCCGATATTCCAACGCGCATAGAATTAATAAATGGCGAGGAGTTAGAAGAAAAAATCTCTATGCAACCAAGCAATATCAAAATGATATTAAGCGAGAGTACAGGTATTCAAACACAGCAAACATCAGTGTCATCAGGTAACACCACTATTCGTATTCAGGGATTAGACGGAAGATACACGCAGATACTTAAAGATGGGCTTCCCCTGTATTCAGGTTTTGCAGGTGGATTAAGTCTGTTACAAATACCGCCACTGGATTTAAAACAAGTGGAAGTGGTTAAGGGTTCTGCATCTACATTATATGGTGGTGGGGCTATTGCAGGGCTTATTAATTTAATTCCAAAAGAACCAACGCAAGAAAGAGAATTTACGATTTTAGCCAACGGTTCAACTGCATTAGGCTTGGATTTAAGCACGTTTTACGCCCAACGATTTAAAAAGATCGGCTTAACATTGTTGGGAAGCAAAAATTCTAATGAATCCTACGACCCTTCGGGGATTGGCTTTTCAGCCATTCCCAAATTTAACCGATACAGTTTTAATCCTAAACTTTTTTATTATTTCAATGAGAAAACAAAGTTAAAATTCGGTATTGATGGAAATACAGAAAGGCGAACAGGTGGAGATATGCAATACCTCAAAAACAAAGGAGACAGCATTCATTCCTACTATGAGCAAAACGATTCTAAACGATTAACTTCTCAATTAGGCTTTGAACACAAGCTTAATTCAACTTCAACTTTCAATATCAAAAATAGCGTCAGTTGGTTTGACCGTACAATTAAGCAACGAGCCTATGAATTTGGTGGTAATCAATTATCAACTTTCAGCGAGGCTAATTATATCAATCACAAACAACGTAGTGAATGGATTACAGGACTAAATGCTTGGACAGAACAATTTAATGAGCGTGATAATAAGGCAAGCAGAGTAAGAAATTTTAACAGCATTACTACCGGTGGTTTTGTTCAAAATACGTTTAATGTAAAAGAATGGTTTGTTTTAGAAAGTGGTTTACGACTTGATTATGCAATGATAAAATCCGCTAATAATGGCAACTACAACGATTATTTTATTTTACCAAGACTATCTGCCTTGTTTAAAATAAATCCGAAAGTAACATCGAGAATTGGCGGTGGTTTAGGCTATAAAACACCAACCGTATTTAATGAAAAGGCAGAAGAACAAGTGTTCAAAAATGTTCAGCCAATTAATTTTAGCAAAGTAAAAGCAGAACGCAGTTACGGTGCAAATGCAGATATAAATTATCGCACTTCTTTTGGCGATGAATGGACATTCAGCATTAATCAAATGGTATTTTATACTTTTTTAAATCAACCTTTAATTTTTAATAAAGATAGCTTGAGTAGCGGTATCTATTCTTTTCAAAATGCTAACGGACACATTGATGCTTATGGTACAGAAACCAATATTAAAATTGGTAAGGGTTGGTTTAAAGCTTATTTGGGATATACTTATGTAATCGCTCAAACTCATTATGACGGAACATTAATGCAAGTTCCTTTAACGGCAAACAATAGAGTAAATTTTACTTTGTTGCTGGAAAAAGAAAAGAAGTTTAGAATTGCCTTTGAAGCCTTTTATGTTAGTCCGCAACAATTGAGTAACGGTTTAAAAAGCCCTGACTATTGGATTACCGGAATATCAGCAGAAAAAAAATGGGAACATTTTAGTGTGTTTGTTAATGCTGAAAATTATACGGATACCCGCCAAACCCGATTTGGCTCAATATATACAGGCACAGTAACCAATCCGCAGTTCAATCAAATATACGCCCCTTTGGACGGCTTTATTTTTAATGGAGGAATTAAGATAAATTTATAGCCGTGAAAATAATAACAAGAAATATTTGGGTGCTCTCCATTGTTAGTTTATTTACGGATGTAGCAAGTGAAATGCTTTATCCTGTAATGCCGATTTATTTAAAAACAATTGGCTTCTCTATTATTTTAATTGGAGTATTAGAAGGCTTTGCAGAAGCCACCGCAGGTTTAAGTAAAGGCTACTTCGGAACACTAAGTGATAATAAAGGAAAGCGTTTGCCGTTTGTTCAAATAGGATATGCCTTTAGTGCTATTTCAAAACCAATGATGGCACTATTTATTTATCCAATGTGGATATTCTTTGCACGAACCATTGATAGATTGGGAAAAGGCGTAAGAACCGGAGCAAGGGATGCTTTATTATCGGATGAGGCAACTCAACAAACAAAAGGCAGAGTATTTGGCTTTCACCGTTCAATGGACACCTTAGGAGCAGTAATCGGCCCTTTATTAGCGTTGGTTTATTTAGCGTATCATCCCAATGATTATAAAACACTTTTCTTTATTGCATTCTTTCCGGGTATTATCGCAATCGCATTTACTTTTTTCATAAAGGAAAAACAAAAAGAGCAATCGAAACCAAAAACGAAAACACGATTTTTAGATTTTGTTAAGTACTGGAAAGAAAGCCCTGCAACCTATCGCAAACTGGTTGGAGCTTTGTTAGTTTTTACAGTGTTCAATAGTTCCGATGTATTTTTATTATTAAAGATTAAAGAAGCAGGATTTAATGATGCTACCGTTATTGGCGTGTACGTTTTTTATAACCTGATTTATGCTTTGTTCTCCTATCCGTTAGGTATTTTAGCAGATAAAATCGGGATGAAAAAAATATTTATTTCAGGGTTAATTTTGTTTTCTGTTGTGTATGTCGGCATGGCTTATGCTGAAAGCAAGATAGTTTTTATTGTGTTATTTTTTTTATACGGAGTTTATGCTGCAGCAACAGAGGGAATTGCAAAGGCATGGATTACTAATATCTGTAAAAAAGAAAATACCGCAACTGCCATCGGTACTTATACTGCCTTTCAAAGTATTGCTACATTAATTGCAAGTTCTTTAGCAGGTGTTATATGGTTCCGGTTTGGTGCTTCTGCAACCTTTCTATTGAGTGGTATTGTAGCCATTTTAATCTCATTTTACATTAAAATCCAAAAAACGTAAATCCCTGAGTGAAAAAGTCGAAACCTTCAACCTTTGTTTAAGTTCGCTTTCAGTATGTCATGAAGCAAAGCCAAATGAAAAATAAGAACACAGTATAATTTTTATAAAATTTTACGGAGGTTTTTTATTTGTGTGCCGAATGAAAAATTAAAATCAGATGGCTTAGAAGGGATTTACACACTTTGAATTTACCGAAATAAATAAACATAAACTTGCTTGTTTATGCATATAAGAAGATGTTGGATAGTTTGCTTTCAATGAAAAAAACAGCAGTAAATCTCATCGCAATTAACAATTACCTGCACTAAATGGAGTTATAGGAAAACCGGAACAATGCCTGCTGACGGTTGCCCGCTTTGCTAAAAATACAAATTTCTCTTTTATGCCGGGCTCGAGATCAAATTTTGTCCATTTAATTCATATCTTTGAAGCGGTGCAAAAAAAATGGTCATACCTGTTAGTTGTCATTTCGGTAATGATTACTGTCGGCCATAACGTTATTGCTCACCACCACCATTTCGCCAAGGCAGCGCATCAAAATCATCATGATGACAATGAGGAGGAACATGACCATTCTATATTTTCTTTTTCGCAATTAGACGAAGCCTATATCTGTTCAAATGATCAGCTGCGGGTAGATAATACTATTGTTGTGCTTTGCTTCATTCAGTTAGAGCTGTTTTATACCGCTTCCATTCCTGCTGTAAAATGGGTGTTCAGGCATGAAGTTCATCCGCCGCCAAACGATCCGCATTGTTGCCACCTCTTTTTCAGAGGCCCCCCTTTTTTAATTTCCTAAGCTAAAACGTATACCTGTTTTAGTGCTATGCCTATTGGGTTAATCCTAATGGGACTTCTCCTTTTTTATTTTCTTAAACAGTAAAGCAATGCTCACTAAAATTATTGAGTTCTCTATAAAGAACAAACTTATTATCGGGCTTTTTATTATAGGCCTGATCGGTTACGGCAGTTATGAAGTTACAAGGCTGCCTATTGATGCCGTACCCGACATTACCGATAACCAAGTGCAGGTCATTACAGTTGCACCTGCGCTTGGCGCGCCTGATGTAGAACGACTGATCACTTTCCCTATTGAACAGGTTAACAGTAACATCCCCGGTTTAAAGCAAATCCGCAGTTTCTCCCGGTTTGGCTTATCGGTAGTTACCATTGTATTTAATGATGGCGTAGATGTGTATTGGGCAAGGCAGCAGGTTGCCGAACGCCTTCAGGAAGTACAAAATCAGATTCCCACAGGCTTTGGTACGCCAAAGCTTGCGCCGGTAACAACAGGGTTAGGTGAAATATACCAATACACCATTAGGCCAAAAGAGGGCTACGAATCCAAATATTCGGCAATGGATCTGCGCACTATTCAGGACTGGATTGTAAGGCGGCAGTTATTGGGTGTAAAAGGCGTAGCCGATATAAGCAGCTTTGGTGGTTACCTTAAGCAATATGAAATTGCCGTGAACCCCGCCAAGCTAAAAGCAAATAACATTACCATGAATGATGTGTTTGCTTCTCTCGAAAACAACAACCAAAATACCGGGGGTGCATATATCGAAAAAGGCCCAACGGTTTTGTTTATCAGAACGGAAGGCCTCATCACATCGCTTGATAACATTAAAAGTATAGTGGTAAAGAATTTAGATAATGGCACGCCATTGCTCATAAGTGATATAGCTGATGTTGGTTTTGGCAACGCCACACGCTATGGCGCCATGACCTATAATGGCATGAGTGAGGTTTCAGGAGCGGTTGTAATGATGCTGAAAGGGGCCAACAGCAACGAGGTTATTAAAAACATTAAAGAGCGGATTGATCAAATTAAAAAAACATTACCCGAAGGCGTAATGATTGATGCATTCCTTGACCGCACAAAAATGGTGGATAATTCCATAAGTACTGTGTCGCGTAATTTAATGGAAGGCGCCTTGATCGTTATTTTTGTACTGGTGTTATTTCTTGGCAATTTCAGGGCAGGCTTCTTGGTCGCGTCCGTGATTCCTTTGGCCATGCTTTTTGCGGTGATTATGATGAATATTTTTGGCGTAAGCGGCAACCTGATGAGCCTTGGCGCTTTGGATTTCGGGCTGATCGTAGACGGCGCGGTAATCATAGTTGAATCGGTAATGCACATTTTGGCAACCCGCAAACGTTATGGTTCCGCCGCTGTTAAGCTCAGCCAAAACGATATGGATGGCGAGGTCAAGCTTTCAGCCAGCCGGATGATGAATAGCGCCGTGTTCGGGCAGATCATCATCCTTATCGTGTACCTGCCAATTTTTACTTTGGAAGGTATAGAAGGCAAAATGTTTAAGCCAATGGCACAAACCGTAGCTTTTGCGCTGCTTGGTGCCTTTATACTTTCGCTTACCTATATCCCTATGATGAGCGCTTTATTTTTAAGCAAAAAAGTTACTCACAATAAAACATTTTCCGACAAAATGATGGAGCGCCTGGAGCATTTTTACAGGCACACCTTATTAAAGGCGCTTAAGTTTCCAAAAACGATCATTGGCACGGTGATAGGCTTATTTGCGGTGGCCGTTTTTATCCTCACGCAATTAGGCGGTGAGTTTATTCCTGTATTGCCCGAAGGCGATTTTGCAGTAGAAACAAGGGTATTAACAGGAAGTAATTTGAACACATCTATAAACGCCGTTTCAACCGGCGCAAGAATACTTTTAAAAAAATTTCCTGAAATTGAAAAAATTGTCGGTAAAACCGGGAGTAGTGAAATCCCTACAGACCCCATGCCCATTGATGCCACAGATATGATCATCATTTTAAAGAACCGCAGCGAGTGGACTTCCGCGTCTACCTATGAAGAGCTTGAAGCAAAAATGAGCAAGGCACTGGAAGATGTGCCGGGCGTTACTTTTGGATTTCAGTACCCGGTTGCCATGCGCTTTAATGAACTTTTGTCCGGCGCAAGGCAGGATGTGGTTTGTAAGATATTCGGCGAAAACCTTGACACACTTGCGCTGTTTGCAAAAAAACTGGGGAACGTTTGTAATTCGGTAAATGGCAGCAGCGGGCTGTATGTAGAGGCAGTAACCGGTATGCCGCAAATTGTGATTCAGTATGATCGCGCTTCTATTGCACAATACGGCTTAAACATCAGGGATATTAACAGGGTCGTAAATACAGCCTTTGCGGGCCAAAGCAGTGGCTTAGTATATGAAGGTGAAAAACGGTTTGATTTAGTAGTTCGTTTAGGCGGCGAGCAGCGCAAAAGTTTGGAAGATGTACAGAACCTGCTGATACCAACCTTAAATGGCACCATCCCCTTATACCAGGTTGCCAAAGTAGAAGTGATTGACGGACCAAACCAAATACAAAGAGAAAATGCCCAGCGTAGAATTATTATCGGCTTTAACGTGCGCGGAAGAGATGTGCAAAGTATGGTGAAAGAATTGAAGCAAAAAGTTGATCGGCAAATTAAGCTGCCTACAGGATATTATATTACCTATGGCGGTGCTTTTGAAAACCTGGCGGCAGCTAAAAACAGGCTGGGCATTGCTGTGCCGGTTTCCCTGCTGCTCATTTTTATGATGCTTTATTTTGCTTTTCGTTCAGTAAAACAAGGTCTGCTAATTTACTCGGCTATCCCACTTTCGGCCATTGGCGGCATCATAGCGCTTGCTATACGCGGTATATCTTTCAGCATTTCAGCCGGCGTTGGCTTTATTGCCTTGTTTGGCGTGGCCGTTTTAAATGGCATTGTGCTTATTGCAGAGTTTAACCGCCTGAAAAAGGAAGATGGGGGCGACATAAGAAAGATCGTTCTTGAAGGAACAAAAACCCGCCTGCGTCCCGTATTAATGACTGCCTTTGTTGCCTCTCTGGGCTTTTTGCCAATGGCGCTCAGCAACGGCGAAGGGGCAGAAGTGCAACGGCCATTGGCCACCGTGGTAATTGGCGGGCTGTTAATTGCCACCTTGCTTACCTTATTTGTCCTTCCAATCCTTTACATTCTTTTTGAAAAAGGCACGAAGTCAACTCCTGTTAAACCGTTAGTTACCGTACTCATAATGGCTTTATTTTTTAGTTATCAGGGTAAGGCTCAAACACCCGTTACGCTACAGGCGGCCATTGATACCGCCATAAAGAACAACCTGTCTTTACGGAATGAAAAGCTGAATGCGGAATACATGAAAAAACTGACGGGTACAGGCATTGATCTGCCACAAACCGTCGTTACCGGTGAGTATGGACAAATCAACAGTTTTTTTAAGGATACAAAATTCGGAGTGGCGCAAAGCATAAAATTCCCGACAGTATACAGCAGGCAAAAATCTGTTTTAAACCTGGAATGGAAAAACAGCGTGCTGAATGTGACGCTGAAAGAAAAGGAGCTTAAAAGTAATGTGACTACCTTATTTTACGAGCTATTGTATTTGCAGGAAAAACAAAGTCTCCTACAGCACATTGATAGCATATATGTCCGGTTCCTTAAAAATGCAGAGCTGAGGTTTTCAAAAGGAGAAAGCAATATCCTGGAAAAAACTACCGCCGAAATACAGAGAGGGCAGGTTAACCAGCAGTTCAGACAATTGCAGCAGGATTACGAGATTGTACAATTGCAGTTTAAATTATTACTGAACACTAATCTCAATTTTGTTGCCTTGAAAGGCATCAATAAGCCGGAAATAGTTTTAGCTATTGACACCTCTTCTGTTAACCTGCACCCGCTTATTGCCCGGCTTCAGCAACAGCAGCAAATAAGTACGGCAAAGTATAGGCTTGAACGGTCCAAGCTATTGCCCGATCTGTTTATTGCATATAACAACATGAGCATGCGTGGCTTCGGCGCCGATGAAAAGCTGTATAATTATTCTGCAAGATTTCAATCGGTACAAGGAGGCATAGGTATTCCTTTATTTTTTGGTGCGCAGAAATCAAAAATAAACGCGTTGAAAATAAATCAACAGATTGCTGATAATAATTATCAAACGGGCATGGCAACCCTTAAATCAGAATATCGGCAGGCATTTCTTAATTATCAAAAGAACCTCCAAGCCATCAGCTACTTCGAAAATTCCGCCTTGAAAAACGCAGAACTGATCATTACAACCGCTAATGAGCAATTTAGTAACGGCGAAATCAGTTACCTGGACTGGGTGTTGCTGATCAATCAATCTGTAAGCATCCAAAGTGATTACATTGACACGTTAAAAGCCTTTAATCAAAGCATTATCCGGCTTAATTTCTTAACCAATAAATAAACCTGATCATTAACAGCAAATAAATTTTAATATGAAAAAACACCTTATCATACCACTATTAGCTGCAATACTTACAGCTTGCACCCACGATAAAACGGAAGACAGCAAAACAGTCGAAAAGCCTGTCGGAAACACAGCTGAACTAAGCGCCGCCCAACGCAAAATTGCCAAAATTGAAACAGGTAAAATCGAGCAAAAATCAATTTCTTCTTTGCTTAAGGTAAACGGCGTCATTGATGTGCCGCCGCAAAATATGGTATCAATAAGTGCGCCTTTGGGCGGGTATCTTAAAGCATCTAAATTGTTACCCGGCATGCACATTAATAAAGGCGAGGTAATTGCGGTAATGGAAGACCAGCAGTATATCCAAATTCAGCAGGAATACCTTACCGCTAAAGTAAAGTTTGTGTCCTCTGAAAATGAATATAACCGCCAAAAAGAATTGAACCAAAGCAAAGCTACCAGCGATAAAATGTTTCAGCAAACAGAAGCAGATTATAAGAGCCAGCAGATTTTAATTAAAGCCCTGCACGAAAAATTAAAATTAATTGGTATAAACCCTGAATTGTTGAATGAAAGCAGCCTGTCGAGAAGCATTAATATTTATTCTCCTATCGATGGTTACGTGTCGGCGGTAAATGTAAACATTGGCAAATATGTGAGCCCGACCGATGTGCTTTTTGATATTGTGAACCCTACAGATATTCACCTCGCTTTAACTGTGTTTGAAAGGGATGTGAATAAACTTTTTACAGGTCAAAAGGTAATTACCTTTACAAACAATAACCCTGATAAAAAATACGCGGCCACAATTATTTTGATCGGGCAGGATTTATCGAAAGAACGAAACGTAACTGTGCATTGCCATTTTGAGCAATACGATAAAACCTTGCTGCCGGGCATGTTTATGAATGCCGAAATTGAAGTAAAAAGCAACAATGCGTTTGTAGTACCTGTAGATGCTGTGGTAAGCTTCGAAAACAGGCAGTTTGTGTTTATTGAAATGCCAAACAACAAATTTGAATTGCAGGAGGTGAAGATCGGCAGCACCGAAAATGGCATTATTGAGATTTTGAACGGGAAGGAACTTACAGCAAAAAAAATTGTTTTAACAGGGGCTTATTCCTTACTAATGAAGATGAAAAACGGCGAAGATGAATAAATCAACTCTAAAAATAACTGTGTTTAGATATAATGCTATTTTTAGTATGATCTTTTTTTAACCGGTAATTTATACAGCTTCAACTAAAATTTACTATATTTGTTATACGCAATGAAAAAAACCGGCATCATATTGCTTTCAGTATTTTATTTTTTGGTGACTTCGGGCTTTACCATGAATTTGCATTACTGTGCCGGAAAACTGAAAGGTGTGTCTTTATTGCAGAATGATAAAGACAACTGCTGTGGTAATAAAAAGAAAAGCAAAGGCTGTTGTAATGAGAAATCTTTTGTTTATAAAATAAAAGATAATCACCAGTCCGCAGCTAAAACAATCCTTCCAAATGCATCTGTTAAACAACTTGTTTGCGCTTACATTATTTTAGATTTTATAATTGAAAGGCCTTCAATTGATTTATACACGGTGCCGGATTGTAATGCACCTCCTTATCTTGACCCCGAACCTGTTTATCTTCTGAACAGGAATTTTAGAATTTGATTTTATAGTTTATACAAAAACCTGCCATACGTGGCGGGCTTTATGCGTTTTCATAATTATCAAATTTTAAAATCACTCACATGAAAAAATATTTTCTTTCAACACTTTCCGCTGTTTGCATATCAACGGCAGCAATAGCACAAATTCCAAATGCCGGTTTTGAAAACTGGACGAGCATGGGTTCATACAGTAATCCTGACAATTGGGATCAGCTAAATGGCATGACAAGTACAATGAGCATATACACATGCGCCAAAGGCACACCGGGCAGTCCGGGTACTTCATACATAAAACTAACATCAAAAACGGTTGGTTCAATGGGCGTAATGCCGGGACTTGCTGTATCAGGAACTATTGATATGACGACCATGAAACCAAAATCGGGTTTCCCCTTTACACAAATGCCGATTAGCTTAACCGGAAGTTGGCAACACATGGCGTCAGGCGCAGATCAGGGATTTGTGGCTGTTTATTTAACAAAATGGAATACGAGCATGATGATGCGCGACACCATTGGTAAAGGCATGCAAACTTTATCGGGAATGGTGATGAGCTGGGCTAATTTTACTATCCCTCTTACTTATTTGAGTACCACCATACCGGATTCGGCCATGATCATTCTTTCATCAAGCGGAAATATGCCTGTTGCAAACAGTTACTTATATGTAGATAACCTTGCTTTTAACGGCAACACTGTTGGAATAAAAAACATAGATAATTATTTGACAGGTATCTCTGTTTACCCAAATCCGTCATCGGGCAACCTTACCGTAGAATTAAATGCTTTGAAAACATCGTCTGTTAAACTACAGTTAACAGATGTTACAGGTAAGATCGTAAAAGAAATTTCTGCAACAGAGGTGTTTGGAAATTATAAAACAACGCTTAATACTACAGGTATCGCGGCGGGTGTATACCTTCTGAAAATTACCACTAATGATGCGGTTGAAGTAAAAAAAGTTCTGATCAATTAATACAAAGAAGGGTAGAAATACCCTTCTTTTAATACTATTTTCCATGAAGAATTTTCTAACAACAACTGTTCTCATCGCCTCTATAAGTGCAATGGCACAAACTGCCCTGTATATACCGGATACGTTATCAGGCGCTAATATCAGCCTGATGCTACACAAAGACAGCGTAGCGTTTTTGGCAGGACAAAAAACAAAAACATTTGGAGTAAATACTCATAAATATTTAGGACCAACTATTATGTTATATAATGGCACTACGGTAAATATGAGTGTAAACAATCAAATGGGCGATACTACTACTATCCATTGGCATGGTTTGCATGTGGCTCCGGGTAAAGACGGCGGGCCTCATACAACTATGCTTCCGGGAGCAATATGGAACCCTTCTTTTCCT
>JANYGK010000008.1 GCA_025362395.1 Bacteroidota bacterium
TTAAAAAATTAAGTTTATACGTTAACGATACTACAATTTACAACAGTTTATGTTTGGATTGCTTTATTAATACAAACACTCAGTTAAAAGTATAGAATTTATTTGGTTCGATAAAACTGATATTTATTATATTTGTATAGATTTTATCTATATGAATTTACAACAACTCGAATATATTATCGCTGTTGATAAGCTTAAAAACTTTGTAAAGGCTTCTGAGGCTTGCTTTGTTACACAGGCTACATTAAGCATGATGATCAAAAAACTGGAAGAAGAACTGGACATTAAGATTTTTGATCGCAGTAAAAAACCTGTAAAGACCACTGAAATAGGGGAAAAAATTATCTCCGGGGCTAAGAGAATTATTTCTGAGTCAAGAAAGTTAAAAGAGATCGTGCAGGAAGAGAAAGGGATCGTTACAGGAGAACTAAGGGTAGGAATTATCCCTACACTGGCGCCGTATTTGCTGCCTTTATTTTTACGACATTTTATGCAGGCATATCCATTAGTTAAGCTCGTTATAAATGAATTTACAACAGATAGTATCCTTCATAAACTGAAGGCAGGTGACCTTGATACCGCTATTCTCGCTACGCCTTTAAACGATCCATCTGTTACAGAACAGGTCTTGTTTTACGAAACCTATTATTTATATGTGAACAGTAAAGAAAAGGGATTTGATAAGAAATTTGTATTACCGAAAGATATAGATGTAAATCGCCTTTGGCTGCTGGAAGAAGGACATTGCATGCGCTCGCAGATCCTTAATTTTTGCGCCCTGAAAAAACAAAAAGAAACGGAAGAAAGTTTTCACTATAATGCGGGAAGCATTGAAACATTAAAGAACATGGTAGATACTAATTTCGGAATGACCATAATCCCTGAATTAGCGACACATCACCTTACCGGCTCAGAAAAAAAGCGATTGCGTTCTTTTAAAACCCCTGTTCCGGTAAGAGAGATCAGTATTATTCATCATAGGGAATTTTTAAAAGCAAAATTGATCCAATGTCTAAAAGAGAGCATCTTGTTTGTCATCCCGGAAGACATGAAACACCATAAACACGTCAATGTATTGGAACTGTAATTAGTTATTTCCTTTTACAATAAACCACCATAGGGCTACATAAGCAGCTTCAGGTTTTGCATCTTTAATATCATCAAGTACATCGCTCATTTTAGCGATGGTGCTGTTGCTGAATTACGAATGTCATTTCCGTCAACTACAAGCACTGTGGAATTACTTGAATTGCGAATTGATTTACCGTCGCTGTCAACATGCCCTATAGAGCTGTTGTTTGAGTTGCGAATCGTTTTTCCGTCACTGTCAATGCTGCCTACAGACGAGTTACTTGAATTTCTTAACGTTCTGCCGTCGCTGTCCATTTTAAATTGTGCAGAAGCAATAGCTGACATGAACATAAATACTATAATAGCGAAAGCTGATTTAAAAGATAGTTTCATGTGAGTTGTTTTAGGTTTATTTATATAAGATCATTTTTGTAAAGTTTATACTACAGCTTGTTTAATTTTAATTCGAACTCTGTATTTAAAGCGTTTGTTATAAAGCTAATATAGCTTTGATTACCGGTAAAATAAAGAGAAGCATTTTGTCCTTTTTCTGCATTGAGGATCATTTTATTTTCTAAACCTTTCTTTCCTAAAAATACGTAGTTAAATGAACGCTTACCGTTGAGTATATTTATTTTCCTGAGTACATAAAATGTATTATTTAAAGTATCAGGCCCTGTTTTCACAATAAGGGAATTAGGAGTAGGGGCATATTTAAATTTATCGTAATCATTTACAGTATTTAAATAAAATTTACCGTAAGCATCACCTTTGGTAGTACTAATAAGCCCCGGGACTGCTTTTGAAGACACGTAAACCGGTGCCGGTTTGATAATATACGTCTCTTCATTCGGGATAAGCATCATAAGCCATGATGTATAATAGGTCATGATAGTAGGCTGTGTTTGCTCGTAAATATCAGCAGCAATATTAAAACTATTATCGCTATTTTTTACAAAGGTTCTTACTTTAAAATGAAGCGGCAATACCGAAGCTCCCGACTTTGCTTGTACAGGCATTGGAAGTGGTTTTTCTGTTCGTGAACTAACTTCTCCTAAGCTGTCAATACGTAGTATAAATAATTGATGTGTAGAAGCGGCACCTTTAAAGTCAACAGTTTGAGTTTTAAAATCGATCATCGTATTTGGGTAAATGCTGCCAATAATATCAAGACTTTTAGACGCTTTATTATAGAGGGCGTTAGAATATAAATAAAGCCGGTTATCACCTTTGGAGTTTAGCTTTGTTCCTTTAATAATAGCGCCCGTCTTAGCGTTGATCCTTAAAATCCATTGCCCTTTTTTTAACCCGTCGTACACGTTGGCGGAAAGCATCACACAATTAGAATCTGCATATATAATATTTGCATTATTTATGTATTGTCTTTCAAAGGCGTATTGCCATTTAAAATCATACTCAAAAGGCTGATCCATGGCCTTAACAGTGTATTTAGATAAATAGAATTGTTTACCGGTTGTATCAGTATTTGTTTTGATGATGTAAAGATCTTGCCGAAAAATATAGGTTTCATCGCCAAAAGCGGTTAATGAATTAATGTGGTTCGCATCATAATTATTGACTGAACAAATTGTTTTTAATGTATTATTAAATCTTAAAAGAGTAACCAGGTTTTTTTGATCGGCTAATTGGAAATAGAAATTTAAGACACCATGTAATGTATCGGCGTTTACTTCTAAATAATCAGCTGCTAAATGTTTTCCGAGATTAAATTCGGTACTGTCTTTTAATTTTAAAGAATCAGAATAAGAAAAGCATTTAAAAAACAAAGTTTCTTTTTTTTGCTCATAACCAAAAGCATAAACGGTATGCCCAAAATAGAATGAATTGGCTGATAATAAGCTTTTTTTTACAACTTGTGCCTGTAACTGAGCACAGATAAGCATTGCTGCTAAAAATACACATAGTTTATTGCCCATTATCACAAATATAGCCATTATTAAAACAACCCGAAAATGGCTTGCAAAACACTTTTTTTAATGTTATTCTTGTGCTGTTAAATTAAACCCCATGAACTCAACGAAACTATTTATTTTACCGATTACAGTAGCTCTTACGTTAAGTGCCTGTAAGTCTAGCCAAAGAGAAATCAGCGATGATGCTGTCATTCTTAAAAAAGATTCTACCATGCCGGATACATCAAAATCATTCGAATACATTAGCGAACAATTTGCCGATTTAAGGATCTTACGTTACGAAATTCCCGGGTTTAATGAATTGACTTTACAACAAAAAGAATTATTGTATTATTTATCGGAAGCTGCACTTTGTGGCCGTGATATAGCATGGGACCAAAACTATAAATATGCTTTAACGATCCGTAAAACCATTGATGCAATAGTAGAAAACTATAAGGGTGATGTTAATTCAGCGGATTATAAAAACTTTATAGTGTATGCTAAACGAGTATGGTTCAGTCGTGGGATTCACCATCACTATAGCAGCGATAAATTTATGCCGGAATGTTCTCAGGCTTATTTTACAAGTTTAATAAAAGGTTTAGATATTTCTTTATTGCCTGTAAAACAAAGTGAAACTAAAGAAGCATTTATTACCCGAATGATGCCGGTCATTTTTGATCCTAAAGTTGCTCCTAAAAAAGTGAGCCTTGATGCAACTAAAGACATGATCATTAACTCAGCGGTTAATTTTTATGAAGGGGTGAACCAGGAAGAAGCGATCGCTTTTTACGAAAAACTGACGGATAGGAAAAGTAAAACTCCTGTAATGGTGGGCTTAAACAGTAAGCTTATTAAAGAGAACGGAGTTATTGTAGAGAAGACCTGGAAAGTAGGAGGGATGTATACAAAAGCTATTGAGAAAATTGTGTATTGGTTAGAAAGAGCAATTACCGTTGCTGAGAACCCGGAGCAAAAGTCGGCTTTAGAAAAACTGGTTGTATTTTATAAATCAGGTTCTTTAAAAGATTTTGACGACTACAATATTGCATGGGTAAAAGACTCGAATAGCGCTATTGATGTGGTAAACGGATTTATTGAAGTATACGAAGATCCTTTAGGAAAAAAAGGTTCTTATGAATCGGTTGTTTCCGTAAAAGATTTTGAAGCCTCTAAACGCATCGCTGCCATTGGTGCAAACGCGCAATGGTTTGAAGATCACTCTACTTTATTCCCGGAACATAAAAAGAAAAATGTAAAAGGAATTTCCGCTAAAGTAATTAACGCGGTGATGGAAAGCGGAGATGCCGCACCAAGTACACCTATAGGAATTAACTTGCCAAACAACGAATGGATCCGGGAAACACACGGCTCTAAATCTGTGAACCTTGGCAACATCGTGGAAGCTTATGATAAAGCGGCCGGCGGTAGCGTGGTAAACGAGTTTTATTACAATGAGGCCATCAAAAAAAATGTACTGGATTATGCCGGCTTAGCGGATAAATTGCATACAGACATGCACGAAGTGATAGGCCATGCAAGTGGGCAAATTGAGCCGGGAGTTGGTCAGCCGCACGAAACTTTAAAAAATTATGCATCATCTTTAGAAGAAGCAAGAGCGGATTTAGTGGCATTATATTATTTAATGGATGAAAAGCTGGTTGAATTAGGCGTAATGCCATCCTTGGATTACGGTAAAGCAGCGTATGATGAATATATTACAAAAGGCCTGATGGTGCAGCTTTCACGACTTAAATTGGGGGATAATATTGAAGAAGCACACATGCGGAACCGACAAATGGTTGCAGCCTGGGCATACGAAAAAGGCAAGTCTCAAAACGTTATAGAGAAAAAAACAGAGAACGGTAAAACCTATTTTGTGATCAAGGATTATTTAAAGCTGCGTGTTTTATTTGGAGAATTATTAAGAGAAATTCAACGCATTAAATCTAAAGGTGATTACCAAGCCGGGAAAAACCTGATTGAAAATTACGGTGTAAAAGTAGATTTAGCCTTACATAAAGAAGTATTGGAACGTTATAAAAAATTGTCTATGGCACCTTACCAAGGCTTTATTCAGCCAAAATTAATTCCTGTTATGGAAGGCGGTAAAATAGTGAATGTGAAAGTAGAATATCCTACCAACTTTATGAACCAAATGCTGGAGTACGGTAAAAATTATTCTTACTTACCGGCTGAGAATTAATCACGGGCATTATTACGAGGAGGTCACTAAGCAATCACACATTTAGCGTTCGTCATTGCGAGTAAGTAACGAATCAATCTCAAATCCGGCAAATACCTGTGTATGAGATTGCTTCGCTGAGGCTCGCAATGACGGGATCTAGGAAAATTATTACATTTCTTATTTGGAGAGTAAGTACTGAATCAATCTCAAATCCGGCAAATACCTATATATGAGATTGCTTCGCTGAGGCTCGCAATGACGGGATCTAGGAAAATTATTACATTCTTATTTTTGATGCAAGGCACGAAGTAATTTCACATGTATCGTTCGTCATTGCGAGGTACGAAGCAATCTCACATTTAGCATTGTCATTGCGAGTAAGTAACGAATCAATCTCAAATCCGGCGAATACCTGTGTATGGGATTGCTTCGCTGTGATCGCAATGACGGGATCTAGGAAAATTATTACATTTTTTATTTTTGATGCGAGGCACGAAGTAATTTCACATGTAGCGTTCGTCATTGCGAGGTACGAAGCAATCTCACATTTAGCATTCGTCATTGCGAATAAGTAACGAATCAATCTCAAATCCGACAAATACCTGTGTATGTGATTGCTTCGCTGACGCGCGCAATGACGTTTTTATTTCCCCAGCATTTCTCTAAAGCTTTCTTTGCCTACCGGTAGCATTTTTAAATTACTGATCAGCATAAAGGCTTTATCAACGCGTAGCTGAGGGCTTTTTACTGTACCGATATAATTTAAAATGTACCTTTGTTTTGCGGGAGACAATCCGTCAAATCGTCTTTTTCCTTCCGGATCTTGTTTAAATAATTCAGCTAATTCTTCAGGAACGTCTACACCGTATGTACTGTTATCTTCACTTAAAATAAGGTTCACCGGGTCGCCGCAGTTTACGCCCAGTTCCTTCATACGTTTGCCGTTAATGCTGATGTATGCTCTGCCATCGCCTAACGCTACAAGCCCGCATTGAAATTTTATTGTTTTATTAACCTCGCACAATAAGCGCTGTACACCAATTCCGCCGACGCTTTCAACCACTTTAGCCGGAATTTCCAGGTAAAACATGTTTAAGTGGCTCAGCTTATCAATATGCGTTTTAAATGAAACAGGTTTCATATTTAACTTTTATCCTAACAATATACACCAGGCCTCTTTTACTTTATTTGCGTCTAATAAAGCTTTGGCATATTGATGTTTTTCAATTTCGTTTGTGAATTTTGAGTTCAACGTTTTAGTATGATTTTCTATTTCTTCAGGGGTTGGCATTATTTCTATGTTTCCCAACTGGCCCAAATTATTACCTGTTAAAATGGTACTGTTTCTTATAGCATTCGGAATAGAATCAATACCGACACCAAGCGTGGTAATCGGTTTTTCAATTTCAAATAAAGCATCGCCGTGTGCCCGGCAATACCAGTTACCGCCCATCCTGGCAACCAGGTCAATTTTTTGTTGATCGATTTTTTTATTAGCGTCCAATACGGCTTCATCAATATGGATCTTAACAATTTCACAAAATACTAAATTGCAATTTCCAATTTCTTTCAGCTCAAATACTTTACATTCTAATTGTACCGGGCTTTCTTTAACCCGCATAGGCTTTACAAGGTCAGAAGAAATTGCAGTAAAGCCCGCTTTGGTAAACTCGCTTACGCCTTTCGCATAGGGGCTGCTCGCAAGGCTCATCTGGTGAACCATTTTGTAGTTTACAATATTAATAACGCATTCAGGAACCTCTTTAATATTTAAATGGGTATCTTTTGCCTTCCCTGTTTTGCCGCTCAAATTCGGAGAAAAAATGGCAATAGGGGGCTTAGCAGAAAAAACATTAAAAAAACTGAATGGCGCAAGGTTATGATTTCCTTGTGCATCTATAGTGCTTGCAAAGCATATAGGACGCGGCCCTACAGCCCCCAACAAATATTGGTGAAGTTCGGGTATCGCTAATTCTTTTGGAGTTAAACTTAACATGTCTTTTTTAGTTATGAGAGATGAATTATAAGTTATGAATTATTTTTTTAGTGATAATAATTGAGCTTCTTATTATTTTTAATAACTTGGTTGCGTTTGAATTCAGACTTTCAAATTCAGTTTTATTAATATATTCAGTTTCTTGTAATAACTCTAACCAATAGATTGTTTCGTCGCATATAAGTAAACTAAGCGTTCCTGATCTTATTAATAACATAAGGATGTCCAAAAATTTCGCTGCAGGTTACCGCCGCACTTACGGTTACGCCCATTACACCATGTAAATTAAGGCTTTGTCCCGTCAAAAATAAATTACTGATTTTTGTACGAGGAGTAATAAATGATTTTAACGGATCTTTATAATCTTTAATAACACCGTATAACGTTCCGTCCCTTGACCCTATATAATCGCGATAGGTAATAGGTGTAGCGCAGGTATAGGATTGTATATTGGCTCTAAGCCCGGGAACACGCTCTTCCAATACATCTAAAATTTTCTCCGCTTTTTCAAATTTAAATAATTCATAATCATCTCCTCTGTAAGACACATGGTTAGGTATAATATTTTTCGTATCTATCCATTTAGCGCATTCATCATAACGCATATAAGCCATAGCGGTATAATTTTCAGTAAATTCAGGATGTTTAGAGGATGTAGTGCCAAACAAGCCTACTGTTTCAGGCCATGTTTGCTCGGTATATTTTGTGCCCGACCAAATATCAGGCTGTGTACAATGGTAAATATTATGATTAAGGTGCGGCATGCTTTGGGGCTTGGCAACTACATTAATTAAAAAAGAAGATATCGTATTTTCCATGGCATTAATCCTATTTTTATAAGCGGGCCTTAACTGTGGTCCTTCAACCATCTCAATGGTTTTAGACAGATCAATTCCGGAAATAAATAATTTTCCTTCAATAAATTCACCGTTACTTAATTCAACAGCCTGTATCTCACTACCTTTAAAATGAAAGCGAACCGCTTCACTGTAATTAAAAACATCGCCCCCCATTTGTTTAATATTGTTGGTCATTATTTTTGCTATTTGTGAACTGCCGTCCACACATCTGTACGAGCTTTCAATATAGGAGTTAACCACTAAGGCATGCACGTAAAAAGGGGTCTTACCTTCCATTCCTGCATACAGCATATTACTTCCGCTAATGACCTGTTGAAGCTTGTAATCCGAAAAAATAGAATTGATAACCGTTTTAGAATCAATTTCCATAAACCATGAACTGCTGATGTCTTTTTTTTCTCCCGATAAGTTAAATAACGGAAAAGCCAAGCATACCTCTTTTACTTTTGCAATATATGTTTTAAGTGCTTCCCGTTCATGAGGAAAAATTTCGGCTAATTTTTCTATAAAATTCTCATATCCCTGCGCATGGGGGTAATGTTTTTCATCGCCTTTAAATGAAATTATATCAAAGCCGTTTTCATCCAGTTTTTGCAGCTTAAGGTCTTTCATTAAGCCAAAATACTTAAAATACATATTTAAGTTCTGGCCTTCATCTAACCCGCCAATGTAATGTACGCCTGTGTCAAAAATAGCTTTATCCCGGCTGTAAATTTGGAGCGAGCCCCCCACTTGCCGGTTTTTTTCCAGTACACAAACTTTCATGCCCTCCTTCGCCAAAATAAATGCCGAACATAACCCGCCAAGGCCACTCCCTATAACAATCGCGTCGTATTTATCCATAGTTTAATAATGTAAGTATAATAAATTTTACGCAAATAATTATTAAAAAATAAATCGTACCGGCATATAAATTTCATTGTAATGCCGGGTTCAAAACAAATAAAGTTTATGGTTTATCCGCTTATTGTTATATTTAAAGTTATTTAGTTGAATGATCAAAAAGACTTGCTGTTTTTATACGTTATTATTTTTTTTATTCGGCATTGGTTGTTTTGCCCAAACCTACACTATAAGCGGTAAAATATTCGATTCTGAATCTAAAGAACCTTTACCGTTTGTACCTGTTTTAATTAAGGGAACAACCGTGGGTGCTACTACTGATTTTGACGGTAATTATTCCATTACAACATCAGTTCAGGGCGATTCTATTTTAGCCAGCTATGTAAGCTATAAAAAAATAACCCGCGCTCTAAAAAAAGGGCAAAATCAAACACTTAATTTACCGATGGTATTACAGGGGGTAAATTTATTGGAAGTAGTAGTAAAAGCCGGTGAAAATCCCGCGCATCGCATTATCCGTAATGTTATTGCCAATAAAAAATTTAATAATAAACGCCGTTTAGATGCCTACCAATACGAATCTTATAATAAAGTTGAGTTCGATTTAAACCGTATTTCAAAAGAAATGCAGCAGCGGAAATTATTTAAACCCATTAAATTTGTATTTGATAATGTAGATAGTCTTAACTCAGGCGAAAAACCTTCCTTGCCTATATTCATTACCGAATCCTTATCAGACCTTTATTACAGGAGCAATCCCGATTTTAAAAAAGAAGTCATTAAAGCCAGTAAAATTACGGGTATAGAAAATACCAGCATTACCTCTGTAATGGGTGATATGTATCAAAATATCAATATTTATGATAATGATATATTAGTGTTCGGAAAAGATTTTGCGAGCCCTATTTCTGATAATGGTTTTTTTTATTATAAATATTATTTAGAAGACAGTTTATTTATCGGAAGCACACGTTGTTACCAAATTCGCTTTAAAGCTAAGCGGGCGCAGGAGCTCTGTTTTAGTGGGAATATATGGATCTCTGACACTACTTGGGCGGTAAAGCGTTTAGAAATGAGCATACCGAAGGGGGCAAACATTAATTTTATTAACGCGGCAAACGTAGTTCAGGAATTCAGCAGGGTTGACAGTGCCTGGATGCTTAGTAAAGACAGGTTAATTATTGATTTTTCGATGTATCAAAATCAACCCGGCGTGTACGGGCGTAAAACAACTTCTTACAAAGATTTTATTATTAACCAACCTAAAGAAGTGAAATTTTATCAATTCGGAGATAAAATTATTGTAGAGGATTCTGCATTATTACATACAAATGCTTTCTGGGACCTTAACAGGCACGACAGTTTATCGGCGCGTGAAAAGAAGATATATCACATGATAGATACCATTAAAACCTTGCCCGTATATAAAACATGGGTTGATATTTTTACCATTTTTGTATCGGGCTATAAAGTAGTAAACAACTTTGCAATAGGGCCTTATTTTAATTTAGTAAGTTATAATAGGGTAGAAGGCACACGTGTGCGTTTTGGCGGAAGAACAAGCAGCAAATTTAGCCGTTGGTATGAGCTGCAAGGGTATGTGGCTTATGGCTTTAAAGATGAAAAATATAAATACAGCATCGGGTTTAAAACGTTTATTACAAAAAAACCTCGCAGGCAATTAGTTGGTATGACCTATAAAAGTGATTATGAGATTTTAGGACAAAGTCAAAACGGTTTTTCCCAGGATAATCTTTTCGCCTCGTTCTTCCGTACAAATCCTCTAACGAACTTAACCCGCGTTAACCAAGCCTATGCTTGGTATGAAAGAGAATGGATGGAAGGCCTGTCATCAAAAATTACCTTAATAGGAAGAACTATAACTCCTTTAATTGCCAATAGCTACAAATATTACGGAACTGATGGCAGCATTCATACAAAAGAAAGTATTCGTAATACCGAAGTTAGGGTAAATGTTCGTTTTGCATATAAAGAAAAATTTATAAACGGCGATTTTTCCAGGATCAGTCTTGGTACGAAATGGCCTGTATTCCAGTTAAATTATTCAAAATCGTTGCAAAACGCGTTTAGGGCCGAATACGATTTTCAAAAAGTAGTATTTAATGTAAGTGACAGGATAAGATTGATTTCCTTAATAGGCTACACGGATTATACTGCCGAGGTCGGTAAAATATTTGGAGCTGTTCCTTATCCTTTAATGGAATTACACGGTGGTAATGAAACCTATATTTACGATTACATGGCCTATAACATGATGAAATATTATGAATTTGCCAGTGATAAGTATGCATCTGTAGGGTTATTTCATCATTTTGAAGGATTGCTTTTTAATAAAATACCGTTGATCAGAAAATTGAAATGGCGGGAAGTAGTAACCGGCAAAGCTTTATGGGGCAGTATAAATGATAGAAACAGGAATACAGTTATCTTTCCTTCAACCCTTAGCTCTATAGGCAGTGTGCCTTATGTTGAGTTAAGCGCAGGGGTCGAAAATATTTTTAAAGTGTTTAGAGTTGATGCACTCTGGCGTATGACCCATCAAAGAGCCAGGGCCATTGATAATTTTGGTGTAAAATTCGGATTCCAAATAACATTCTGATTTTATGTATTTCCTTCACAAATTTTACCATTCCCGTTGAAATTTCTTTAGTTATATTTGATGATAATAAATTTATAAGATGATTCTTCGGTCAGAAAATTTAGTTAAAAAATATAAGAACAGGGTCGTGGCCAATAACGTAAGTGTTCAGGTGCAACAAGGCGAAATTGTTGGTTTGCTTGGCCCAAACGGTGCGGGTAAAACCACTTCTTTTTATATGATCGTAGGAATGGTAAAGCCTAACTCAGGCAAAATATATTTAGATGATAAAGATATTACAAGCGAGCCTATGTATAAACGTGCGCAGTTGGGAGTTGGTTACCTGCCGCAGGAAGCATCGGTGTTTCGTAAACTAAGTATTGAAGATAACCTGCGTGCCGTGTTAGAAATGACAAAGCTTACGAAAGCCGAACAAGCGCATAAAGTAGAAAGTTTGTTGGATGAATTTGCATTGCACCATGTACGTAAAAACCTCGGAGATCAGCTCTCGGGCGGGGAAAGGCGCCGTACGGAAATTGCACGTGCTTTAGCAACAGATCCTAAATTTATTTTATTGGATGAACCTTTTGCAGGCGTCGATCCCATTGCCGTAGAAGACATACAGAGTGTAGTGCGTAAATTAAAAGAAAAAAATATCGGTATTTTAATAACCGATCATAACGTACACGAAACGTTAAATATTACAGACAGAACCTATTTGCTATATGCAGGAGAAGTTATAAAATCGGGGAGCGCGGAAGACCTGGCGAACGATGAGATGGTAAGAAAAGTGTACCTCGGTAATAATTTCGAATTAAGAAAGTAAAACTTCTCAAGCTTTAACCTCCGTCATTCTGAACGTGTTCAGGATCCCCCAAATCAATTTCGATACATTATAGTATTACAATTAAATCAATTCCTTAATTTTTAGATTAATCTAAAAATTTGTTTCGCTCCATAAAATTATTATATTTGCACCGTGCACATTTCACATACCTCTTATACGGAAGAAAATTATATCAAAGCTATTTTTAAGCTTCAAGAAATAACTAAAACAAAAGCTATTTCAACCAACGATATTGCTGAACGCTTATTTACGCAGCCCGCTACAGTAACGGATATGATGAAGCGCCTGGCAGAAAAGAAAATAGTAACTTATAAAAAATATTACGGAGTTTATTTAACTGCAAAAGGAGAAAAAATTGCGCTGGATATAATTCGTAAGCACCGTTTGTGGGAAGTATTCCTGGTAACTAAATTAAATTTTAAGTGGGATGAAGTGCATGATATTGCTGAACAGTTAGAGCATATCAACAGCGACGACCTTATTACAAAGCTTGATAATTTTTTAGGCAATCCTAAATTTGATCCCCACGGAGATGCCATTCCCGATAAGCACGGTAAAATGCAAAAACATGCCGATTCCGTTCTCCTGAGCTCAATTACTAAAACTCATAGTTATATATTTTGCGGAGTAGCTAATCACGAAACGCGTTTCCTGCAATACCTTAACACCTTAAAATTAACCTTAGGAAATACCATACAGGTTGAATCGATCAACAGTTTTGATTCATCTTATAAAGTAAGGATCAATAATAAACATTCCGAATTTTTCAGTGCGCAAATAGCGTCTTATATTTTAGTACAACCCATAAATGGACGATAAGTCACATAGATCTTTAGGGGATGCCCATTCTTCTGTTAACACTACTTCCAAAGGCGGTTTCAGGAAATTGTTTGCGTTTTTAGGGCCTGCTTACATGATCAGTGTGGGTTACATGGATCCCGGTAACTGGGCAACAGATATTGAGGGAGGGAGTAAATTCGGGTATAGCCTTATTTGGGTACTGGTAATGAGTAACCTTATCGCATTGTTGTTGCAAAGCCATTGCGTGCGTTTAGGAGTTGTTTCAGGACGCGATCTGGCACAGGCTTCAAAAGACCATTACTCAAAATTTATAAACTTTTTTTTATACATCCTTGCCGAAATAGCTATTGCCGCTTGCGACTTGGCGGAAGTGGTGGGTATGGCTATCGGTATTCATTTATTGTATCCGGCTGTATCTATACTTACAGGCGTTTGTATAACGGTATTCGACAGTTTTATTTTACTCTTTTTATTAAATTTCGGTATAAGAAAACTGGAAGCATTTATTATTTCGTTAGTGGCTATTATCGGTATTTCTTTTTTTATCCAGTTAATTATTGCCAAGCCTGATATAGTGGCAATTTCAAAAGGCTTAATACCCGGTATTGCCAATAAGGACGCATTATACGTGGCCATTGGTATTATAGGCGCAACCGTTATGCCTCATAATTTGTATTTGCATTCATCATTAGTGCAAACGCGTAAGTTTGAACGTTCGCCTTTAGAAATAAAAAAAGCACTTCGGTTTAATATTATAGACAGCGCCATTGCTTTAAACCTGGCACTCTTTGTAAACGCGGCTATTTTAATCATCGCGGCCAGTACCTTTTTTAATACGGGCATACATGTCACCGAAATACAGGATGCGCATAAAATGCTGGCGCCGATGTTAGGAAGCACCCTGGCACCCTTGTTATTTGCTGTTGCGTTAATAGCAGCAGGCCAAAGTTCCACAATAACGGGTACTCTGGCAGGACAAATAGTTATGGAAGGTTATTTAAATATTCGTCTTCAACCCTGGATCAGGCGATTGGTAACACGTTTGATCGCTATTGTTCCCGCTTTTTTAACTATTTATTATTTAGGAGAAGAAGAAACAGGAGATCTGTTGGTGCTTAGTCAGGTTATATTAAGCTTACAACTGGGCTTTGCAATTATACCGTTAATCCACTTTGTGAGCAATAAAAAGCGCATGGGGCAATTTGTAATTCCCGGTTGGCAAAAAATAGCCTCGTGGATCGCCGTATCAATAATTGTATTTTTAAATTGCCAGTTGTTATATTTTAAAGTAAAGGATTGGCTGCTTGGTTCAGAACATCCTTTCGTAATAGGCCTTTGTGTAATCCCTTTAATGGCGGTATGCCTTGGCATATTGCTGTATATTACGTTTGAGCCTTTATTAAAAAAAGTAAGATATAATAAGCGCTTCCAATTTCACGGAACGCTTGAGAAAATTGTATTTGAAGAGCCTAAGCCTTATAAGATCGTAGCTGTTACGGTAGATTTTACAAGCAGTGATCATAAAGCCATAAATAAGGCTATTCAGCTGGGAGGTAAACAGGCAGTTTATAAATTAATTCATATCTTGGAAAGTACTACAGCTGTTATGTACGGCGAGCAATCAAATGATAATGAACGCGATGAAGACACTAAAAATTTAACAGCTTATAAAGATCAGTTAATAGAACAAGGTTATGATTGTATAACGCAATTAGGATTCGGAAATCCAAAAAATAGTATTCCCGCACTGGTAAAAGATGCAGATTTATTGGTAATGGGGACGCACGGGCATACAACGTTTAAAGACCTACTGTTTGGAACTACCATAGAAAGCGTAAGACATAAGATCTCTGTTCCGTTAGTTTTGGTTTGATCGGTAAAAAAACCGGTTACTTTGTAATTAACTTCTCATATTTCTTAATCCATTCTTTAACGGTCATCTTTTGCATCAGTTCTCCTATTAATTCATAAGGAATAGTATCCGGTTTTTTAAAACGGATACAGCTTTTTCCCATGTCTAATTTTGTTTTAGTGTGTTTTGGATATTCGCTCACAAACCAATCCAATAATTCGGGGTCAGCATAAATTCCCATGTGGTATAAAGAAATAAAATTTTTTTGAGAAGCAATACTTACAAAACCAAGCGGTAATTTAGGGTCACAGTGATAGCCTGTAGGGTATAATGTATGTGGTACCACATAGCCGATCATGCCGTAAGCCATACATTCTTCAAAACCTTTTGGAATATATTTAAGGATTGTTTCCCTCAGTTTATTAAAATAAGGAATCCTTTCGATAGGTAATTCCTTTATATATTCGTCGGGAGTTTTACTTTTTGATTGCATCATTAAAAACGGTATTTGATCATAAATATATTGATATTTTTTTAGAATTTACGGCAGAATAATATGTTTATAAAACTCGACAAATGTATTTTAAAATAGCTTCAATTTATAGTACTTTGCAGTAAAATTGTAGGATTGCAGATAGTAGTTAATACGCGTTTATTGATCAGTAATAAGTTAGACGGCATCGGTTGGTTTAGTTATCAAACGTTAAAGCGAATTACTCAAAAAAATCCGGACGTACATTTTGTTTTTTTGTTTGACAGAGATTTTAGCGATGAATTCATCTTCTCCGATAACATAACGCCTTTAGTTATTGGCCCGCAAGCCAGGCATCCCTTTTTGTATTATGCGTGGTTTCACCTGTCTGTTAAAAATTTGTTGAACCGTATGAACCCCGATTTGTTTTTATCGCCCGACGGCTTCTTGGCATTAGGGGCTAAATGCAAACAATTGCCGGTAATACATGATATTAATTTTTTACATAATCCTAAAGATTTAAAGTCACTGACGAGCAAATATTATAACCACTTTTTTCCTAAATACGCCCGGGCGGCAAGCCGCATCGCAACAGTATCTGAATTCAGTAAAGAAGATATTTCCGAAAATTATCATATTGATTTAAATAAGATCGATGTGGTGTATAACGGCATCAATGAAGGCTTTCGGCCGCTTTTAGAAAATGAGAAGCAAACTGTAAAAGAAAAATATACACAGGGAAAACCTTATTTTTTATTTGTCGGTTCACAGAGTCCGCGTAAAAATTTAAACCGTTTAGTGGCGGCATTCGATCAATTTAAAGCGGAAACGCGATCTGATTTTAAGCTGTTACTAGTGGGTGCGGTATATGCAAATGAAGGAGATGTAAAAAGTGTGATCGCTGCATCAAAATTTAAAGAGGATATTATATTTACCGGAAGACAACCGCAGGCCGAGCTTGAAAAAATAATGGCAAGTGCTTTTGCGTTGGCATTTGTTCCATACTTCGAAGGCTTCGGTATTCCTATGATTGAAGCCTTTCAATGTAACGTTCCGGTTATTTGCAGTAACACGACAAGCCTCCCTGAAATTGCCGGTGATGCAGGCTTTACAGTAGACCCCTTCGAGGTAAAGAGTATCGCTAAAGGAATGATAGAGGTATATCATAACGAATCTCTACGTGATCAATTAATAAAGAACGGTAAAAAAAGGAAAGAATTATTTTCCTGGGATAGATCGGCCGACCTGCTTTGGAACAGCATGACCAAATGCCTATGAGCTCGCCAATCAGTAAATCAGCTTTTATTAAAGCGGAACAATGCCTGAAACATTTTTACTTATATAAGAACCATCCTTATCTGCGCGATGCCCTGTCAAAGGATAAGCAATTTATTTTTAAGCGCGGAACTGATGTAGGGATCTTTGCCCAACACTTATTTCCGGGAGGCATTGATGTAACAGCAGGTGAAAAAAGAGATCAACAGGCATTTGCACAAAAAACGAAAGACCTTATTGCACAGGGGATCCGGACCATTTATGAGGCAACCTTTATTTATGATAATTTGCTCGTAATGGTTGATATTTTGCATAAGCAGGATAATCAATGGATCGCTTACGAAGTAAAAAGTTCTTTAAAAATAACGGATACCTATGTAAAAGATGCTTGCTTTCAATATTATGTGATCAAAAATTGCTTGCCCGGTCTTATTGATTTTAACCTGTTAACATTAAATCCAAAATACACTTTGCAAGGTGAATTAGAAATTGGGGGTCTTTTTAAAACAACGTCTATTTTAAAAGACGCTATTAAAAATACAGAGTATTTTGCACATAAAACGCAGTTGGCAAAGCTGACTTTAGAGCAGGGAAAAATCCCGGACATCAAAATCGGGACACATTGTTTTCAACCGTATGAATGTGACTTTTTAGGAACCTGTTGGAAAAACACAAATGATCCTGCCTCTGTGCTTACACTTGGTAAATTAACCAAACAGGCCATGTTTGAATTATATGACACTAATATTAAGCGCATCGATCAAATAGATATTAGTACAATTACTCAAAAAGAAATCAGAGTGCAGGTAAAGGCTGCGATTGAACAAAAAGAACAGATCTATGCCGAAGAAGTAAAAACATTTCTTTCCAATATTAAACTACCGGTTTGCAGTTTGGATGTAGAAGTTTGGATGCCTGCTATTCCTTATTACCAAGGAACAAAACCATTTCAACAAATTCCGTTTTTGTTTTCTATGATTCATGAAGATAATAGCATATTAAAACATTACAGCTATTTTAAACCGATTGAAGAAGATCTTCGCAAAGAATTTTTGGAGCATATTTTATCGGCTACCAAAGAATTTAACTCAATTTTAATGTTTGATAAATCACTGGAAGAAACAGTGTTGAATCAATTGGCAGAATTATTTCCGGAATACAGGAATGATATTGCCAAGCTTAAATCGAAAATTATTGATCTGGCAGAACCTATCCGAAAAGGAAATTATTACCACCCGGGTATGAATGGAAATTTTACGCTTAAAAGCCTTGCTCCTGTTGTCAGTGAAGCCTCCGGGTTTAATGAGTTAGATATACAGTCCGGTATTAGCGCCATGTATATTTACGAAAGTCTGTTAGTTCAAAATACTATTGAAACGGAAACCACTAAACAACAATTAATTGATTACTGCGAAATGGATGCTTTAGTTACTTATCGGTTAATGAATTTTTTTATGAATAAAACAGGACATGCTTTACCGCAATAGATATAGTGTTTCCTGAAAAACTCTTTAACTTTCTAAACTTTTTAATTTTTAATCCTGATTGTATAGTAAATTCCTGATACTCATTTTCTGTTTTCCGTTAATTGTATACGCACAATTCAGGCCCGATACGTCTAAAAAAGTGACCTGGCTTGCTGTTCCTACACTATTCAGAACCCCTGAAACGGGCTGGGCATACGGCGCAACAGGGGCAGTCTATTTTAAAACTACCTCAAAAAAAGACAGCCTTACGCGTGTATCGGTTGTGCAGGCAGTGGGAATTTTTTCTCAGCGTCAGCAAAACATTCAATCTACCGATGCCACCATTTATTTTCCCAAAGAAAAATATATTCTTTATTTTAATACCACACACAGTTATTTTCCCGATAAATTTTGGGGCATAGGGCAGTATAGTAAAAACGAAGATGTAGAAAAATATGCCTTCGAAAATTTTAACCTCACGGCACACATTAAACGTAAATTTTCAAAACATGTATTCTTCGGCGTTTTGGAAGACTTTCAGAATATATTTAAAATAAGATACCCGGAAGGCGGTTTAATGGATGCTACACCATTTTACGGTAAAACAAATTATAACGTATTCGGGCTTGGCCTAACAGCTAGCTACGATACGCGTAACTCCACCTTTTGGCCCACAAAAGGCATGTTCGCACAAACTCAGTTCACGACTTATAATAAAGGTTTTGTTTCCGATTATTCATTTAACCGGTGGATGGCAGAGGTTCGCTTATTTAAAAAAGTATTTAAAAAACACATCATTGCCTGCCAGTTATACAATTACTATACCTTTGGTAATACGCCTTATCGCTCGCTCGCTACGCTGGGTGGCGCAAATAATTTACGCGGTTTTTACCAGGGCAGGTACAGGGATAACTCTATGTATTCGGTTATTGCAGAATACAGGGCGCCTATTGTATGGCGCATCAGTCTGTGTGTTTTCGGTGGTTTTGGCGATGTATATAATAAACCTAAAGATATTAATACGGGAAGTATTAAATACAGCTTTGGCGGCGGTTTAAGGCTTTCCATATTAGAAAAAGAAAAGCTGAACCTGAGAGTAGATTACGGTTACTCCGATAATTACAACAAAGGGTTTTATTTTACCATCGGGGAGTGTTTTTAGTCCAAATTATTTAACAATCTTTGGTTCATAGTTTCTTATTGGAAAAGAACAAATCTTCCTTTACCGTCTTAACTTTAAGCTTCAAATAAAGCGGTTTGAGTGTAGAATTAGTTCTTATTACTCATAACTCATAACTAGTATAGCATGTCTAAAATTAAAGTAGGAATTGTGTTTGGAGGTCGCTCAAAGGAGCGTGAAATTTCTTTTGCCGGCGGAAGAACAGTATATGATAATTTAAATAAATCTATTTTTGAAGCGATTCCCCTTTTCGTTGATTCCTTTGGAAATTTTGTTTTACTCGATTGGAACTTTGTTTACAAAGGAACTATTCGTGATTTTTATCCGCCTGTGGAATTTATTCCGGCCTCTAATACCGATTTTCAATACTATGCCGAAAACCTTGGTATGCTTACCGTTCCGCAACAGAATGAATTAATTTCAGAGATCGGAAAAAAAATAGAAGTCAATCAGTTATCCGAATTAATTGATTTTGCATTTCTTGCATTACATGGTCCTTACGGCGAAGACGGCCGCATACAAGGCTTGTTGGAGTATTTACATATTCCGTATTCAGGAAGTGGAATTTTACCGAGTGCAATAGGAATAGATAAAAGTGTTCAGAAAAAATTAATGGTTAACGCAGGCTTTAACAGCCCCAAGTATTTTACGATTGACCGGGATGATTGGATCAGCGGAAATATAAAAGGCGTTTGGGAAAAAGCAAAAGCAGAGATCGGTTTCCCAATGGTCATTAAACCTGCCAATCAGGGCTCTTCTATAGGTATCTCTATTTTTGATGAAGACAGTAACCACAATTTTATGGCTGCTGTAGATAAAGCTTTTTTTACCAAATGG
>JANYGK010000054.1 GCA_025362395.1 Bacteroidota bacterium
ATTGATTTTATATACATGATCTTTAATCTTAGATCTTTATACTTTTTTAAAATGTGCCGGAGAGAATGTAAAACAAAGATAAAAAAGATTAAAGTAGTAAGATTGAAGATTGATTTTATGTAGATATGATCTTTAATCTTAAGACTTTATACTTTTTTAAAATGTACCGGAGAGAATGTAAAACAAAGATAAAAAAGATTAAAGTAGTAAGATGAAAGATTGATTTTATATACATGATCTTTAATCTTAGATCTTTATACTTTTTTAAAATGTGCCGGAGAGAATGTAAAACAAAGATAAAAAAGATTAAAGTAGTAAGATTGAAGATTGATTTTATATAGACATGATCTTTAATCTTAAGATTTTATACTTTTTTAAAATGTGCCGGAGAGAATGTAAAACAAAGATAAAAAAGATTAAAGTAGTAAGATTGAAGATTGATTTTATGTAGATATGATCTTTAATCTTATATCTTTTAATACTTTTGCGTTTAGCTAATATAAATAAAATTAAACCTTGACTTACTTCGATTATAACGCTACAACACCTGTAGATAAAAGAGTTTTGGAAGAGATGCTTCCTTATTTTTCGGAACATTTCGGAAACGCATCGAGCAGCACGCACGCTTTTGGCTGGCATGCACAAGGGGCGGTTGAAAAAGCAAGACAGCAAGTTGCCGGCTTTTTGGGTTCGGAAATTAATGAAATTGTATTTACATCAGGTGCTACCGAAGCTGTAAACATGGCTATAAAAGGCGTTTTTGAAGCCTATAAAACAAAAGGTAATCATATCATTACCTGCAAAACAGAACACAAGGCTGTATTGGATACCTGTGCTTATTTAGAAGAGCTTGGTGCAACCGTTACTTATTTAAACGTAGACAGGGAAGGAAGAATTGATTTGGATGAACTAAAAAGCAGCTTTACATCCAAAACTATTTTAGTAACGATAATGGCTGCCAATAATGAAACCGGGGTGTTGCAGGATCTGGAAAAAATAGCAGAAATTACACATCAACATAATGCCTTGTTTTTTAGCGATGCCACACAGTTGGCGGGTAAACTGCCTATAGATGTAAATGAAATGGGAATGGACTTGTGTTGCATTTCCGCTCATAAACTATACGGACCAAAAGGAATCGGGGCTTTATATATAAGACGAAAAGATCCACGGGTCAGCCTTATTCCGCTTATGCACGGTGGCGGGCACGAAGGCGGCAAACGCAGCGGTACTTTGAATGTAACCGGCATTGTGGGTTTAGGAAAAGCCTGTGAAATTGCCCGCGCTGAGTTTTGGGATAATAACACTCACATTTCTAAAATAAGAGGGTACATCGAGCATCAGTTGCTCGAAATACCTGATCTAAGAATTAACGGTTCTACCAGGTACCGTTTGTATAACACATCAAACCTGTATTTTCCTAAGCTAAAAGACGGAAGTACGCTTTTTAGTCATATAAAAAACAAATATGCCGTCTCCTTAGGCTCTGCATGCACTTCCGCACAAGCCGAACCTTCGCATGTATTAATGAGTATGGGTTTATTAAAAGAAGAGGCTGAAAATTGTATCCGGATCGCTTTAGGCATAAAAAACACCTTTGAAGAAGTTGAAACCTTTTCGAAAACGGTTTTATCGCTTTACTTATAAGTTTGGTCTGCAAAAAACAAACAAACAGCGTACCGGCAGGAGTTATTAACCGTATTTTATTCATTGTTAACGGATTAGCCTATTGATTTTTTGGGTTTTAATGCTATATTTGCATGTTAATTTTAAACATTACATTTAAATGGCTTCTAATTCAATCCGATTTAACACAGCAAACCGGTCTTTTTATTTAACCGCAAAAAAAAGAGTTGACGAGTACTTTAGAACAAACAACATTTCGCGTTACGGCAATTATAAAATGGTCATAAAATCCATCTTTATGTTTGCCTTATATTTTACTCCGTTTTTCCTTTTAATCACTAATACGTTTGATAATTTATGGCTCGAGTCACTTTTATGTGTCATTATGGGCTTTGGAATGAGCGGCATAGGGCTTTCAATTATGCATGATGCCAACCATGGCTCGTACGCACGTAATGCAAAACTAAATGCCTTAATGTGCAGAAGTATGAACTTTATTGGAGGCAGCTCCATTAACTGGCAACTACAGCACAATACCTTGCACCATACTTATACCAATATTCATGATCATGATGAAGATATTGCTCCGATAGGCTTTCTGCGGTTCGATCCGCATGCCCCCCTTAAAAAAGTACATAAACTACAATTCTTATATGCCTGGTTTTTTTACGGCTTAATGACTATTATGTGGGCTACTACAAAAGATTTTCAACAACTTTCGCGCTACAATGAAATGGGTTTACTGACAGTAAGAAAAACTACCTATAAAAAAGAGCTTTTTCTGCTTATTTTAAATAAACTGTTTTATTTAGGCTACAGTCTTGGTTTACCTTTATTGATTATGGAAAACCCGTGGTATCAAATTATTACAGGTTGGTTAATTATGCATTACGTATGCGGAATGATCCTGGCGATGATATTTCAACCCGCACACGTTATTGACTTAACAGAGTTTCCTTTACCAAACGAAACCGGTAATATGGAAGACGACTGGGCAGCTCATCAATTAAAAACAACTACTAATTTTGCTCAAAAAAGTTGGGCTTTCTCATGGTTTGTAGGCGGCTTAAATTTTCAAGTAGAACATCATTTATTTCCAAATATTTGCCATGTGCATTATAAAAAACTAGCACCGATTATTGAACAAACCGCCAAAGAATTTAATTTACCGTATTATTCTAAAAAAACATTTGTCGGCGCATTAGCAGGCCATACTAAGCTGTTATATAATTTAGGCCGCTTACCGGTGCCTGAAAATGTATCGGTACGTGTACCGGCTATGGCTTAATACTTAACAACCTATTGTTTAAAATGCAGGCTCTACAGACCTGCATTTTTTGTTTAAAACCATTTACTTCGCAGTAAACAATTTCTCAAACTTATGCGCGTACATTTAATTGCTATCGGCGGAAGCGCTATGCACAATATGGCTTTGGCCTTACACGAAAAAGGATTTAACGTTACCGGTAGTGATGATGAAATAAACGAGCCCTCAAAAACACGTTTAAAAATTGCCGGTATTTTACCGCAAGAGATAGGGTGGTTTCCTGAAAAAATTACAAAAGATATAGATGCTGTTATCCTTGGGATGCACGCTAGGGAAGATAATCCTGAGCTGATGCGCGCTAAAGAATTAGGATTAAAAGTGTACTCCTATCCTGAATACATTTATGAGGCTACAAAAGATAAAACCCGTGTAGTGATTGGCGGAAGTCACGGTAAAACAACTATTACTGCTATGATACTGCATGTATTAAATTACCACGGCATAGATACCGACTTTATGGTAGGTGCGCAGTTGGAAGGTTTTAATACGATGGTTAAGCTCACTAAAGAGGCGCCTATTGCTATTATTGAAGGCGATGAATATTTGGCGTCACCTATTGACAGGCGACCTAAATTCCATTTATATAAACCAAACATTGCCATATTAAGCGGTATTGCCTGGGATCATATTAATGTGTTTCCCACTTTCGGTATTTACATAAATCAATTTGAAAAGTTTGTCGACCTTATTGAACCTAATGGTGTACTGATTTATTGCGCAGAAGATGCAGAATTAAAAAAAGTAGCCGACTATTCGGGACAAGCAAACCATATTGAAAAGATTCCTTACTCTGTTCCTAAACACCGTATTGTAAATGGAACTACCATTTTAGAAACTAACACCAACGATGTTCCCTTACAAATATTCGGGAATCATAATTTAATGAATATGAGCGGTGCACGGTTGGTTTGTAATAAACTTGGCGTGACTGATGTTCTATTTTATAAAGCCATACAGTCTTTTAAAGGCGCGGCCAAACGTTTAGAGTTGGTTACCAAAACAAATGATTTTGCATTTTATAAAGACTTTGCACATTCACCATCCAAGCTCAAAGCCACTACGCAGGCGGTAAAGCAACAGTTTACCGATAGGCATGTTATTGCGTGTATGGAGCTGCATACCTTCAGTAGTTTAAACGAAACATTTTTAGCAGAATATAATGGTGCCATGAATGATGCGGATGAAGCAATCGTTTATTTTAACCCGCATACGATTGAACATAAAAAATTAAAACCCATTACCGAAGAACAGGTCTTTAATTATTTTAACCGAAAAGACCTGAAAGTGTTTACGGACAGTAAAACTCTGGAAACATACCTTAAATCTAAATCATTAAAACAGAGCGTGTTGTTAATGATGAGTTCAGGTAATTTTGACGGTATTGACTTTAAAAAGTTATCTTTGGAACTTAATTTTATTTAAGATTTGCCTAAAGTACTGCGCATTATTAACCGGTTTAACATTGGAGGAATCACCTACAATGTAAGCTATTTATCGAAATTTTTAGAACCCGAGTTCGAAACCTTATTGGTTGGCGGCCCTGAAGAAGAGGGAGAAGACAGCTCATTATACATTCCTTTAGGCTTAGGATTAAAACCAAAGGTTTTAAATCAATTTCAACGCAGCATAAATTTTAAGGCCGATTATAATGCTTATAAAGAAATTAAGCGGCTTATTAAAGAGTTTAAGCCTGATATAGTTCACACGCATGCGTCTAAAGCAGGCGCGGTGGGTCGTTTAGCAGCCATACACTGTAAAGTGCCTATAATTGTACATACGTTTCACGGACACGTATTTCATTCCTATTTCGGCAAATTAAAAACAGCATTTTATATTTTTATTGAGCGTTACTTGGCTAAACGTTCAACAGCTATTGTGGCTATCAGTAAAAAGCAAAAGCAGGAATTGTCTGAAACTTTTAAAATCACTCATAAAGAACATATCCATGTAGTGCCATTAGGCTTCGATCTGCAAAGGTTTACCGTAAATAAGGAAGAGAATAGAAAAACTTTCAGGGACCACTATCATTTATCCGATAATCAAATTGCGATTGGGATCATAGGACGGCTGGCTCCGGTAAAAAACCACCGGCTATTTATTGAAGCATTGTCTCATTTAAAAAAAACCGGGGCCTTAAATTTTAAAGCTTTTATTATTGGCGATGGTGACATTAAACATGAAATCATGGGCTTTTGCAAGGAATTTGATATTTCTTTTTCAGAAAACCATCAAGAGGAGGTCGATGTAATTTTTACGTCATGGATCAAAAATATAGAGTGGGCGTTGCACGGGCTTGATATAGTAGCACTAACCTCTCTTAACGAGGGCACTCCCGTTAGTATTATAGAAGCTCAAGCGGCAGGTAAATATATAGTTGCAACCAATGTAGGCGGCATTGAAGATGTGCTTCACCCCAACTGTGGATTACTTTCTGAAGTAACTGACCGGGAGGCTTATTTCTTTAACTTATCTCTTGCCTGCCGCAATTTTTCGAAGAATATACAAAGAGAAAAAACAGGCGAAAATTGGAGCCTTTCAAAATTCAGCTATCTAAGGTTAGTAAGCGATATGGAGAAATTGTATAAAAGCTTATTAATACAGCATGGTTTTTGATATTATAGGATAAATCTTAACTTTGCTCACCCTAACAAACAGCTATGCGTTTTTTTAAATACTTCTTTATTTTAAGTTCAATTATTTGGTTTTCTTCCTGTAAAGTTTTAAGATCGAACCTCATGCTTAAAACACCAAAAGATTATACGTATGATAAATTAAGCGATTCCCTTTCTTATCAGGAATACAGAATTGCGCAGAACGATTTGATTACCGTTAAGATTTATTCAAATGACGGTTTCAAAATTATTGATTTAGCTAATACAGTTAACTTTACTTCATTTGAAATAAATTATGTTGTTGAAAGGGACGGAAGAACAAAATTACCGCTTATAGGTTATGTTTCGTTGGCCGGATTAACTATTAGAGAGACTGAGATTTTTTTAGAACAGGTTTATGACACATTCTATGTAAAACCTTTTATTACGGTAAAGGTAACCAATAAACGCGTTATTGTTTTCCCCGGTAACGGCGGAAAAGCCCAGGTTGTTAATTTAGCCAACAACAATACAACAGTTATTGAAGTACTAGCCTTAACAGGGGGAATAGCGGAAGACGGTAAGGCTTATAAGGTTAAACTGATTCGTAATGAAGCCAATAAAAAACCGCAGGTGTTTTTAATGGACTTATCAGAAATTTCAGGTTTAAAGGCAGGCAACACAGTTGTATTGGCTAATGATATAGTGTATGTAGAACCGCGCTACAGATTTACCAAAACATTGTTAGGAGAAATAACCCCGCTTTTAACGCTCATAACAAGTACGATTTTGTTATATGCTTACTTAAAAAAATAATTTGTTACAGAACCAATCGGATACAGGGATAGACAGCTACAGGGAACGTGTATCTAAATTTAGCAGTGAGCTGGATCTTGGATTGATATTTTATATTATCAGAAGAAGTGTATGGTTCTCGGTAGGTTTTTTTATTTTATGTGTGAGCGCCGCCTTTATCTATTTAAGATACAGCCAGCCTATTTATCAATCTTCCGCTATTATTCAAATCAATGATAATACAGAAGCTTCACAAATATTACAAATCAATAAGTTTGACGGTTCAACCAATAAAATAGCGGAAGCAATTGAACAGATCCGTTCAAAAATATTTTTAAAACGGGTAGTCGAAAAATCCGATGTGCAGATGAGTTATTTCAACGAGGGAACTTTTAAAAATAATGAGCTGTATAAATCGTCGCCCTACTTTGTAAAATTTAATATTAAACGGAATAGCATTTACGGCACTAATATTTATATTAAATTTAATAACATTAGTTCAGGTACTCTTTCTTTTAATGCTGAAGGCAGGCCACACAGTATTCCGTTTATTACCAATAACGTTATTAATTCAGAATATTTTGACATTAGTATTTCTTTAAATACTACTATGGAAAAACAACAAATCCTATCAAACTTGGCCTCTAATAATAAATCTTATTTTATTATTAAAAATGTGGATGATGTGACTTCCGAATTACAGTCTAAACTTGAAATCAAACTATTAAATGAATCGGCTAAAACTATTTTGGTAACCGTAAAAGATATCAATGCGCAAAAAGCTAAAGACCTTGTAAACGTTGTAACAGAAGAATATTTATATTTTGATGTAGAAAGAAAAAGTGAAAGTTCTAAGAGCATCATCAGTTTTATTGACGGGCAGTTAAAAATGGTATATGATGAATTAAAAATATCTGAAAATAATTTGCAGGATTTCAGAAAGGAAAAAAATTATACAGATAAAGATGCATTGATAAGCGCAAATATGATGCGCTTAACTAATATTGAAGATGAAATGCTGAAAGTTGATCTGGAGGAAAAATTACTGGCCGAATTACAGTCAAATATTTCTAAAAATATAAGTATAGATACCTATCAGCTTATCTCTTTAATCGCAGGTACAGAATATGAAAATTCTATCAGGGAGTATACTCAAACTATTAAAAAACTGCTTGTAGAAAAAGAAAATCTACTTTACCAAGTTACTCCAAACAGTGAAAACATTAAGCAGATCAATTTTAATATTGAAACCCAAAAAAAATTATTGATTGAAAGTCTTAATTCTGTAAGGTTAAAATACAAATCGAAGTATACGAACCTTATGGAGAAATCGACCGAGTTTAAAAGTAAATATGAGCGCTCACCCGATGAAGATATGGAACATGCCCGTTTAATGAGGCTGTTCAGCATTAGTGAAAAGTATTATACACTTTTATTAGAGAAAAAAACAGAATTCTCTATTTCAAAAGCCGGTTTTGTATCACAGAATGTTATCCTGGAAAAAGCTATAAATATTGGAGAACAGGTTTCTCCTAACAGAAGAAACGCTATTCTTATTTCTATTTTAAGCGCGCTCTTGTTATCTGCCCTCGTTATTTTTATACGCTATATATTTCATGATAAGATCACTTCTTTAAATGATATCATTAAAAACACCGACGCTTCTGTTTCTGTTTTAGGGATTATACCTATTTTTGAAAGTAACGTACCTGTTTCACAACTGGTGGTTGATAAAAACCCTAAGTCGCAAATTGCGGAAGCATTCAGAACCATCCGTTCCAATTTACAATTTATAAAAAATACGGAAGGCCCGAAATTAATAGCTGTGACATCCTCTATATCGGGTGAGGGAAAAACCTTTGTTGCCTTAAACCTCGCAGGTATATTAGCCTATGCAGGCAAAAAAGTTATTTTATTAGATCTTGATATGAGAAAACCGAAAATCCATAAAGGTTTTGGAGTTTCAAACGATATTGGTATGAGTACCATACTTACAAATATGACCTCTATAGAATCCTGTATCAATAAAAGTAATTTTCAGGGGTTGGATTATATTACCGCGGGACCTATACCGCCTAATCCTTCCGAATTAATTATTGATGTAAGGCTGGATGAAATGATCGAAGAATTAAAGAAAACGTACGATTACATTGTGTTTGATAATCCACCGATTGGCTTGGTAACAGACGGTATAACGACTATTCAAAAAGCTGATTTCCCTATTTATGTTTTCAGGGCCGATTATTCTAAAAAAGCGTTTGTGCAAATCTTAGATAAATTATCGCATGAAACAAGTATTAAAAATCTTTCAATTATTTTAAACGGGGTTGATACCTCCCGTTCAGCTTACGGCTATAAGTACGGTTACGGCTATGGTTACGGCTATGGTTACGGCAATGGATATTATAGCACGGTGGTTAAAAATGATTCGAGAAAAAACTTTTTAAAAAAATTATGGAAATAATAAAAACCGGTATAAAAGATCTGCTGATTATTAAACCTAAAATATTTGCCGATACGAGGGGTTACTCTTTTGAAAGT
>JANYGK010000065.1 GCA_025362395.1 Bacteroidota bacterium
TTGCAAATGCGGTCGCTTCGCGAAAGACAATTATTTTCGCTTTGCAAATGGCAACAAACATAGTATCTTTGTCAGTAATATTTCGGTAAGAAAATGTTTCAAACCGCACTAGGCAAAGCCCCAAAACGTTATGTGCAATATTAAGACGATAAACTATGAAACCTCAATGGGACCAGACAATTAAACTTCCTTCTAAAAATTATGTTTGCGGACATTGCAATGAAAGTATTGCAGAAGAAGACGGCTACGTAGGCGGTTATCGCGACCATAGAGGCAGTATGCGGACTTCCTTTATTTACATATGCCATTTTTGTGGTGGGCCTACATACTTTGACGAAAATGAATTTCAGTTTCCTGGATCAAAATTCGGCGAAAACGTTCGACACATAAATAATGCTAGTATTGAAGCTTTGTATGACGAAGCCAGATCTTGCTTTTCTGTTTCGGCTTTTACTTCTTCTGTAATATGTTGTAGAAAACTTCTAATGAATATTTCTGTAGCTGAAGGCGCGAAAGAAGGAGAAGCTTTTGCGTTCTATGTAAATTTTTTAAATGACAATGGACACATTCCAAAAAACGGCAAAAAGTGGGTGGACTCTATTCGAAAATTGGGTAACGAAGCAAATCACAGTATAAGCTTAAAGACCAAAGACGAAGCAAAACTAATTTTGACATTCACTGCAATGCTTCTTAAATTCATCTATGAAATGCCAGGCATGTTAGGTAACGCAGACGACTAATTTATAAATTCTGATGAATAAAAAAGTACTCCTTCGACAACTTCAAATTAGTTGGATTCCTCTTTTACTTGCTGTAGCTTATGCAAGTATAGCTTATTGTATGGCAACCGCAGACAAGCGTTCAGTAATGACATTTGTAAACTATTTCTCAGGGACTTTTTTCTTTTTAATGTGGATTGTGGGACAGTACTTAAGGACTTCGAAAGAAATAAATGACTCTTCGAATTATGCTAATCTTCAGACTGGTATTTTAGATTTGAAAAAAGCAATATCAAAACTTCAAGCTTTTTCTTTTCAGCAACCCAAAACGACAGCTACTTTTGAAAACCCGTTGTTAGCAACCGCTAAAAAAGCAATAGACAGCGGCTTTGTTCTTGCGGGTTTAATGCAAGCTGGCGTTGCTTTTGAACAGGCATTATTAGCAAAGGCTGACAAACTCCAAATAGCTCGTGACAACAGGACAAATGTTTCGCAAATTTTAAACAGACTAAAAGATTTTTATGATCAAGGCACAATAAATGAATTTTATGCCGTTTGGAAATTGAGAAATCAGTTAGTTCATTTAAGTAATGAAGCTTCGATCGAATTAGAAAAAAATCCTAGTCTCTTTAAATACTTTGAGTGGGCTATTAAGACATTGGAAAGCGAAAATTAAAATACTGCACATAACAGCAAGCAAGCGTAATTTTTTGCGGGTTAATGCTCAAATGCATAAATTGGACTTAGCAAAAACTGCAAGTAGCTGCAAAACGTTAGTGGTAATTTATGGACGACATCATTCAAATAGACATTATCGAAAAAGACGGACATGACGATTTAAAGTTTTCCATCAAGGACCTTACTGCAAACTTGAGTTTCGACACTTATTATTTTGGAATTGCCGCTGAACCTTTTGAAGATTTTCAGGACGTTAAAAATTGCATAGCAGACTTTATCAAGCAGTGGGTGACTCAAATCGAAAAAATGCAAGACGGACAAACAAAATATTTCCCCATAGACATCTCCGATCAATATACTGGTTGTTTAAAAATTGACAAACAAAGCAACAAATTGAAAATTGCCTATGGGACTTCAAGACAAGAGGGCTGGGGAGTTAACATCAATGATCCGTCTCACTATTTCGACAATGTAACCGACTTTCGTAGTGACATTCCTAAAACAATTGTCGTTCCTCAGGCAGACTTCCTGACTTCACTAAAAAAACAAATCTACGAGCTGACTAACTAAACGTAGTTGTGCCATAAACTACCACTAACAGCATCCTTGCGACCATTTGTTGCGGGTTAACGCTCAAATGCGTAACTTGGACAAGCAAAAAACTTACGCCTGCTTGCAATCCGTTATGGGTAAGTGGGCGGACAATTCCGCTGGACAGAATTTAAGACAATTACGATAATGACAAACGCTCTATATATTTTAACGTTGACAGGTCTTTTGGCTTGTAACATTTCGGCGGACAAAAACGAGAAGTCCGACACTTTAATCTCAAACCAACAAAAAACTTCTAATGACAAGGACATTATTGACGCTTACGAATTAACCATCGGCAAGACTTTTTTATATGGCAAATACGACGCTTTTATCACGGATATGGGTATTCCGACAAAAGTCAGCATCGCTAAAACCGAATATCCAGTTAAATCAAAAGCTGACCTGGATAATGTTGTTGCGAAAGCCAAAAATCCCGATATAGTAACTCTGCATTATAATGGCATTGACATGTGGTATGGTTATGACAACATAATAATTCCTTTCACCATCGACTTTCAGACAACAGATAAAACAATTACTTACGGTGACACAAAGTTTTACAAATCATACACTATTGAGCAATTCAAAAAACAATTTCCGAAATCAGGAAATCCTTCCCATCAAATACCTTCACTTTTTAGTATGTTAACTGGTAAGTCTGGTTCTAATTATAAAAGTCTTAACGTTATTCGCAAATCAAAAGACGATCCTGAGGCCGAGCCGACAGTTGAGTTTACGTTCGAAAACGGAAAGCTCGTCTTCATTATGTTTGCAAACTTTTAAATTAATCGGCAGACACGTCAACACGACTTACCTGTGTGCCGCCACCATCTGGTAACAGCACCTACTTGCAATTTTTTGCGGGTTAGCGCTCAAATGCGTAACTTGACATAGCAAAAAACTGCAAGTAGCTCCAAAACGTTAGGTGCAATGTTATGACAAAAATTATATCAATATTATTTAGCTTAATTGTTTTGGCTTCTTGCTCGGACAAAGATGCAGTTTCCGACAAAGAAATTGTTTCGGACAAGTTAAAAAACTACGGTGATACTATTATTGGGTCGAAATCTGAAAAACGGATTGGGCAATAAAGCTTGACAGTAAAGGCAATGTATGTTTAGCTTTAGTAGTTGTTTTTTGCTAACGTTTTGCGCCGCCGGCAAAAGCAAATGTGTAGTTACCTTTTGCGATCTGTTTTACTGAAAAGCATAACGCGGCCTTATAAAGGGAATGGCAATTTGCATTAGCAAGCGGCATTTTAAAAAAGAATACGGCCAGCAGCAGTAGAACCAAAGAAATTTATACTCATGTGGGTACTAAAAGTTTACAAAACATGACATCACTCTTTAATTATTTATAAAAAATTTGATTAAATTTAGAAAAACAACCGGCTGCTTTATGGCGAGTATCTGCCTGATTATAGTATGATAAGCGCAATATGATGGCGGGTATAAGTAGTTAGCACTAATGCATTTATACCATGACTCAACTGACAACTATAATCCTGACAATTGTGTTTACACTGTACGGACAAAACTGCTTATCACAAAAAAAGCAGAATCCACCAAAACAAATTATAGAACATATTTTTGGCAAGGGCCTTGTAGCATAAAGACAAACTTTATAAAGAAAATGACATTAGAAATATATAGTGACTCGACATATATATTAAGACCTGTAGCATGCCGAGAATCATACCCGACAAAAAAAATGAAGAGGGAGCAAAGAAACTGGGTGGCTAATGGAATTTATAAGACAATAAACGGAAAGAGAATTTTTCACCAAGGCGTAAATGAAATTGGTTTTAAACAGTATGACAAATACGTAACATACAATGACAATACTATATTGAAATTAAAATAGCAATATGTAATGTACAAGTGCTAACACGCGATTCGCCCCAGCCTAGCAGAAATCAAAGCTTTTGCAAAAGCGATCGCTCCGCGAAAGACAATTATTTTCGCTTTGCAAAAGTCCATGAACATAGTATCTTTGTTAGTAGTAGCATTTCGGTAGACAACGGTTCCAATTCGGCCGAAGCAAACCGCGAAAACGTTACCTGCTATTTTACCGAGATAACTCTCAACATTGAAACAAATGACAAGAATAGTTGTAATTTTAGTTTTAGTTTCAAACTTTGCTTTTGGACAGACAACAAAAAAGTTGAGCCAACCTGAAAAGGATTTTGAAACATTTTGGACGGCTTTTAAAGATAATTACGCTTTCTTTAAATTGAAGAATGTTAATTGGGACAGCACGTATAAAAAGTATAGACCGGTTGTATCAAAAATAACAAAAGAAAATGAACTTGTTTCCATTTTAGGACAAATGGTTGAACCTTTAAAAGACGGACATATTACAATTTCAAAAGGCGGAGAAATTCTTTATAAATCAAAGAAACCTTCTCAATTCAGACAAGAATTCAAAGGTATTGAAAAACAATTTTGGCAAACAGTTGATACAACTCTAATTAAAAATAGTTTTCAAAAACCTGTTGGCGTTGGGCCAATTTTTAAAAACGAGCATTTATATTACTTTTCAAAATCTGAACAAGTTGGATATATTAGAATAGCAAGATGTTTCGCGGACCCGGAAAGTTTATTTGATGACCCAAAAGAAATTGAGGACACAAAATTAATGCTTCGACTTTTTGACAGTTTGCTAAATCAAGTTTCAAATACTAATGCACTTATCATTGATTTAAGAGCAAATGGCGGCGGACACGGTGGACTTGAATTGGCTTCAAGATTTGTAATTAAAAAAACCTTGACACATTACAAAGCAATAAAGAAAAAAGGAAATTATGAAAGTTTTTCGCCATTAGAGCCTCAATATATTTCACCTAACAACGGAACTACATATTTAAAACAAGTAATTATTCTTACCAACGACAAAACGGCAAGTTCAGCAGAAGACTTTACAATTTCATTATACAAACAGAATAATGTAGCGACAGTTGGAACCAATACTTCGGGAATGTTATCTGATATGTTTGGTGTTGAACTTTCAAACAAAATTTCGTTTACACTTTCAAATCAAGCGTATTTTTCAATAAACAAAGAAATTTTAGAAGACAAAGGAGTACCTGTAAATTTTCAAATTATAAATACAAAGCAAGACATTGAAAACAAACAAGACCCATTAATAATAAAAGCAATAGACACGATAAACAAAAAAAACGGCAATTAACAAGGGTTTGCCCAAATTGGGGTATTTTACTAAATTTGAATATTTTAGCCACATCGTATCTTTATCTAAACGCGAAACGTTGTTGGCAATATTATCGACACCCATACAAATAGACTAAACAAAACGAAAAATGAAATTTAATATTCAAATCTTTTTCCTGCTGACGCTAACAACACATTTTATGTATGCTCAAAAAAAAATGCCCGTACTTAAAACTATCAAAAGCTCAATAAACATAAAAGAAGGAGATTTTGACTACAAAGATGTTTGGACAATATTGCCGGAAGTTAAACCCGATGTTTTTATACCTAATCAGTTTATTGGAACCAAAACAATTACATTTTATTCTGACATTGATAGCATCTCCTTTTTGGTGAAACCAAACAAACAATATGATTTTATCGTATTGTTAAATAGTAAAGACACGGCATACGTACAAATAAATTCAAAAATCAAAGGAAAACCATCGTTAGAACCTAAACTTGTTTATACAAGATTAAAAAACACAAATCAAACTACAGATACGATGCCTTTTTCACTTGGAAAGGATGATAGAATTCACTTGAAAGGGAAGGTAAACAATTCTGATAGTTTAGACTTTTTATTTGATACAGGAGCGGGCTCTTGTGTTATTACATCATCCTTAATTAACCAAAAAGTAAAGCTTACTATAGATGGAAGTCAGGAAAACGGCGGAAGTGACGGTATAGCTGTAGTTGGGAAAAGCTCAAAAAATACTATTGAAATTAATAATTTAATGTGGAAAGATGTTTCATTATTGTCAATTGATTATAAGAATCCCTCATTTGATTTGGTATTAGGTTGGGTAGCATTTGAAAACAAAATTATTGAAATGGATTATGAAAAAAATATATTGGTTATTCATCAATCTCTTCCAAAATTGATTGCTGAATATACCAAACTTGAGTTTAAGTTAATTGAAGGAATACCTTATATAAAAGTAAAATTAATTGTAAATGGAATTGAGCGCGAAAGTTGGTTTGACTTTGACACAGGTTCGGATGGCGCATTGACTATTGGACAAAAATTCGCAAAAGAATATTCTCTAAATAATGTAATGAAAAATATGGGGTCAAGTAAATCTGTAGGCAGTACAGGAAATGTAATAATGAGCAAAGTAGTGACGTTACCGAAATTAAAATTAGGAAATTACGAAATGTATCAAATACCTCTTTCTATTCAGCAACAAGAAGTTGAAAATGTTGAATATAATGAAAATATTGGCAACAAGATTTTGAAGCGATTTAATACAATTATAGACTTTAAAAATAATTTTATTTACTTAAAACCTAACCGCTTGTTTTATTCACCGATGTATTGAACCAAAAAATTCTGTCATCAAAATGTTATGCGGCAGCTTAAAAACAGTACGACAAAATGATTGTAGTAATAATAATCTCATCTTTCCTCTGTCATTGTCAACTAAAATGCTTTTCGGGGGATTGCATGTACCGGCATATACCGACTAAACAGTAAAAAGTAAAATATGAAATTTGGGATACAATTAAATACAAAGCATAAAGAAATCCTCATCTATTGCATTTCCATGGCCTTGTTATTATTTTTGATCAAATGGCTCGAAGCGCATTTCATTATTTTTAATTATCGGCTTGATTTTTTTATTGGCGCCATCGCTATTGTGTTTACGATTTTGGGCATTTGGTTGGCGCTTAAACTTGTTAATCCGAAAGTGGAAATCCGTATTATAGAAAAGGAAGTGTATATAGATAAGCCGACCACCCAACCGGAGATTAGCCAAAAAGAAATAGAAAAGTTGGGAATAAGTAAACGTGAACTGGATGTATTAAATTTAATGGCTACCGGTTTAAGTAATGAGGAAATTGCCGAGAAATTATTTATAAGTTTGAATACTGTAAAAACACATTCCTCAAATGTTTTTTTGAAATTGGACGACGAACACAAGCAGTAGATAAAGCTAAAAGACTGAATATCATACTTTAGCTTCATTCACACTTTAGTATGAAAGCAGTATAATAGTATCAAAATCATCCGAAAGTATGAAGGAAAATGAAAAAACCGAGGTTACTTTTGCGGTATATTAATCATTTAAAAATAAATATAATGAAAAAAACCAGCTTAGTATTTGGAGCCATTTCAGGAGTAATAATCAGTGTGTTCATGGGAATTTCTATGGCAATAATGGGTTGCGGTGCAGGAGAAACCGGAAACGGCAGCATGATTATTGGCTTTAGTGCCATGGTTGTAGCATTCTCCTTTATATTTGTGGGCATTAAAAATTACCGTGACAAACAAACAGGAGGAACCCTAACATTTGGCAAGGGGGTTTTACTCGGCTTTTTGATCAGTTTTATCGCCTCTACCATTTATGTAATTACTTGGGGGGTGGAATTCCATTTCTTTATGCCCGATTTTATGGACAAGTACTCTGCAATGCAGGTTAAACAATTGCAGGAAAGTGGTATATCAGGTGCGGCACTTATCAAAGCCCTTAAAAGCATAGAAAGTGCAAGTTACAATTACAAACACAACCCATTTTTCTTTGCGATGTACACTTATAGGGAAATACTTCCTATCGGAATTTTAATAACCTTAATCAGTGCATGGATTCTAAAAAGAAAAGTGCCCGTAACAGGCTTGCAATAATTATCTGAAAATTAAAAATACATAAAATGGAAGAACAAAAAAATCAAACAGATAACTCAAATCTACCTGTTGATACAACACCAAAGGTGATGGGAATAGGAGGCATTTTCTTTTTTTCAGACAATCCGCAGGAAACGAATGAATGGTATGTGAAAAACCTGGGACTTGAGATCAATGAATGGGGTTCAACAAGTTTTGAATCCCGTAACATTAACAAACCCGATGAGATAAACGCTCTTCAATGGAGTCCTTTCAAAAGAGGAGATGACTATTTTTCCCCATCCAAAAAGGATTTTATGATTAACTACCGGGTTCAGAATATGGAAGGACTTATAAACAAGCTTAAAGAAAACGGAGTAACTATACTTGACAGTATTGCAACTTACGACTTCGGGAAATTTGTACATATTATGGACACAGAAGGGAACAAAATTGAACTATGGGAGCCTATTGACAGCAAAGACAGTCACTAATACGCAAACGAACGTTTCGGTATACAGCGGGTTCAAATTGTGCCGAACCTAAACCCCCGAAATCGTTATAGTGCATTTTAAAAAAGCGACAGAAAACACGCATGACAAAAAATCAATTTCTTAAAACAGTTTTTGTATTGAATGAATCTTTTTTTAAAGAAAAAGGATTTATACCGGATAAAAAAACATTTGAGTTTATAAAAAAGGATGACAACGGATATGAGAAGATACAAATTTCATGCGCAAAGGTCGGTACAAGGTTTTATTTAACTTACGGTATGATACTTAAAATAAATAGATTAAATGAATTAATAAATCCATTTTCAGGAACTAATGAAGTATATTGGAAAGAACGCGGTACAATACTTATCTCTTCCGTATACTTAAAACACGATATCAATAACAAACAATATAGTATTGATAAGGATGAAGATATTCCAATGGTAAATAATGACTTTGTTCATTTAATGAATGAAAAAGGCTTTGCATGGTTTGATAAATACAGGAATAATATCGCCTTACTTGACACTGAGTTAAATGGGGATAAGCCTATTTATCCAGAGTATATTCAACTTATTATGAAACCTATTTATGGCATAGCCGCTGCCTATTTAAATAAGAATCCGGTGTTTAATGAAATAGTTAAAAAACACATAATATTTTGGGAAGAGAAGGCAAAGGCAAACCCGGTATTTAAAAATGATATGGAACGGATTAAGAATTTAATAAAGCATTTGAAAGAGATTTAGAACATATCGGAAATAGATTAACCTGAGCGAAAACGTTCGAATGAAATGACACATCCTAAAATTCAATCTAACACCATCCGACCTTGCCTGTCACTTTTAAACTTTGTAGAAAGTTTTTGGATGCTTACTAATCATTCAGAAACAGCGCATGATATTATTGTTTTGCCTGATGGCAGATTTGATATTATCTTTTCCTATTCATCAAGCGAACCCTATAATGTAATGCTGATGGGATTGGGCAGTGAACCGGTACAGGCAAAAATTCTGCCTAAATCCATAATGTTTGCCGTTAGCTTTAAATTGCTTGCAATTGAATATTTGTTAAACATGAAAGCCGGCTTTTTATTAAATCAAGCTCATTTCTTGCCTACTGATTTCTGGGGAATATCACAAACCGACCTGAATGATTTTGAAAATTTTTGCAAAAAAATTTCCGCGAAAATGCTTACACTCATTAAGCCCGATATTGACAGCAGAAAAGAAAAACTATTTAAATTGATTTATTCCACTAACGGCTCTTCACCGGTAAAAGAACTGTCTGAAAAAGTGCATTGGAGCAGCAGGCAAATAAATCGTTATTTTACGGAACAGTTTGGCATTTCATTAAAAGCATACAGCAAAATAGTCCGTTTCAGAGCATCATTAAAAGACATTAAGAACGGAAAACTTTTTCCCGAATTGAATTTTACTGACCAAAACCATTTCATAAAAGAAATAAAAAAGTTTTCGGGGGTAGTGCCAAAGGAATTATTCAAAAACAAAAATGACCGATTTATACTATTATCGGTCTTGCCGAAGGAATAGTTTTGCACAGTCAAACTATACTTCACATCATGTTGATACAAAACAAGAAAATTGCCATTATTGGCGGAGGCCCCGGAGGCTTAACGCTTGCAAGGCTTCTGCAACTTAAAGGAGCAGATGTTAAAGTTTACGAAAGAGACATCAGTAAAGATGTAAGAGTTCAGGGCGGTACCCTTGATTTACATACTGAATCAGGTTTAGCGGCATTAGATAAAGCAGGTTTGCTCAATGAATTTAAAGCTCATTACAGACCGGGAGCAGAATTAGTTCGGGTGCTGGACAATCAGGCGAAAATTTATGCGGATGAACACGCCATAGGGATTTCCGGAAAATTTGGTGACAAAGAACATAGACCTGAAATTGACAGGGGACCTTTAAGGGATATTTTGTTGAACTCTTTAAAACCAGGTACCGTGGTTTGGGATAGTCATATTTTATCCGTTGAAAAAATACAAAACACCTGGAAATTGGTTTTAAAAACCGGCAATACAATCCTTGCAGATATTGTCATTGGCGCGGATGGAGCAAACTCTAAGATAAGGCCCATTGTAACCGATATTAAACCTTTTTGGACAGGGATTACAATGGTGGAAGGTTCTGTAAAAGATGCGGAGAAAACCGCGCCCAACATTCACAAACTTTTAAAAGGCGGGAAAATATTTGCTTTCGGAAACCAAAAAACGTTACTCGTAAGTTCAAAAGGAGATGGCAGTTTAGGATTTGCGACGGGTTGTAAAACCAATGAGTTTTGGTATAAAGAAAACGGAATAGATTTTAAAGACAACAAGCAGATGTTAGCTTGGTTCAAAAAAGAATTTTCAGAATGGAGTAATGTATGGTACGAGTTATTTGAAAATGAGAGTACACTTTTCATTCCGCGCCCACAGTATTGTATGCCATTAGATCAAAAGTGGATAGCTCAATCAAACATAACTCTTATTGGTGATGCGGCCCATTGGATGCCACCCTTTGCAGGTGAAGGCGTAAACATGGCAATGTTAGACGCCTTACAATTAAGTGAATCACTTACAAATCCTGCATTTAAAAATACACAAACGGCCATTGCCATTTATGAAAAAAAAATGTTTAAACGGTTTACAAAAATAGGACATGGTACTTTGTTCAACACCAAATGGATGCACCAATCAAACGCATTGAACGACATGCTTAAAATGTTCAGTCAAAATGTTTTCAAGCAAGTTTTATTTATGAGTAAAATGTGGATAAATAGTACACTCATTCCGCTTATCCGCCGGAGTATCGGTCTGGCGCCAAAGCAAAGTGCATTAACTAATAATTGACAACGCACACGGCAGAATCCAAACACAATAGTCATAAATGCAGTGAAGACTTATTAATAGTAGTAGGTAGAAAACAAAACAAAATCTTTAAGTAATACCGTCCAACGTGCCGGCTTTAAAGTTTCGGACACCAAAGCTTTTCCAAAATTAGTTTATAATAGTTACCGGGATAGTTCCGCTTTGTAAAAGTCAATTAAGCAGTTATCTTTACTTCAACTATTTCTGTAAGGAGTGTATTTAAACGTGCTATTATTATAGCGCAACCTTAGCAGTACCTAATAACATACACTAATAAAACTTCAAAGGAATAATTAAAATATGAAAGCAATAGTACATACTAAATATGGGCCACCGGAAGTTGCCCACTTAATGGAGGTTAACAGACCTATAGCAAAAGATAATGAGGTATTGGTTAAAGTATATGCAACTACAGTTAATCGAACAGACTCCGGTTTTCGCAGTGCCGAATATTTTATTTCACGATTTTGGAGTGGGCTATTACGCCCGAAACACCCTATACTGGGTTGTGAATTTGCCGGCGTAATTGAAGAGATTGGGAAGGATGTAAAAACTTTCAAAAAAGGAGATAGAGTTTTTGGCTATAATGATAAAACTTTTGGAGGACATGGAGAATACTTAACTATTGCTGAGAGTGATGCAATTACTATTTTACCGGGTAACTTAACCTTTGATGAAGCGGCACCAATTACAGAAGGCGCACATTATGCATTAAATAATATTAGGGCATCACACATAAAAAGCGGACAACACGCTTTGGTTTACGGTGCAACCGGTGCAATTGGTTCTGCCGCTGTTCAACTCTTAAACTATTTTGGATCAAAGGTAACGGCTGTTTGTAATACAAAAAATGTAGTGCTTGTCAAATCCCTTGGTGCAGATACCGTAGTGGATTACCAAACACAGGATTTCACAAAAACGGAAAATAAATTCCAATTCATTTTTGACGCTGTGGGTAAAAGCTCATTTAAACAGTGCAAGCCCTTACTTACCGAAAAAGGAATTTACATATCAACTGAATTGGGAAAGAATGCAGAGAACCTGTTTTTTGCGCTTACAACACCTGTTTTGGGTGGTAAAAAAGTTTTATTTCCAATCCCTACAATTCATAAAGAGGATGTTATCTTTTTAAAAGAACTGGTTGGAAAAGGGAAATATAAACCCGTCATTGACAGGCATTATAAGTTAAACCAAATTGTAGAGGCATACAAATATGTTGAAAGCGGGCAAAAAACAGGTAATGTTGTTATAAAAATAGTGGATTAAATTCTCTTGACTAACACTAGTTACATAAATGCGCAGTTATTTTTGTCACAATCTTTAATTTCAATCCCTTACTTATCTTTTAACAAAAAAAAGCTTTGCACGGTTTTCTCTTTAAGAGTTAAGTAAAAAAGATTAATTATCTTTGCCCATTGAAACCTGCCCCGATCAATAATAAAAATTTAAAATTAATTTTAATACTTTTAGGAGTATGGCATGGCATACAATCGTTTTCGCAGCTTAAGCAGGACACAAGTAAAAAAGTGCAGTATTTAATAGTTCCCATTGTAATTAAGGCACCTGAATTTGGTTTTGCATTTGGAGCCTCGGGCTCCATTTCATTTAAATCATCGCATAAAAACGATTCTGCAACCCGCACATCCGTTATACAGGCAATTGGTTTTTTTACAACTCATAAACAAAATTTACAGGCTATTGACGGAACTATTTATTTTCCGAAAGAAGAATATATTTTATTAGTGCAGCTAACCCACAGTTATTTTCCTGATAAATTTTGGGGTATAGGCCCTAATGTACCTGATAAAAAAGGTGAAAGGTATGTATATGAGCAGGAATATATTTACCCGCATATAAAACGTAAAATACAAAATCATTTATTTGCAGGCGCGCAATATGAGTTTCAAAACGTGGGCCGTGTAAGCTATATACCTGATGGAATCTTTGATACCTCATCCTTTTACGGGAAGCAGCCCTATAAAGTATCAGGCCTTGGCCTTAGCTTAAGTTATGATACAAGGAATTTATCGTTTTGGCCTGATAAAGGAGTTTACCTTCAAAGTATGTTTACCGCTTTCAGAAAAGAGTTAGTATCTGATTATAATTTGGTTAAATGGATTACGGACCTGCGCTATTTTAAAACAGTATATAAAAGCCATGTCGTAGCCGTTCAGTTCTATAATTATTCAACTTTTGGCCAAACCCCTTTAAGAGAACTTGCGTCGCTTGGCGGCTCAAACAATTTAAGAGCCTTTTACCAGGGAAGGTACAGGGATAAAAATATGGTAACGGTTATTGCAGAATACCGTTTACATATTAAAGGAAGGTTCAGCGCCTGTGCCTTTGGCGGATTTGGCAACGTTTACGGTAATTATAAAGACCTTACTGCTACTAACGTTAAGGGTAGTTACGGCGCCGGTGTAAGATTCGCTTTATTGACTAAAGAAAAACTAAACATAAGGCTGGATTACGGATATTCAAACAGACACAATAAAGGGGTATATGTTACCGTAGGCGAATGTTTTTAAGAATCGCAGGTATTAAAACTTCAACACAAAATGCTCTTTATTTTTTTGCTCAGGCCTGAAAAAAATAATCCCGAAATAAAACAGGTCTAAGCTTAACGTAACTTCCGTGTTCGCGCAAATTTCTTTCCAGGCCCTTTCCATCTCATTACTCCAGTAAATATCATCAAAAACAATTATAGTGGAAGCATTCTTTTTTTGTAAAGCCATTTTAAAATAAGCCATGGTTGGCTCATAGGCGTGGTTACCATCAATGTATAAGAAATCTAAAGAGTCTATTTTTGATAACAATGCCGGAAGCTCGCTGTTAAAATTACCGTTTAAAGAAATAATATTTTTTGCTTCCTGCCTTTGAAATAATTTTTTCGAAAAGTTGAATAGGTTAGGACAGCCTTCTATTGTATAAAGGGTTGATTTGGGTATGGCTTTTGAAAAATATAAAGATGTTAAGCCTAACGAAGTACCAAGTTCAACTAGTGTTTTAGGGTTGAATTTATTTACCAGTCTGTATAAAAATTCAGCTTGTTTTTTTTGAGCAATACCATGCTTTGCAATTTGACGGATACTTCTTTTAACACCGCTTAATTTTTTAGAACCGGCCCCAAGGTCAGTAACTTCAATAGTTTTAGAGCTTACACCTAATTCTTCTCTTAATTTGCCAAGTAACTCAAAATCATTATACGGATGCTTATTTTTAATAAGTTCGGTATAAAAATTATATACGAAGGGCGAATGCACATCATGTTCCGTATAAGCGGTAAGCTTATAATTTAAAAAGGTTAATATAGTTTTAAGGGTCATTTTATTTGTCTTGGCAATTGCAAAGCGCTGCTTTTTCAAGAGGCTTGGTCTTGTAATCAGGCAGGCTTACTTCTTTCATAAAAAAAATGGTTAGATCGGTAACATGGGTTTCGGGATGTTCTTTGTTCCATTTATTAATAAGGTATTTGCAATAGTAGGGCCTCATGTAATTATTATTATTGAAAATGTAGTTCTCACTAAATTTTCGCCAACGGTCGCTCTCATATTCGGCCACAATACTTGCAGGTTTTGCAAAGCTTAATAAGCCGCCGTTGTGTTTAACATCTATATACTTGCCTGCTGTTGTATAGCCGCTGTAAACAAAAAAACCATCGTCCTTTAATACACTCGGCGAAAACATTCCCCAACTTTGCTCAAGGCGTAACATGGTTCCAAACTTAATAATACCCGGATCTAACGTATATGGAAACTTTTTTACATTGCCCAGGTTAAGTAATAAGCAATAGCAACTAATTAAAACGATTAGCCCTGTTTTTAAAGTAGTTATAGTTTCCATAACAAAAGAAGTGTTGACGGGTAATACATTTTCTTCAATAATTATGTTGCGGCTTATATATTTTGTTTCAAATTTATCCATAATGACGGCCGGTAGCATTCCTATAAGTGTTACAAGCCCTATACTATAAAACAAACCCACATACAAGGTTCCGGCAATTCCTATATGCAAAGCGGCAATGGCTATAATGCCCGTTAACCTTACTTTATAAGAAACAAAAGGCATTATAATAAGCAGCGGGGCTAACAATTCTATATAATATACTACCCATGTTAAGTATTTCATTAATAAAGGAAATTGATATAATAGTGTTCCTAAAGGCAATCGCATTTGTTCTAAACTTAACGCATAATAAAGTGCAGTGCCTTCCGAATGCCATTCAGCATGGGTTTTTAATAAAGCGGAAAAAAAATACACGGAACAGATCAATAAAATATATCCTATGTTTGCTAATGAAAAATAAGTGTTTAGGTAAGAAGAAGTTCTCCGGTTCGAATAACGTTCTCCCCAAGGCAAAAAAATCCCCCACAAAAGAATAAGCCTTAACAAATCGTCGCCGCCCTGCAAAATAAAAGGATTCCTGTTTTGTAAAGACGTTAAAAATACCCAACAAATAAAAGTAAATAAACGGGCTCTATATCCTATAATCAATAAAATAACGCATACCGTGTTCAAAATAAATAATAGGACCTGCCACCATAATTCACCGCTCACGGCATGCAGCGAAAAGTAATAAGGGTTCCAGTTGTAGGTTTTTAAAATTTGTACCGGCAATATACCTTCATCCGTAAAAAAAGCGCTTATGGAAAAGCTTCGGATAATAAGATCCACCAACAGCACAATGCCTATCCCGATTCGCATAAGCGAAAGCGCCCTCACATCTAATGAGTACGATTTTTTTAAAAGATTGATTATGTGTGCGATTGATTTCGTATGGACCGGCTATAAATTAAAAAGGCCCCGCGTTTGCAGAGCCTTAAATTTAAAATTATTTTATGTTATAAGCAACCCACCTGTCCTGATATAGTAACCGTAGGGAATGCTGAAGAAGCTTGAAGGCAAGCTATATTATTAAATGTAGCGGTAATGCCTGTGCCTGTAATAGGGCCTACAACCACACTGCCTGCTACCGAGTACCATACACTGCCTGTCGGTTGGCCTGTTGGGTTGGTTACTGTCATAAATGCTTTACCGGTGGTTCCTGCCAAGGCTGACTGGCTGTTTACTAACTGGTAAGTGCCTGCAGCAGGCGGAGCAGAAAAACAAATTGTGATTGATGTATTGGTACTGCTGTTATTTACGGTAATACAGCTTTGACCCGAGCAACCTACGCTTGACCAGGTTCCGCCTGCGCCCACACCGATCATGCTTGAGTTTTGGTAAGCGGTAGATGTTGTAGCAACTGTTCCTGTTGTTGTAACATTAGTAATACTGGGATTTCCGCCTGTTCCGGCATCTTCCTTATAAGTAGGCGTTATGGCTTTACTGTCATTTTTAGATTTACAGGAAATAAAAATGATACTTCCAAGTATTAAAACAGATAAAGCGGATAAAATGATTTTTTTCATTTTTTTAATTTTATACTCAAATATATTCATTATTAACGTAATTAACAAATAGGTACACTCATCGGTTTATCACATTTAATAGTTAATAAAACAGTTTCCCATTTTTTACCATTTGCTTTAATTTTATGGAAGCTCTATACCTGTCTTCTTCATACTCATCATACAATTCCTTTAAAGTAAGTTGCACATGGGCCAAGCCTATTTCATCCGCCCATTTTAATAAACCTTTCGGGTAATTAACGCCTTTGGTCATTGCCAGATCTATGTCTTCAGCCGAAGCAATTCCTAAATAGCAAGCATCGCAAGCCTCGTTAATAAGCATACATAAAATCCGGTTAAGGATATATTTCCCTAATGTTTCTTCTTTATTAGGTTCCGGTAAACTTACTCCGTTGTTGTAATCATAAAACCCTCTTCCTGTTTTTTTACC
>JANYGK010000071.1 GCA_025362395.1 Bacteroidota bacterium
GGCGTTTAAATTTTAAACGCCTCTTTAATTATTAAGGGAATACTATTTAGTCACAATAAATTTATTTGTAATAGTTTTTGTGTTACCCGTTTTTACTTGGTAAAAATACATTCCGCTGCTTAAATTGCTTAAGTTTAATTCAACTGTATTAGTACCTGCATTACCTGCTACACTAGTAGTATAAACAACTTGTCCAACGTTATTTAAGATGCTGATCTCCATTTTAGAATTATCGTGTAATGTAATTTCTAATGTACCGCTTGTTGAAGCAGGATTAGGATAGAATTTTAAACCTGAAACAGCTGATGATGACTGGTCTTTAATACCCACTCCTGTGCTTGATTCACACCCTACTGCAGTTGGCGATACACTAAATTCACTTACGGTGAAAGTATTATCATTTATATAAATATGATCAATAGGATTATCTCCATTATTATCACTAGAACGAGCAATTGTAGTAGGAATTAAAAAAGAACTTGAAGTAGGTTGAGAAACAATAGGCGAAGCAAAAAAGAAGTATGAATAATAGGCAACTCCTGTTTTTGCTCTTGACATGTTTTTCTTACAAGTCATTTTATTGTTAGTTACATCATATCCTCTCATATAGATATCCGGTAATGAACTTGTATGGGCAATAGGAACTGCTAATGAATCACTGTCAGCCCAGCTGTAAAAAATATATTTACCGTCAGGTGTTCTTGAAATCTGTAAACGAGCATCATAATCTATAGGGCCGGTACTTGACGTCCAATTAGAGTTTCCTGTACCACTCACAGCAGTTGCATTACTTGTAGGTCCATTATTATTTAATGAATCTACCACCACTGCATTCCAACCGGATCCAGTAGTTTTAAAATCATATATATAATTCCAAACTTGATTAAAATTAACATTAAACGTAAAATTTAAACTATCAATATTATCTGAACTGCCTGAAACCATTGAAGTAAATAAATGTAAATTCCCGTTTGCGTCAACTGTAGAAGATACACCTTCACTAAAAGATATAAATGGCTTTAATAAATTACCTGCAACTCCTTTTGTAGGAAATAAACGATCGCTAACTGACGGGATAGTACTGAAGTTAAATAATGGTGCATAACGACTCCAAGTTGTTCCTGAATTTATAGTTTTATAAACATATGGTTGAAAAGAGTTCATCGATGTTCCTGCAACTGCATTGGCATCTATTCCCGAAAAAATCACATAACCTGTTACTCCGTCTTCACTCCAAGCCATATCAAATATTCCAAATGATTGCCTTACACCCGTAGAGTTATTTTTAAAATTCGGTTTTAATGAATCTACAGTCCACGTAAATGAGGACGTACCTGTATTAAAAGTTCCATAATTTAACATTACCCCTCTAAAAGCTTGGCCTGATGCGGTAGTGGAATTAATATCAGTATATAACCCGCCTAATACATGTGCTTTTCCATCACTTGTCACCTGAGGACTTGTACGTGCAAAATCTTCTTTTTTCTGACCTGCCATTAAAGCTGAATTATCGATATAGGTTATATTACCTCCGGTAGCATTAAATGGTGTGGTTAATTTTTTTGATCCGAAATAATTCCCTTGCCAATTTGTTCCAGGATGCCATGGTCCTGAAAACACAGAGTATGCATTACTCGGAGTTGTGTTTCCCGTCGGATTATACACAGAACCAGCCGGATAACGTAAAAATTTTGTACTGTTTGCTGCAAGTATAGTAGAGTCCCACATAGATCCATTATTAGAACTCCATGCTAATTGTACCCCATTAGGTATTGAAACAGTACTGGTAGAAGAAACCCTTGATATAAAGCTAACTAAGTTTAAATCTTTATTGTATTGCAAACATCTTGTCTCAGTTGCTACCAAACCGTAAACGTTTGAAGAAGATGCGATTCTCTTATAAGTAATAGCCGAAACCTTCTTTAACGATTTGTTTTGTTGTCCCGTTATTTGTGGTTCAGGTCGAATCGATTTAAAAGTTTCAACTCTTTTTACAGTAAGATTCTGATTAGATCTGTTTGATTGTTGAGCGTAAATCGATATTGTAAGCGCAGACGCTAAAGTTAAAAGTACTTGTTTTTTCATGTCTTAAATTTTTTTAATTGAACAACGTAAACACAAATTTAACGAAAAAACAACGTAAAGTTAATTATTTAACAAGATTTTTTTCTACAAAAAAATTACAAGTTTCTCAAGTTTTATGCCCCTGGAACCTTTAATGAGCAGCGTTTTATTAATGACCGGTTGTTTTTGTATATAAATAGCGGCCTCTTCCGTATTTTTAAAAAACTTAAAGGCCGGATAATCATTTTTAAATTCAAAAAACAATTCACCTACCAACCAAACATCGTCTGACTTTAAATCTAAAGCTTGTTTTAGTATAGTTTCATGCTCCTTCTTTGAATGATCCCCAAGCTCGAGCATATCTCCTAATATCATTAATTTAGCATGGTATGCTTGCTTCATAAAATTAGCTATGGCTAAATTCATACTTGTTGGGTTTGCATTATAAGCGTCAAGTATTAATGTATTACCCGCTGTTTTTAAAACCTGTGAACGGTTCATTTCAGGAGTATAAACAGATAATGCTTTGTTTATTTTATCGGCCTCTATATTAAAATAATTTCCTACGCTTACTGCACAAAGCATATTTATAAAATTATAGTGGCCAAACATTTTTGTTTTTACCAAAGCAGTGCCTTCAATAGGTTTATGTTTTGTATTCCATTTAAATTCTACGTACTCCGAATTTGAAAACAACTTACCGTGAGTATCAAACTCTTCATTTTTTCCGTAAAAAACTTTCTGTAACGCGGCAGACATCTTAATCAATTCTTCATCATTTCCGTTCATGAAAATGGTTCCGTTTTTGTTTTTAATATGTAGGTATAATTCGCCTTTTCCCTTCTTTATTCCATCTATGCCTCCAAAGCCTTCTAAATGGGCTTTACCTATATTTGTAATAATTCCAAAATCGGGATCAGCCAAACTGCTTAATAACTTAATTTCGCCTTGGTGGTTAGCTCCCATTTCTATAATTGCCATTTCATGCTGCTTAGTTACCGATAATAAGGTGAGCGGAACGCCAATATGGTTATTTAAATTTCCTTTGGTTGCATACACATTATATTTTTGCGACAGTACGGCAAAAATAAGTTCTTTATTCGTCGTTTTACCGTTACTGCCTGTAATTCCTATTACGGGAATAGTTAAATTACTGCGATGGTATTTTGATAATTGCTGAAGCGCTTCCAACACATCATTTACCAATAAAATAGTTTCCGCATTTGAGTAAACCTCATTGTCTGTTATCGCATAAGCACACCCTTGCTCTATTGCAGTCTTTACAAAAGTATTAGCATCAAAATTACCTCCTTTTAAGGCAAAAAAGATAGAGCCTATTTCTATTTTTCGTGTGTCGGTCGTTATTTTCTGTCCACAATTAATAAATAAATCATAGAGTGTTTCAATGCTTGTATATGCCATTTTCAAATTATAAGGGTGTCTATTCTACTCGTTACTGCCGGCTAATCCAATATTCTATAAAAGTAAAAAGCCCTTCCGATTGCTCGAAAGGGCTTTACTTATAGTTTTCAACAATTCTATTTTCCTAAACCTACAGGGCTGCCCACACGCGTCATAGCACATCTAAATCCTAAGTAAGCGGTAGATTGTCTTTGATCTAAATACCTTCTTGTTCCGGGATTTAACCAATACGCTCTGTCTCTCCAGCTACCACCTTTGTAAACACGTGACTTATCATTTATTAAAGACGTTTTTGCATATTCATACATTAATTTATCCGCTTTATCAGCGTATGCATCTTCCCCTTCTTGGTAGTATAAACTTGAGTTCACATCACCGTCTAAATAACTGATATAATCAGATGTTTTGTAGTTTCTGCGCTCATCTAAGTTATCGGTAGACACTGCGGAAGAAACTTCTCTCCATTGCACACGGCCCGGGATATCAGATTTACCTTCAGCTGTTACGTTTTTATTACCGTTCATAGCATCCACATCATTGGGATTGCCGGTCATACGTGTTAAAACGCTGTCCACCACCTCAGTAGTTTCCTGACTCACACCGTGAGAACCGGCAGGGTTAACTTTTTGTTTGAATTTTTGAAAGATCGGACCGTCAATGTTAGTTGAAATAGTACCGTCAGTACTGTCTTTAACCTGTGTGGTAAACACGTTACCTCGGAAAGGCCTGAATTCATCGGCATCCTGTGCCGTTGTAGCTCTGTAAACATCCATTACCCATTCAGACACGTTACCTGCCATGTTATATAAACCGTAATCGTTAGGCCAGTATGAATAGACAGGTGCGGTAACATCGGCGTTATCATTTAAGAAACCTGCCGTACCCATCATATCACCGTTTCCACGTACGAAGTTAGCAAGGATCTGACCAATATACTTTTCATCGGAGTTACGGATACCGTGACCGTTCCAAGGATAAATTCTTCTGTCTGTGATACGTTCTCCTATTGTGTTACCAATTAAGCCGTAAGCTGCATATTCCCATTCAGCTTCAGTCGGTAAGCGGTATTTCGGTAAAAAGATACCGTCTTCCATTTTAACGTCCCTTTCCGGGTTTTGTTCATCAAAAGAAGGTAATTTTTGTTTTAATTGCCCTTGCCATTTACCTGCCAAATAAGCTTCGGTACTAAAATAATCCTGATCGGAAGGGTTTGGAACATGTTCTAATAAGCCTTCACGAATTAAAATGAACTCATTAACACGGTCTGTTCTCCATGCACAAAATTCATTTGCCTGTAACCAGTTAATACCTACAACCGGGTAATCACGGTAGGCAGGATGGCGTAAGTAATATTCTACATAAGGTTCGTTGTAAGCTAATTTCTCTCTCCAAACTAATGTATCAGGTAATGCTTTGTAGTAAATATCCGGGAAAGTAGGGCCGAAAACACGGCCTGTCCAATATAAATACTCTAAGTATGAATAATTGCTCACCTCTGTTTCATCCATATAAAAAGAAGATACGGTTACACGGCGCGGAACGTTATTCCATTCATAAGTTACATCTGTTTCTGTACGGCCCATAGAAAAACTACCGCCTTCTACCAGTACAAGCCCGGGGCCCGTTTCCTGCTCCTCATAAGGCATTTTTTCAAAACCACCATTATCAGGATCATTGTATGCCCATCCTGTAACAGAGGATCGTTCTTTTGAACAAGATACGGCAAGTAATGATAGGACTACCGCGAGTGCTTTGCTGCTTTTAATGAATTTGAACTTCATGATTTGGTATTTATTTAAGGCTATAACGAAAGTTTAATAAAAAGGTTACACATTATTTTTAGAAAGACGGGCAACTGATTGTTCTGTACTTCTTTTTCTTAGGGCGGCATTCAAACTGAATTTGCATTGATATTTCGTGAGAACCCGCTGTGTTGCTTGATAATTTTGAAACAGTAACGTCATAGCTGTACCCTACTTTTAAGTGATCGGTCTGTATTCCCAATAATACAATAAAGGCATCGGAGTTACGGTACCATAAACCTGCTACAAAATTACCGCGCACAAAATATAAACCCAGGTTAAGTTGTGTAAAGTTTTGCTGTTGTTGAAATAAAATGTTCGGTGAAATATACGATTCACTTCCTTTTTCTAAAGGAATAATGGCGCCTGCATGCCCTGTTATTTTCATAGGCATTTTAGAGACACCTTGTAAGCCTTCTTCAGGCTGTGTAATATGGGCAACTGCTAACCCAACAAAATATTTTTTACTGTATCCCAATAAACCCGCAGAAAAATCAAGATTGGTTTTTGTTTGAGACGGAATTTGCTCGTTGGTATTCCAAACAAAACCTCTTCTCGCATCAATCATATCTCCAAAATTTAACTTACTCCTGTCTAACGATTTTTGAAAGAAGCCTGCTTGTAGGCCTGCTTTGATGGAGAACTCACGGTTAACAGGTAAAAGATATGAATAAATTAAGCTGGCCTGCGTGGTTTTTAAAGTACCGCGTGCCTGATCATCCTGAGTTACAATAAGGCCGATTCCACCGCTAAGGGCGTCCACATGCTGATCATAAGAGGCACTGTAAGTAACGTAAGTTCCCGACAGGTTAGGCCATTGGTTACGGTAATTCATACAAATTCGCGGGCAACGGGCTGTTCCTGCAAATGCAGGATTAAGGTATAATGGGTTAGCGTAAAACTGTGTAAATTGCGGATCTTGAGCCTTTAAGTCTTGCAAAACACCGGTAACACAAATAATTGTGAGCAATAAAAAGAGTTTCTTCGCCATGTAAATTTTTTACTTAAAATCTATTCCTAAACACAAATATAACAGTCTGTTTTGAAAAATAAAAACTTTTATGCAACAATATTTTATTTTCTTTGTCGTTTTAACTCTAGATACACCTACAAAAATATCCAAAATGCTTTCTATCACTAAATTTCATTTAACAATTTTAGTTTTATATTTTATTTGTTTTGGTAACGCATTTGGTCAAATTAAGGAGCAGAATTTAGTTAAGGCCGACGTTTTATCAACTGTAAAAGAAAAACAGGTTCCTTTTTTAGCATTCGCCCAGTACAATACTCAAAAGCAAAATCTGCCTTATTTCCTTCATTCTATTGTTTTAAAAAGCAATACTATTCCAACACTTAAATTAGAAAATATAATGGTGCGAGAGTTAACCTCAGTGGAACTCACAACTATTAAAAATTACAAAAACTTTATTACAGGTGACTTTGAAGCGTCGTATGAAACTTCAACATCGCGCAATGAACAAATGCTTTATCAAAAAACGATTCCCATTCGCTTTAATGCAACCACAAACAAATATGAATACCTGGAAAACTATACGCCCACATGGGATTTTCAGACACAAAATACTTTTTTACAAAACAATGCTTTAAAAAAAAATGCACAAGTTGCGTATGCAAATAACTCTGTGCTGGCTACAGGTAAATGGTATAAAGTAGCGGTTACACAAACAGGGGTTTACAAAATGGATAAGGCCTTTTTAAACGGGCTTGGATTAGACATGGCCTCTGTTGACCCCCGGAATATAAGGATATACGGTAATGGAGGAAAGTTGATGCCGGAAAAAAACGCTGTTTTCAGGTATGATGACCTGATTGAAAATTATATTTACATAAACGGTGAAAGTGACGGCGCGTTTGATGCCGTTGATTATATATTGTTTTATGGACAAAGCACAGAAAGCTGGAAACTATCAACTGCCTCCGGGGAAATTCCTTACAATTATTCCCCGCACTCTTTCAGCGATACTTCTTTTTATTACATTACCTCCGATCTGGGCACAGGACAAAGAATACCACAGCAAACCTCATCGTCGGCAAGTCCAAATAAAACAACCAATACTCAGGATTATTTTGGTTTTCATGAATTAAACACACTTAATGTTGTTAAAAGCGGGCGTGAATTTTACGGTGAAAAATTTGATTTCAATACGTCCTATTCATTTAACTTTAATATTCCTGATGCTGTTGTCGGCGACAGTGTAACCGTGAAAGCTTCGGGCTTATCAAGAAGCAACGTGCCATCCATTTATTCGGTAAGTTATAATAATGGCGGCTTCTCCTATACCTGTTCTCCCACTAATACAGCCGATTATACAGCAGACTACGGTTACCCGTCGGAAGGCGTGCAGACAGGCATTTTAGGGTCAACTATTTTATCGGTTACAGTTACAAAACAAACAAGCAATGCCACAGGCTATTTAAATAAAATAGTATTTAACTGCCGCCGGAATTTAATTTTTTCGCAAACGCAATTTAATTTCAGGGACAAAACTGTGATAGGCGGGGCGGGTAAATTTGCAAAGTATGTAATTACCAATAACGGACCGATAGCGCCTACTATATGGGATGTTACAAGTGCTTTAAATGTAAAAAATCAGCTGTATAATACAGCGGGTAATTTGCTCGATTTTACAAATTCGGCCGACTCCTTAAAAGAGTTTTGTGTATTTACCCCTAACCAGACTTTTACTCCTAAGGCGTATGGCAATGTTCCTAACCAAAACCTGCATGCCGTGCAACAAGCGGACTTTGTAATTGTTACACATCCTTCGTTTTTATCGGAAGCCACACGTATTGCAAAATTGCATAAAGACTATGATACCTTAAGCTATGTTATTGCTACTACCGAACAGGTTTATAATGAGTTTTCATCAGGCACACCGGACATAGGCGGAATAAGGGATTTCGTAAAAATGTTATATAAGCGCCCTACTGATCCCAACAAGGCTACAAAATATTTATTGTTATTGGGGGATGGCTCTTATAAGAACAAACCCATTAATTTAAGCGGCAACAGCGCGTTAATTCCTACTTATGAAACGCCAAATTCGAGCTCTTATCAAAATTCGTTTGTAACAGATGATTATTTTGCCATGATGGATGATAATGAAGGCGACCTTGTCTCCGGCGATGTAGTTGATATAGGTGTAGGTCGTTTCCCTGTAAGAACAAAGGAAGAAGCAGAGGCTGTAACTGCAAAAATAGAACACTATTACAAAAAAAACACAAGCTTTGATCCCAATGCTATTGAATCGTCCTGCACAACATCCGAAAATGATTATCCGCAGGGTGACTGGAGAAACTGGGTATGTTTTTTAGCGGATGATGAAGAAAATAATGAATTTATTACAGATATAGAGCAACTGGCAAACTACGTTTATAACAACGGGAAAGACTATAATATTGATAAGATTTACTTGGATGCTTATAAGCAATATTCTACACCGGGCGGAGACCGTTACCCTGATGTGGTAATTGATATTAACAGACGAATGGAAAAGGGCGCATTACTGTTTAACTATGTGGGGCATGGCGGTGAGGTAGGTTTAACGGAAGAAAGAGTGGTAGATGTGCCGCAAATTATGGCTTGGAAGAACATAAACAATATGCCTTTAATTATAACCGCTACTTGTGAGTTTAGCAGGTTCGACGATCCCGACAGAACCTCGGCGGGAGAATATTGTTTTTTAAATCCAAATGGCGGGGCTATTGGGTTAATGACCACTGTAAGGCTGGCATTTTCAGGGCCTAATCTTTCTTTAAATTCAGCATTTTATACGCATGCACTGGTGCCAATGGCTAATGGCAAATGGCCCGCGGTAGGCGACCTGTACAGACTAACAAAGCGTGATATAGGATTTAATCAAAATTACATGAACTTTGTTATTTTGGGTGATCCCGCGCTAAAACTGTCTTATCCCGAGCAGAAAATTTATACCTCAACTATTAACTCGCAGGTGGTTACCGGCACGTCAAGCGATACGTTAAAAGCTCTTTCAAAAATAACGGTTAAGGGTTATGTGGGTGATAAAAGCGGCAATAAATTAACTGCGTTTAACGGGGTAGTTTATCCTACGGTGTTTGACAGGGAAATAGCTGTTCGTACTTTAGGCAATGATATCGGATCGCCCGTAACAACTTTTACACTTCAAAAAAACAGCATCTACCGAGGGAAATCTGAAGTAAAAAACGGTGATTTTACATTTACTTTTTTAGTTCCTAAAGACATATCAAACGATTACGGAAAAGGTAAGATCAGCTACTATGCACATAACGGGGTGCATGATGCAAACGGGTATTACACTAAAGTTACTGTAGGGGGTTACAACCAAAACGCTGTTATTGACAATACCGGGCCGGTGATAAATTTATATATGAATGATGAGAAATTTGTAGCCGGGGGGTTAACCAATGAAAACCCGAAAATATACGCTGTGTTGGCCGATTCGAGCGGTATAAATACACTCGGCACAGGGATAGGACATGATGCCGTAGCTATTTTAGATGAAAATTCCAGTAAGCCTATTGTATTAAATGATTACTATTCTGCCGACCTCAACACTTATCAAAAGGGAAAAATACGGTACCCGTTTTCTTCATTACCGGAAGGAAATCACAGGATAAGTGTTAAGGTATGGGATGTGCAAAATAACTCTTCTATCTCCTATACTGATTTTATTGTATCTGACAAGGCTGAACTGGCCTTAAAACATATTTTAAATTATCCAAATCCTTTTACAACCAAAACAAAATTTTTTATTGAGCATAATCAGTGTTGTACAACGCTTAAAGCGGTAATACAAATCTACACAATAAGCGGTAAAATGGTAAAATCTATTAACCAGACAATAAATAACGAAGGTTTTCGTTTTGATGGGATAGAATGGGACGGAAAAGATGATTTTGGCGATAAGTTGGCAAGAGGTGTTTACATTTACAGGGTAATAGTAACGGATAACTCACAGAAAAAAGCTGAAAAAATTGAGAAGTTGGTAATTCTAAATTAATCATATATTTGACGTGCCTTTTTTTAAAGAGAAAACAATGCAAAAAAGAATTTTAGGAACTTTCGGGACCGGTGTAATATTATGCGCTCAGACAACCGCGCAAACAAGCTCAAATTTAACTACACAACAATTAAGCGGACGGGTTAATACAATAACTACCGCAGTACCATTTTTAATGATATGCCCTGACTCAAGGGCAGGCGCTATGGGAGAGGTTGGAGCCGCAACACCTGCCGATGCAAACAGCATTGCCTGGAATTGTGCAAAGCTTGCTTTCGCTGAAAAAAAAACCGGCGCCGCCCTTAATGTTACTCCATGGCTAAAACAACTGGTACCCGATATTTATTTATACTATGTTTCAGGATATACAAAAATTAGTAAGACCCAAGCCATTGGCGCATCTTTAAGGTATTTTTCGTTGGGTAACAT
>JANYGK010000084.1 GCA_025362395.1 Bacteroidota bacterium
TTCGGATCCATACCTATCTGGCTGCCATAAATTTGTTTTCTGCCATTCCTGATCTCGATCCTATCTTCCAATAATGCTAAATCATTTCCACCTGCTTCGCCCGCTTTTACAGCCTCACGCATCATTGGCAAATAATGTTCCTGTGTTTTTAGATCGGCATGCTGAATCACTAAAAATAAAGTTGAATTCCCTAAACCGCCAACAAATTCAGGCCCTAACCAACCATAAGTATCGAGTATCGCTTTTACCTTAACTAAATTAATTGAATCTTTTTCATTTATAATTTTCCAATGGGCTTTTATCTCTTTCGAATCCCAACCATATTTTTTTCCAATTTCTTCACTTTGTACTCTATAGGTTTGGTCTTCATTATAAATAACTGCTAATTGATTTACTAAAGGTTTATTCAGCTTAAGCTCGGCGTTATCTTTATTTTGTTTGACTAATTCCACTAAAGGATTCCAGCATTTGTCATTATGCAGGCCTGTCAAATCTTTATCTTTTATAATGTGGTCGTAATCTTTAAAATTAGATCGTTTCGCAATTCTTTCTAAATTAAAAAAAGCACTGTCAGGATAATTAGCCATAGCCCATGAGCAAGCGGCGTTATAACGATTATTAGGGTATCCTTTCCATCCATTGCTTTTAAACGCTTCTGAATACATAAACGCAGATTTTTTATATTCTTTTATTTGATATAGTGAATCTGCTTTCCTGATCAGCTTAGAATATTCATTGTAAAATTCCTGCGCATAAGATAGATTTACGCATAATACTAATCCTGTTATCGCTGTTTTTTTATTCATTTATTATTAAGCCTAAGGCCCATACTAAATTAAAAATCAAAATTAATTTGTCCGTCTTTGCCTCTCATGTTATCACCGTTCAGCTTCTCCATAGCCCTGCGGTGCAGCTCCATGGGCGACATACCGTTCTGTCCTATCTCTTCATCTTCATCACTGTAATCATTCAACATAATTTCTTCAGACACACGCAAATTAATTTCTTTCACTTTGTAAGAGGTTAATTTTTTTCCTTTAGCTTTCATATTCACCAATGGCGAAAATTCAACTAAATTTACCACCTCATCTTTGATCTCTTTCTCTTTTTCCTTTCCGAATTTAATATCTACGATCGGTAATATTTGAGACGTGATCAGTTCTATACGCGAATTTTCATTCTCAGTAATGATCAACGATTTAGTAGAAATATTTTCGGGAACAAATCGTTTCGTTAAATAAGATTTACCTTCTCCATCGTAATAAATACAAGTTAAAACCAATTCAGGATAATATTTTTCAATCAATACAATATCCTCATCAAAATGGTTTAATACATCAAATGTATAAAGCTTATAAAAACCTTTACTTGTAACAGTCAGTATTTTATCGTCACCGGCAAATTTGCCTAAGTAAGTTCCTTTACCATCACGGTTTAAGCGGTGTACAGCATCATTGAACCAATAATCTTCTGCCGCTAAAGTGGATGTTCCTTTTGTTTTAAGCAATACTTTTTTAATGGCATATTTGGTAACGATATTTCCCGTTGATGCTCTTCCTTTAACCGGAATTTCAGAAAAATCAATATCCAATTCCATTTTACGTAAACCACTCACCGGTTTTAAAATTACCTGTACTTTTTCGGCTTCACCGTTCGGATTTATTGTGAACCAATGAACCGCTGAGTTAGGCGTACCCTTAGTAAGATCATATTCTTTTTCGCGCGTGATCCCTGTTACATTAAAACGCTTAATAAACGTAACGCCTTTAGGGCCGTCACTATAAATCATATTATACGTAGTGCGCTCATCATTTTTCTTAAAAATGGCAATGTAAATAATGTCCTTACCAATAAATACTTTGTCAGATACTTTAAACACTTTCATTTTGCCTTCCTTGGTAAAAGCAATAAAATCATCCAGGTCAGAGCAGTCGCATACAAACTCATCTTTCTTCAGGCTCTTACCGGCGAAGCCTTCCACACGGTTTACGTACAGTTTTTCATTTGCCATAATTACTTCTGTAGCAACAATGGTTTCAAGTTCTTTCGTTTCAGTTTTACGTTCCCTGCCTGTGCCGTATTTTTTCTTTAAATTTTTAAAGTACTCAACGGCATAGTCCGTTAAATTTGCCAAATGTCCTTTAACAATTATTATTTTAACATCCAGGTCTTTCATGTGATCCTCTGCCTTAATGCTGTCAAAACGGGTAATACGAATCATTGGGATCTGTGTTAAACGTTGAAGATCTTCATCGGTAATGTCACGAATTAATTTTTTACGATGCGGCTTAAATTTATCATATAAATATTCATATAACGTTTCCCTGTTTGAATATTTCTTAAAGTCGATATACATTTCTTCTTTAATAAATAATTTTTCCAACGATGAAAAATGCCATTTTTCCTCCAGTTCACTTTGCTCAATTTCTAATTCGCGTTTTAATAAGGCCAGTGTTTGATGCGTAGAAATTTTTAAGATTTCACTAACACCAACGAAGCGAGGTTTCGCATGTTCAATAATACAGGCATTTGGCGAAATACTCATTTCACAATTTGTGAAAGCGTATAAGGCATCAATGGTTTTATCAGGAGAAATACCCGGTTGTAAATGAATTAAAATTTCAACATTTTCGGCAGTATTATCTTCAACTTTTTTTACTTTTATTTTTCCTTTATCATTGGCCGCCAGTATAGAATCAATTAACGAACCGGTGGTAGTGCCGAAAGGAATTTCAGAAATAATTAGAGTTTTAGAGTTTAACTCTTTAACCCTTGCACGAATTTTAATTTTACCGCCCCGAAGTCCATCCTTGTACTCACTGAAATCAGCAATACCTCCCGTAATAAAATCAGGAAATATAACCGCTTTGCGTCCACGCAAAATTTGGATAGAGGCATCAATTAATTCATTAAAATTATGCGGTAAAATTTTTGTAGCTAAACCCACAGCAATACCTTCTACGCCATGTGCCAATACTAAAGGAAATTTTACCGGTAATGTAATAGGCTCCTTGTTACGACCGTCGTAACTTACTCCCCAATTAGTAGTTTTAGGATTAAAAATAATTTCCAGCCCCAATTTAGACAATCGTGCTTCAATGTAACGGGGAGCCGCAGCGCTGTCACCGGTTAAAATGTTACCCCAGTTCCCCTGCATATCAATTAACAGGTCTTTTTGCCCTATTGCCACCAAAGCATCGCCAATACTGGCATCACCATGTGGGTGGTATTTCATAGTGTTACCTATTAAATTGGCAACTTTGTTATAGCGCCCGTCTTCAAGCTCCCACATACTGTGTAGAATACGGCGCTGCACAGGTTTTAAGCCATCTTCCATAGCCGGCACCGCACGTTCTAATATTACATAACTGGCATAATCAATAAACCAAGTTTTAAACATTCCTGAAACATGCGTTACAGTATTTAATTCATCATGGCCGTTTGTTGTATTTTCTTCCATATTCTATTCCTTCTGCAACGTTTTGAAAATTGCCGCTAAATCATTTAACAAGGCACAAATATAAGTCTAGAAAGCCTTATTTTTTTCATGAAATATGAGAAATAGGCCTGAAATATTCACAATAACCGGGTAATAAATATAAATTCAGACGTCTTGACTCAGAAAAAATCAAATAAATTTAATTAATAATTCAAGACGGGAGTAAATTAATAAACAATAAATTTCCTTTTAAGGAAAAATAATGCTTCACTCATTTTAGTTTTGAGCTTATCTGAATAATAAGCATTAAAGCCTGCGGTTTCTTGTGTATTGGCATACCCGTATATTTCTGAAATATCCGCTTTATAAATCTGTTCCTTTGTCACTGTATTTCTAAGACTCAACGTTATCCTTAATCCGAATAACCAAACACCGTAATTTTTATTTAAAACATCTGAGCTGATGTCTTTTTGTGTGTCTGCCTGTACTTCTATCATAAAGTCAGACTGCTCTTTCATCTCTACAATTTTAACTTCCTCACCGGTAAATTTACTTTCAATAATAGGTTCAATGATTTTTTGGTTAATTACAGTACCATTATTTTTTTCGATGCAGGAAATAAAAACAGAAATCGGGTTAACAGTTGCATAGGCTTTTAATTGCGATGTTTCAATAAATTGTTTCAATAGTATAATAGCAGATTTACTCACACTGTCACCACCCATTAATTTATCAATATCAGGATTCAATGTAAAATAAACTTCCCGGTTTAATGGTTTTACTGTTTTAATATTAATTTCAATATCACCAAAAGCATTGCTGCTCGAGCTTTCTACGATCCTTACTTTTTCATTGTCCGATTTTATAATAAAAGGAAAATCGGTCAGTACATTTTTAGTTTTTAAAGTTAATTTATAAACAAGCGGTTTATATGTTGGCTGATAAGGCTTTAGTATCAGTGTTGTTTTTGAGTTAGTAATAGTAATGGTTTGTAATTGTTTTTGAATAGTATTAGAAAGATCAAATATGGTTTTGACATTATTAGATGCTTCCAACTTAACCTCTTCATTTAAATAAGGGCTTAAAATACCGAATGCCTGAATTCTTTTTTTTAGACTGGCTGTAAAGTTCCCGTCTTTTTCATCATTAAAAGAAAGATTGATAAGGTTTACGGCTTTATCAATAAGCAATTGTTTTTTCTTTTGCTTAAGGTCTTCATACTCCTGCTTATCCAGTTCATAATACAACCAATACTGTTTATCATTCTCGTAAGTATCTACAAGGCGGTAACCTTCAATATTATCTGTATTGGTGAGTTTTATTAATGAATTAAAGTTTTCATTGAATTGATTATTATTTTGTACGGTAAATAAAATTGAATTAGTAGATATATCTACTTTAATTTCTGATGAAAGATCAAACAAGGCATTTTTTTTTGCCTCCGACTGATAATTATTTCCCGAAGTTTTATCTGCTACGCCAACTCCTATATATTTACTAATATTAACAGGCCGTTTGCTTACCCAGGAAGGCGCGGAAACTGATTGCGTTACTTCTGTCTGAGAAAAAATAATATTATATTTAATATTAAGTAAAATATAAATTACACAGATTAAACTATATTTTAAACTTATTTTCACTTTTTATTTTGTGATATAACTACTTAAGGTATTACCGAATAAATTTATTGCATTATTATCTGCTACTATTCTTAAATCAGCAAACGCTTTTAATTCTTTCCGTCCACTAAACGCGTTACGCCAGTTGTTTGGATTATATTGATTGAAGAAAGGCGTTACCAAAGGGTTATAGGGGAAAAATCTATCAACGCTTGAGGTAACCGGTCTCGCAAATTCATTGTAATTAATATTGTCTTGTCCTACGCAATTTTCGCTTCTAGAAGTTATCACCTGGTTTGATAAGGCATCGATTACTTTATATTTAAAATCATAAGAATAAGAACGCTGTGCTGTAATCTGGTTATAGGTTGTGGCTTTATAATCTGTTATAAAAACAGTATCTTTTTTAGTAATCACCTTTTCATACCCTATGGCTGTACCTTTTGGAGGATTTGTAGTTTGTTCTCTTTTATTAGCAACATCAAATACATAAAAAAAATCGGCTCCTGTTGCCTTTCGTATAGCCTGTATTAGATCTACATTACCGGCGTTTGAAATATCGTCGGCTTCGGGTATTACTAAAAAAGGTGTATTATTTATTAATTTTACTTTTGAGTTTTGCTTGTACGCCAATTCAATAAAGTTGTTAAACAATTTTTCTTCAATTTCTTTTTCCGTTGTATTTTTTGGTTGAAAAATAAGAAAACTTGTTTTTAAAAGATCGTCTGTTAAGTCTGTCAATTCCTTTACATCTTTGTAGGTAGAAGACATATTATTGATGGAAGCTAAATTATTTTTAGCGGAACTGTAATTTTTAGATTCAATATTTTTTATGGCTAACTGATATAAAGGCTCGCAGGTTGCCGTAATTTCAAGGTCTTTTGTATTTTTAAAATTAGAGTTGTATTTTTTTATTTTTGAAATACTTTTTAGTGCGATGTCATAATTACCTTGATTAACAAAATCGGCCGCTTCGTTATAATATTTATTTAAATAATAATCCATTGCCAGTGCATAGTCATCACTATAGGCTTGCGGATAATTTAATGTAACACTCAATGTAGCGCTTTTATCGGTAAAGGCCTTTAATTTATCAAAGGTTTCAAGCGATTGTTCGTACTGCTGTGTGCTGAATTCCCTAAAAAACTCGGACGATAAATTATTAATATGCTTTTGACCTACTTCTTTTAATTTAATCCGCGCGTCTTCATTTTTACTTTTCCTCTCTAAGGATTCCATATAATAAGTAGCCGCTTCGTCAACCAAGCCTTGCTTTTCCATTTTTTCGGCGGCTCTAAAATATTTTTTAGATCCTGAGCAGGATGCCAGAATAATGGATAGGATTAAAATATAGGGGGAGATAAATTTCAATTTCATAACTCATTAAAAACATAAAGAGCATCATGTGATGCTCTTTATGTAAATAATATATTATTTTCCTTCGTCACCCAATTTTTTCATTTCTGAATCAAAAATCTGTTGAAACTTTTGTTTATCGTAATCTAGTTTTAATTTGCTGTCAGAAGAAATCTTAGCATCTAATTTATCGAATACTTCCTTTTTGCCTGCTTCAATGGCTATCCAGTAGCTGTAAGCTCCATCTGATTCTTTGAAGATCTTCTCACCGATCTCTCTTACATTGGATAATTCCATGTTTACAACTTCACGTGCCAATTCTTCAAATTTATTTTCGAATTCCTGAGCATTTCCTACAGTACGCTGGTTTGTGTATTGATCGGTAACTCTTTTAATAGTACTGTTGATATTACCTGCCATTTCAGCTTTCGCATTTTGAAAAGCGATCTTTTTAGCTGTAGCCAAATCAGGAGACTTACCTACTTGCTTTGCGCGGAACGCATCCGCATCTGTTCTGAATTCTTTACCGCTGAATGGAACCGAGATTTCTACGGCTGCTGTTTCTTTTTGAACGGGTACTGCTTTTTTTGATTTACATCCTGTAATTACTAATAATGCAATTGAGGGGATTGCTAAAAGTTGAATTGTTTTCATATTTAAGTTTTTATTTTGTTTAATGCGTTTGTTAAATTCCAATAACCATTCCGAAAATTTAAATATAAGAATTTTAACTAATTTTAAGTAATTCTTCTTCCGCGTCTACCTCCACTCTTAAATTATCAATAATAAATTCCTGGCGATCCTGTGTATTCTTACCCATATAATAGCTTAGTAATTGTTGTATAGACGATTGCTGATCCAATAACACAGGCTCTAAACGAATGTCTTTTCCGATAAAATGTTTAAACTCATCCGGCGAAATTTCTCCTAACCCTTTAAATCGGGTAATTTCAGGTTTAGGCCCTAATTTAGCAATGGCCGCTTTACGTTCTTCGTCACTGTAACAATAAGCTGTTTCTTTTTTATTACGTACACGGAATAAAGGTGTCTGTAAAATATAGACATGATTATTCTTAACCAAATCAGGAAAAAATTGTAAAAAGAACGTTAATAATAATAAACGGATGTGCATACCGTCCACATCAGCATCGGTTGCAAGTACTACATTATTATAACGCAATTCATCCAGTCCGTTTTCAATATTTAACGCAGCTTGTAATAAATTAAATTCTTCATTTTCATACACTACTTTTTTGCCTAAACCAAATGAATTTAAAGGTTTTCCTTTTAAGCTGAATACGGCCTGTGTATTCACATCACGCGTCTTAGTAATAGAGCCGCTTGCAGAGTCACCCTCACAAATAAAGATAGTAGTTTCATGTGCACGCGGATTTTTTGCGTCATCTAAATGCACGCGACAATCACGTAACTTTTTATTATGCAGCGACGATTTCTTCGCACGCTCACGCGCTAATTTTTGAATGCCTGATAGTTCTTTACGCTCACGCTCATTGGCTAAAATTTTTGCTTCAATAGCGCGTGCTGTTTCAGGATTTTTATGTAAATAATTATCGAATTGCTGTTTAATAAAGTCGCCAATAAATGAACGCATGGATTGGCCACCCGGTGCAACATCTTGTGAGCCTAATTTTGTTTTAGTCTGAGATTCAAATACAGGTTCCTGCACACGCACAGATATGGCCGCTACAATGGATTTACGAACATCCGTCGGATCAAAATCTTTTTTATAAAACTCACGGATCGTTTTTACAATTGCTTCCCTGAAGGCCGTCTGATGCGTACCTCCTTGGGTTGTATATTGCCCGTTTACGTAACTGTAATACTCTTCAGAGAAATGTTCGTTACTATGCGTCATGGCTAATTCTATATCTTCACCGCGTAAGTGAATAATAGGATATAAAATTTCGCCGGTAATATTTTTTTCCAACAAATCTTTTAACCCGTTATCCGATTTATAAGTTTGCCCGTTAAACGTTAGTGTTAAGCCTGTATTTAAAAAGGCATAATTCCAAAGCATCCTGTCAATATACTCATGAACAAAATGGTATTTTTTAAAGATCGTATCATCGGGTCTGAATTCAACATAAGTACCGTTTGCTCCGGTTGTTTTTTCAACCTTAGATTCTTTTACCAATTCACCGCGTGAAAACTCAGCTGTTTTAGATTGTCCGTCGCGATAAGCTATTACTTTAAAGTTAACCGCCAAAGCGTTTACCGCCTTAGTCCCTACCCCATTTAAACCAATCGATTTTTTAAAGGCTTCGCTATCATATTTACCGCCGGTATTAATTTTAGAAACTACTTCTACGACTTTACCCAAAGGGATTCCACGCCCGTAGTCACGAATGGAAACTACCCCTTCTTTCACTTGTACTTCAATTTTTTTACCGGCGCCCATCATAAACTCATCAATAGAGTTATCCATTACCTCTTTGATCAGTACATAAATCCCATCATCAAATGCAGACCCGTCACCAAGCTTGCCAATGTACATACCCGGACGCATCCTGATATGCTCTTTCCAATCGAGAGACTTAATACTGTCTTCGTTATAACTTGCTATTTCTTTTGCCATTTCATTACTTTTTTTGTTTTTTTCCTACTATATATTCAACCTCGGCCTCATTCATAATTTTAATTAAATCATCAGAACTTGGTAAATATTTTTTCAATTTTTTAGGAAGTTGTTCCATTAAATTATATTTAGAAACGCCAATTGGCTTATCCATATCCGCCACAGAGTATTCAACCGTACTATCATTTTTTTCCTTACATAAAATAATACCTATAGAAGGGTTTTCATCTTTTAACTTTATATATTTATTTAAAATACCTAAATAGAAATTCATTTTACCTGCGTATTCAGGTATAAATTTACCGCGTTTAATATCTATTGCGATCAGGCACCTTAATTCTCTATGAAAAAACAATAAATCAATAAAATATTCCATATCAGCATGTATTATACGGTACTGATTCCCCATAAATGCAAACTCTTTTCCTAAAGATAAAATAAACAATCTTAAATTTTTAATAATCCCTTCTTCGATCTCTCTTTCATCAGGATTGTCAGGATCCTGAATATTTATAAAATCCAATAAGTACTCATCTTTAAATGTAAGTATTGCTTTTTCATGTAAGCTTTTTGGTAAAGTTGTTTTAAAATTGTTAGAGAGCTTCCCCTGCTTTTTAAAATAATTACTTTCTATTTGATATTCCAAAACAGATACAGTCCATTGGTTTTCTGCAGTTTTTTGAATATAAAATTTTTTCTCGTCAATTGTTTTAGTTCGTTGTAAAATAGTTGTATGATGAGTAAACGAAATATTTAAAAAATAATTATAAAAATCATCAGAAAAAATTTCTGTTTTTTTTGTTTTAACTCTTCCAAAAACCATTGGTAATTGCGGCTGTAATTGTCCAGTCAGTGACTGGACAATTACAGCTTTTTGAGTATTTTTTTCCAATTGTCCGGTCAGTGACCGGACAATTGGAAAGGAAGAATAATAGCTGTAAAAATGTTTCATAGTGGCTAAATTACTTCTTGAAAATCCTCTTAACCCCGGCAAAGAATTTTGCAAATCAATAGAAATAGTTTCTAATACTTTTGCCCCCCAAGCTTCTTGTTCTGTTTTTTCACTTAATAATTTGCCTACATTATAATATAAGATCAACAGCTCCTTATTAACCAACTTTGCGGCATTGTATCTGCTTGATACAATTTCTTGCTTTAATTGTTTAATAAATTTAATGTAAGCTGCTTTTGTCATTACAATATGGGTTACACATTAAACCTGAAATGCATCACGTCACCATCAGCTACTATATATTCTTTTCCTTCCACCCTTAATTTACCAACTTCTTTACAGGCAGCTTCCGAACCGTAAGTTACATAATCGTTATAGCCTATTACTTCAGCACGAATAAATCCTTTTTCAAAATCGGTATGGATCACTCCCGCTGCTTGCGGCGCCGTCATCCCGTATTCAATGGTCCAGGCACGCACTTCTTTTACTCCCGCCGTAAAATAAGTTTGCAGCTTCAATAATTTGTAAGCAAATTTTATCAGCTTATTTACACCCGGTTCATCCAATCCCATTTCACCAAGAAACATTTGTTTTTCTTCATATGTTTCTAAAGAGGAAATCTCACTTTCCATTTGCGCCGTAATTACAAGAATTTCCGCACCTTCATTTTTTACGGCTTCTCTAACAGCATCCACGTGGTTGTTTCCTGATTTTGCTGAAGCCTCATCTACATTACACACATACATTACCGGTTTGATAGTTAACATATGTAAATCTTCAATATATGGCAGCTCGCTGTCTTCAAGTTTACACGCACGTGCTGATTGACCACTTTCCAAAGTTTCTTTTACTTTTAAAAGTGTATTGTATGTTCGCACAGACTCTTTATCATTACCTACTTTCGCTGCTTTTTCAAACTTTTTCAGTTTAGCATCAACTGATTCCAAATCTTTTAATTGAAGCTCTGTATCAATAATTTCTTTATCACGAACCGGGTTTACATTACCGTCTACGTGAATCACATTATCATCATCAAAACAACGAAGCACATGCAATATCGCATTGCACTCCCGAATGTTCGCTAAAAATTTATTACCTAAACCTTCTCCTTTGCTTGCTCCTTTTACCAAGCCTGCAATATCAACGATCTCAACAGTAGTCGGTAAAATATTTTGAGGCTTTACTAATTCAGCCAGTTTATTTAAACGTTCATCCGGAACAGTTATAACTCCTACGTTTGGTTCAATCGTACAAAACGGGAAATTTGCCGCTTGTGCTTTTGCATTACTTAAACAATTAAAAAGAGTTGATTTTCCTACATTTGGCAACCCTACAATTCCACATTTTAAAGCCATTCTATATCAGTTTGAAGTTTCTTGTTTTAGGTTTTCGGGTATAACTAGAACCTAAACAAAAAATAATTAATAAATAATTTGCAAATATATTAAAATCGGTTGCCCGCCCTTACTATTATTTGTAGCAAAAAAAAGCAGTTTTTAACAAAATGGGCTTTCTATTGATAAAAAATAGGTCTGAAAGCTTATTTTTTAACATCCTTGTATTATTATTAACATTGACACGATATAGCTTAAGCAAATAGTATTTTTGCGCAAAACTACTTTATTTATGGCCGACGTTTCCCAATTAGAAAAACTTGCTACACAAGTAAGAAGAGATATTTTAAGAATGGTACATGCCGTAAATTCAGGCCATCCGGGCGGTTCATTGGGTTGTACCGAATATTTAGTTGCGCTTTACAACGGTGTTATGAAACACAACCCGAAAAACTTTACGATGGACGGTAAAGGGGAAGACCTTTTCTTTTTAAGTAACGGTCATATCTCACCTGTTTTTTATAGTGTTTTAGCACGTTGCGGCTATTTCCCTGTAGAAGAATTAAAAACATTCCGTAAATTAAATTCACGCTTACAAGGCCATCCTACTACACACGAACATTTACCGGGAGTACGTATTGCCAGCGGTTCCTTAGGACAAGGCATGAGTGTTGCCATTGGTGCAGCGCTTGCTAAAAAATTAAATAACGATCATTCTATTATATACAGCCTGCACGGTGATGGTGAGTTACAGGAAGGCCAAATTTGGGAGGCAGCTATTTACGCGGCTGCCAATAAAGTAGATACTTACATTGCAACTATTGATTATAACGGTCGCCAGATTGACGGTGATGTGGAAAATGTATTATCACTCGGTAATTTAAAAGCAAAATTTGAAGCCTTTGGCTGGCAGGTTGTTGAAACCAATGAAGGCAACACTATGGCTGCTGTAATTGAAGGCTTGAACAAAGCAAAAACATTTATCGGTAAGGGCAAGCCTATTGTTAACATCATGAAAACTGAAATGGGAGCCGGTGTTGACTTTATGATGGGAACCCACAAATGGCACGGTTCCGCACCTAACGATGATCAATTACAAAAAGCGCTCGATCAGCTGGTTGGTAATGAATCTGATTACTAATAATTGAAAATTGAAAATTGAAAATTTAAAATTAAGAACGCGTTCTTTTTATAAAAAGATATGCTTTTTGTTGTTCCTTTTCCATTTTCCGGTTTCCGGTCTTCATTCTCAACCTACCAATCGCATTCTTTTTATTTTTGATGATTCCTACAGCATGTATGCGCCCTGGAACAGCAACATTAAAATAGAAGTCGCTAAAAAAATAATGGGCGAATTTTTAGACAGTCTTAAAGGATTGCCGAATTTAGAATTAGCCCTCCGTTGCTACGGACATACCACTTTTATTAAACCGGAACGTAATTGTAAAGATACAAAACTGGAAGTTCCTTTTGCTAAAGCAAACATCAACGCCTTAAAAATTAAGCAGCGTATTCAAAAACTGGAGCCCTTAGGTACAACCCCTATCGCTTATTCTTTAGGTGAAAGTGCTGCTGATTTTACTCCGTGCAGCAGTTGCCGTAATATTATTATTTTAATTACCGATGGTATAGAAGAGTGTGGAGGCGTGCCTTGCGAAGTATCGGCAGAACTGCAACGTAAAGGAATTTTCCTTAGACCGTTTGTAATTGGCGTAGGGCTTGATGTAAAATTTGCCGATGTGTTTGGTTGCATGGGTAAGTTTTATGATGTAAGTAATGAAGCTAATTTTAAAGACGTATTGAACTTAGTGTTAACGGAAGCTATTTCTCAAACTACTGTAGAAGTTGATTTGCTGGACCTTACAAAGAAACCCACAGAGACAGATGTGAACATGACCTTTTACGATGCCAATACAAAACAGGTAAAATATAATTATTTGCATACCTTAAATCATCGCGGAAACCCCGACACAATTATCTTAAATCCTACTATTTCCTACGATCTCATGGTACATACCATTCCACCAATTGAGAAAAAAAATATTACTATTCAGCAAGGCAAGCATAATATTATCTCGGTAGACGCGCCGCAAGGCTATTTAAAACTGGAGCTGGATGGCCCGTTGAGCAAATATTTCCCGACCTGTGTAGTTCGTAGACAAAACGACATGAATACTTTAAACATTCAGGATTTTGGAAAGACCGATAAATACATTGTAGGCAAATACGATATTGAAATTTTAACGCTGCCGCGTATTAATCTAAATGATGTAGAAATTCAACAAAGTACTACCAACACTATAAAAGTACCTACCTCGGGGAATGCTTATATTACTAAGGTTGGAGCCGGTTACGGAAGTATTTATACCGACGATGGCAAAAAAGTAACCTGGGTGTGTAACTTAAATAAAAACTTAGTGAATGAAATTATTTACCTGCAACCCGGCACTTATAAATTAGAATTCAGATACGATGGTGTAAAAGAAACAATAGGAACATTGGAAAGAAAATTCACGATCACTTCTGCCGTCACCACTAACATTAAACTTTAAATAATAACCGAAACTCTTAATAAATCGGGAGAAAAATAAATAAAAAACTAAATCTCTTTTATTAGATTAGCACACTCGAACGACACATACCGCTACATGAAAAAATATACTTACACCGAAAAAAAAGACACACGCTCAGGCTTTGGCGCCGGCTTATCAGAACTTGGAAATTCAAATCCCAACGTAGTTGCCTTGTGCGCCGATTTGACGGGCTCTCTAAAAATGGATGCCTTTCAAAAAGAACAGCCCGATCGTTTTTTTCAGGTTGGGATTGCAGAAGCAAATATGATAGGAATTGCAGCAGGTTTAACTATTGGCGGTAAAATTCCGTTTACGGGAACTTTTGCTAATTTCAGTACAGGCCGTGTGTATGATCAGATTAGGCAAAGTATTGCTTACTCCGGGAAAAATGTAAAGATCTGTGCATCGCATGCAGGGCTTACCTTAGGAGAAGACGGTGCTACACATCAAATACTGGAAGACATTGGCTTAATGAAAATGTTGCCCCACATGTGTGTGATAAATCCTTGTGATTACAATCAAACTAAAGCGGCAACCATTGCCATTGCAGACTATAAAGGCCCCGTTTACTTACGTTTCGGGAGACCAACGGTTCCTAACTTTACGCCTGCCGATCAAAAATTTGAAATAGGAAAAGCCGTCATGTTGAATGAAGGAACGGATGTAACTATTATTGCTACAGGCCATATGGTTTGGAAAGCCATTGAAGCAGGTGAAAAGCTTGCAGAGCAAGGCATTTCGGCAGAGATCATAAACATACATACTATTAAACCGTTGGATGATGCAGCTATTTTAAAATCGCTTGCAAAAACCAAATGCGTAGTCACTGCCGAAGAACATCAGATGAACGGAGGCTTGGGTGACAGTGTTGCTCAGTTGCTTTCCCGCAATACGCCTGCCCCGCAGGAATTTGTTGCCGTTAATGACAGCTTTGGCGAAAGCGGAACACCCGATGAATTAATGACCAAATATGGCTTGGATACCATTAATATTATTGAAGCCGTTAATAAAGTGATCAAGAGAAAATAATTTAAGACCCATAAAAAAAGCCCATACTATATTTAGTACGGGCTTTTTTTGTAGTTATACCAACCGGTAATTATTTTTGAACAGTAAATTTATTTACGATTTCTTTGGTATCAGTTATAACCTTTAAAAAGTAAATGCCTTCCGCTAAAGTTGAACAGTCCACAATTACTTTATTGCCTGTAAGCGTTGAAGAAACACTCACCAATTTACCTGTAACATCAGTAATAGAAAATACTTTACCGGTATTTTCCGAAGAGGTGTAATCAATAGTTAAGGTGTTTTGTACAGGATTAGGATAAAATAAAACATTGCCTTTTGTTCCGTTATTCGTTATAGAACATATCTCTGAGTATCTGAATTTCCCGGTAAAATCGACCTGTTTCAAACGATAATACGACACGCTTTTTAATGTATTTCCATCATTAAATTTATAGTATGAAGTGGATACACTGATTCCTGCCCCCGGTTGTTTTCCGACCTCGGTAAAATTAATTCCGTCCGATGAACGCTCAATAGCAAAATAATTACTATTGGTTTCAGAAGCTGTAGCCCATGCCAATTCAACATTACCCGCGTTTATTAAATTACAATTAAAACTTAGTAATTCAATCGGAAGAGGATTATTACCGTTTCTGGAAGCTAAAGTAAACGGGCTGAACAGTGTTACGGGAGCGCTTGTTACAATTGACCCTGCAGTGGTATTTCCTGTAGTTCCTCCATTACCTTCATCCTTCCATTTCACCTGTCCTGCATCCCACCTGGCAACCAATAAATCAGGTAAGCTGTTAACGCCGCAACTTGTTACATTCCAGGTTAAGGACACACGAACATTTGAGCTGCCTCCTGTCCTGTTTAAGATCCAGTATTCACACTGCCCGATATGATCGATGGTGACATCCTTCGATGTATTAATATAAGTGGGACTTGGATTTGATAAAAAGTACTGAGCCGTAAAATGATCTGTAACTACAGCAGGGGCAGTAATAGATATAGGCCTGTAATAGGATGCCGTACCAACCGGGAACGTAAATGCCTGTGTTCCTACTTTTATAACCGGCCCGTTAACATAACTATTGTTAGTGGCACCTGAAACCGTTGATCCATTTAAAAATCTAAGCGTAGCAGTTTGGTTTATAATACCGTTTGTAAGGTTTAAAGAATTCCCTATTTGGTGCGCCCCGGAAGACATGCTCACTGCAATTGCCCCGGTTTTATTAATGACCAGGTCATAAAATGTTTGAGTAGCTGTTCCGGTTATAGACGTTGATGTTGTCCCTAAAATATTTACTACGCCTGAGCCGGAAGTAAATACGCCGTTATTGACCCAGTCACCATAAACATCTAAAGCATTGGTGCCCATAACCGTTAAACTGGCTGCAGGTAAAGCAGCATTGATGCTGTTTGAAGGCGTTGCCGCTGAAATGGTTAAACTTCTGCAAGCGGCCCCTGCTCCCGCAATAACCGGCATAAACTGAGGCTTGGAACTTGGAATTAAAGCATCTATAGAAACGGTGGGTACACCCGAACCGCACCAGTTAGAAGCCGTAAACCAATCGGTACTTGTACCGCCAACCCATGTAGATAAGGAAGCTGCAGGTACAGCGGCCGTAAACTTCACATTAAGCCCGGAAGTACCGGTTCCCTGGTTTAACCTGAACTCAACCTGTGAATTAGAATTCAATGTTCCAACCCATATAGTAAGTGATGTGGTAGCTGTAGGTCTTACAGCCACTTGCACACCATCTATTATTAAAGCCATATTATCGTCGTTTGATAATGTAGCAATACTGTAAGTTCCGCACGTAAAATTAGTTCGCTTAAAACTTAAAGAAATATTTGTTGCCCCCATGGTACACCCTTGGTAAGCCGTACCCGAAGCATTTGCCGTTGCCGTAGAAGGGGCGGCGCCACTCGCCCATTGTGTAGCAGTATTAAAATCATAGCCTGTTGTTCCTGTTCCAAAATGGGTGTAATAGCCGTAATAATTACTGAATGTTGTATTATTATGCCCGTACACATTCCAAACTGTAGGAGAAAATACACTTTGCGGAACTAAAGGAACCACAGTTATTGTAGCAGTAGCAGATACATTGGCACACACATTATTACCGGTAACCGTATATATAGTAGTTACAGTAGGTGTGGCTATAACAGACGACCCTGTTGTTGTATTTAAACCTGCGGCAGGCGACCAGGAATATGTATTTGCACCGCCGGCGTTTAGAGTAACGGATTGTATCGGGCAGGCAATTGATCCTGATGTGGGGGAAACAGTTGTTGAAGGTAAAGGGTTAACATTAACACTTTGTGTAGCACTGGCGCTGCATGAAGTGACAGGGTCAGAAACAGTTACCGTATAAATGATACTTGTAGTCGGCGAAATGACAACGGCTGTTCCGGTAGTAGAACTCAATGCTGTATTGGGCGTCCAGCTGTAGCTTGCTCCCGAAATAAAAGGTGTAGCAGTTATGGTAGCAGGCCCGCCGGCACATATAGTAATGAGAGGGCCTGTATAAGGATAAGGTAAAGAAGTGAAATTCGCGCTCATATTACCTGAGTTGCTTACATTTACTAATGTAAACTCAACTAATGTGCTTGGTCCGATAAAACCTGACCAAATATTTGTAACAGCTCCGCTGCCGTTTGCGGAATATGTAAGGGCACCATTAATATATAATCGTAAATTATCATCCTTTGAAGGAATATCAATTTGATAATAGCCGCATGGAATATTGGTTCTTCTGAACTTCATCGACCAGGAAGTAGGTATAATATTACATCCCGAGTAAGCTAAGCCGGTCGACGTAGTTGTGCAACTGGAAGGTGCATTAGCAGCATTCCATCTTGAAGTTGTTGCAAAACTCAAATTATTTTCTGTATAATAACCATAATAATTAGTAAGGGTTTGATCATTATAACAATATACATTCCAGATGTTATTCCCGTAAACAGTGGGAGTAGGTGCCGCCGGAATATTCTGAACCGTAATAACTGTTGATGCATTAACAGTACTGCAATTATTTGAACCGCTTACTGTGTAACTCGTTGTTATTGTGGGATTAGCAATAACAGAACTACCGTTTACCGAACTAAGGCCTGCCGCAGGACTCCAAGTGTAGGAAGCTGCTCCCCCTGCCGTTAATGTGGCCTGTGTCATACCTGAACAGATAACCGTAGTGGTTGCCGCAACAGTTGTAGTAGCTACAGCATTAACCGTTACTTGTATGGTGTTTGAAGCGCTGCAACCTGAAACAGGTTCATTAGCCATAACTGTATAAACCGTAGTAGACAGAGGCGAAGCTGTAATCACACTTCCTGTCGTAGCTCCTGTTATAGAGGATGCCGGTGACCAAGAAAATGTAGAGAGAGGAACGGTAGTTGTATTTGCAGCTGCAAGAGTTCCGGACGTTCCCGCGCAAATGGTTATGGGGGAATAAGGATTTATTACGTTTACGGTAGTAATATTAATAGCCATGTAACCGGGGCCTGAACCTGTATTACTGTATCTGACCTCTACAGTATTTGTTGGACTGATAAATGCTCTGTAAGCATTTGGTACAGCAACACCGCCAATGTAAGGGTTATAATAAACCTGAACACCGTCAATTAATATTCTACCTTCATCATCATGCCCCACTATACTAAAATCATAATAGCCACAGGGTATATTTGTCCGTTTCAAATTCACGGAATAATTATTTGTATTGGTAAAGGAACAGCCGGCATAAGCGTTACCATTGGCAGATGCGGAAGTGGTGGACGGGCATAATGTACTGGTATACCTTACCCGTGAATCGAAACTGAGATTATTTTCCGTATAATAACCTTCGTAATTAGTTATGTAGTTATTAGCGACATTAAAACACGAGGCATACCAAAATCCGTTGCCTGACACGTTTGGAGTTCCTGCCGTAGCATTGATCAGTACATTGTATCCATTGTCCGGACTTGTAATAGCCGGGTTTGAGCTTACAATTCGTATTAAATACCCGGATCCTAAAGCAGACATGGGAACTGTACAGGTTATGGCTGCGGCTGTCGTGGCACTTCTTGTACCAATAGTAACAGGTGCCGTAAAACTCCCGGAAGCATCAGACAATTGAACCGAATAGGTATTACTGCTAGCAAAAGCGCAGCTTTGAGTAAAGGAACATGAAAAGGTTTCACCCTGGCAAAAAAACGTATTTTGTAATGTTGGAGTGCTGATAGACAACCCGTTAATCGTTAGATCAACTCCGTTTGATTGACTTGTAAAAGTAGTGTTGGAGGTTAGCACCCTCACCCTGTAAGCTGAACCGCTCGGCGTGAGATAAGGAATTAAAAATGCGCTTCCACCCGAAGTTGAGGCTGTCCTGGTTCCTAAGTTAGAAGGTGCGGCAAAATTTCCTGAAGGATCGGATAATTGCGTGGTAAAGATATTACCTGCTCCAAAATTTGACGTTACTGTATAATTTACCGTGATATTAGTTCCGGCACAATACGTGGCAGACGCTATAGGAGCTACTATAGTAACCGTTTGGGATATAAATGGCAAAGAAAAAAAAGAAAGACTAAAAAAAAGAAAAATCCGGTTTTTCAAATAATTTAATTTTTCAGGAAAGTAAAAAGATAACATATATATGATTTAGTATTAAAAGTACGAATTACGAGACCAATTAGATTAAATTTTAGACTGAATGAATACTAATGCAGCTAAAAGCCAATCCTTATTCTTTATAAGCTTAAAAACTACACATTATTACCTTATATATTATTCGTGATGGTATTTCTCATTCTTTAAAATAGAGAAGCCCCTGTACAGCTGCTCACTAAAAAACAAGCGTACCATTTGATGAGAAAAAGTCATATCCGATAATGAAAGCACATACGATGCTTTATTCAAAATAGAAGTGTCAATACCAAAAGGCCCACCTATCAAAAACACCAGTCGCTTGCAACCGGAAACCATGCGTTTATTTAAAAATTCTGCAAATTGTATGGATGTAAATTGTTTTCCGTGTTCGTCCATACACACCAAGTAGTCAGATGTTTCAAGCAATTTTTGAATCTCCAACGCTTCCGCTTTTTTTTGTTCATCAAAAGGTTTTTGTCTTACAGCCTTTGGCATAGCTATAGTTTCAGTAGAAAATTGTACATAATTTTTTAAGCGGTCTGCATATATTTTTATCCCTTCTACAAGATATAAATCAGTTGTTTTTTCAATCTGGATCAGTAAAATTTTCATATTTCACAAATGTTAAATCACTTAGGCATAATAATTGTTAACTTTGAAGTAAATTTACACTATAAAATGAAAGCACTTATACTATTTTTAGCGGCCCTTTTAAGTTTTTCGTTTTCATTAAAAGATGTAAATGATGATGTAAATAACGCTTTAAAGCAAGGCAACGCATCAGAACTGGTTAAAATATTTGCTGATAAAGTTTCCATTAAAGTTTTAGATCAGGAAGATCTTTTAAGTAAATCGCAGGCACAAGCGCTTATTGAAGACTTTTTTAGTAAACACAAAGTAAAAAGCTATCAAACTTCTCATACCAGCATTGTAAACGGTGATCAACAATTTATTACGGGGGCTTTAGAAACCTCGAACGGAAAATTCAGAATTTCCATATTAGTGAGAGGAAACGTAATTTCGCAGTTCAGAATAGAGAACGATAATGGCTAATTACATTCAACTCCACAAAAAACATTTCAATTTCAAAACCTTTGTTCAAAATGCTTTGCAAGAAGATGTCGGTGACGGCGATCATTCTGCGTTAGCAACCATACCGGCCGCACATAAAGGTAAGTGCCGGTTAATTGTAAAGGAAAACGGAATTATAGCAGGCATTGAAGCTGCTAGAGAAATTTTCAAGATCATTGATCCTAAATTTAAATTTACTGAACTCATAAAAGATGGAGTAAGTGTAAAAGTTGGCGACATTGCTTTTTTAGTGGAAGGTAATACTCAAAAACTCTTAACTGCCGAGCGCCTTGTATTAAACGTCATGCAGCGTATGAGTGCTATTGCTACCAAAGCAAACTATTTACAAAGCTTATGCAAAGGCACTAAAACAAAAGTAATTGATACCCGTAAGACAACCCCTAATTTTCGCTTTTTCGAAAAATGGGCTGTGGTTATAGGAGGTGGCGCTAATCACCGTTTTGGCCTGTATGATATGATTATGATAAAAGACAATCATATAGATTTTGCAGGGGGCATTATTGAAGCCTTAGATGCGACCCAAGCTTACCTTAAAAAGACCAAAAAGAAATTACCGGTAGAAGTAGAAACCCGCACGATTAATGATGTAAAACTCATTTTAAAAAGAGGTGGATTTCAACGCATTATGTTGGATAATTATTCGGTTGCCGAAACTAAAAAAGCGGTTGTTTTAATTAAGGGTGCCTTTGAAGTGGAAAGCTCGGGAGGCATTACAGAAAAAACAATAGCAGCTTACGCTAAATGCGGAGTTGATTTTATTTCGGTAGGGGCATTAACGCATCATGTCAAAAGCCTTGACTTAAGCCTGAAAGCCATTAAATAATACCACTAACTACAGCCGCAGTTTTTATCGCCACATTTTTTTTTTGTAAAGGATTTATAAAATCGCCGGCCCAAGTAAAAAACTGCCGCTATTAAAATAAATATAACTAAACTATTTTGCATCTTTTTGCTCGCCTACTTTTTCAGGATTAATAATAGGAATATCCTGCTCTAATACCTGGTTCAAGACACTTATTTTAACCTTATAAGGGCCTGTGGGCAAGGCGCTCAGGTCCATAATATAATATTGCACATTGCTTAACGTAAAGCCCGCAACCTTTTCATTAAACCTGTCAGTTACTTCAACCTGTAGTCCATTTAGTGCATTACCTTGTATGGAAATACTGTATTTATTATATAAAACAGGCAATAATGTAATAGTGCCTATTTCGTTTTTTAGTTCGTCGGCCTTCGAAATTGCTTTAGATTTCTTTTTTACTTCGACACTATAAAGCTCCCTGTTATCAATAGTTTCAGGTGAATAAGCAAAATAAGAATAATTGTCTTTGTACTTTCCGGATGTATCTGCCTTTCCCCATATACGAACATAATCCACATCTAACTTACCGGGAAATTTTGTATTCGCATCAGGCCCGTCTTTAAATCCGTAACCTTTTTTAGAAACAGAATTACTCAGTACTAAGGATTTTCCGGCAGTAATAATCCCTTTATAATAAGCTACCGGAGTTCCATTTATAAAATACTTAATATAATCAGTACCCCATTCTGCTGACACAATGTTCCAGTTTTTAGATAAGCTTCCGGTTAATTTGGTAAAGCCGCCCCAATTTTTTTTAGAATACATTTCCGCTGTCGTATTACATCCGTTAAGGCAATGCACATCTATATAAGTTTGTTCCGGGATTTCACCATTCCCTTCAAACAAAGTTATTCCTTCTTTTGAGTTTCCGCCTGCAAGCAGAAGAGAAGGCCAAATTCCTTTTTGATCAGATGATTTAAAGCGCATTTCAAAATAACCTGAATTATACATAGCACTGCTTGTCAATAAAGCTCCCGAATACATAAATAGGTATTCACCGGTCGTGTTCAGAGTTTTAGTGTTATTTTTTAAATAAGCCGTTTCTTCATCTGTTAATAATACTTTTGAAGTAAACGTTTCTTTTTTTACCGCTAAGGAAATAAAACCGTTATTATATTCAATATTTTCAGCTTTGTAATAAATATCAAGGTTAACGTTATACGGGCGATCTGAGCTAATTGGCTTCCATATATCAGAATTTATTTTAGTGTCATTAAACTCGTCGGTTTGCATTAAATACCATTTTTGTGAACTGCCGTTGCTTACTTGCCACATTACTTGTGCATATAAAGTTGTACTTAGTATACTGTAAAAAAAAAGCAAGCGCGCCATAAGCTAAAAATTTGTTTAAAAATTGTATTTCAAAAGTACTATAAATTTTAGTTTTATAAAGCGCAGGTATATTATATATTGTTAATTGATATTTACATTTTATCCCTAATGAAAGCCGGTAAAAGAATATTTTTTTATACTTTCGTTACCTAATTTTCCTATATTATGATAACTGCTGAATCTCCTGTAAAATTTGATAGACGTAAACAAAAAGACGATATACTTTTACAGCTTTATAAAAATATTTTAACGCCGCGGATGATAGAGGAAAAAATGCTTTTATTATTACGCCAAGGACGTATCTCTAAATGGTTCAGCGGCATTGGGCAGGAAGCTATTTCAGTGGGCGTCGCAACAGCTTTAAATGCCGATGAATTTATTTTACCGATGCATCGTAATTTAGGAGTATTCACTACACGCGGTATACCTATGAACCGCTTGTTCTCTCAATTTCAAGGAAAACCAAGCGGTTTTACACAAGGCCGTGACCGCTCATTTCACTTTGGCACACAAGAGTATAATATTGTGGGTATGATCTCACATTTAGGCCCCCAGTTGGGTGTTGCCGATGGCATTGCCTTAGGGAATAAATTACGTAATGAAAAAAAAGTGACCGTTGTATTTAGCGGCGACGGTGGTGCAAGCGAAGGCGATTTTCACGAAAGTATTAATACCGCTGCTGTGTGGGACCTACCTGTTATTTTTATAATCGAAAATAACGGTTATGGTTTATCTACACCGAGCAACGAACAATTTAAATGTAAATCGTTTGCAGATAAAGCCATTGGCTATGGTATTGAAGGAATATCAATAGACGGGAACAACGTATTAAAAGTTTATGAAACTATTAAAAACCTGGCGGAGTCTATTCGTGAAAACCCAAGGCCGGTATTATTAGAATGTGTGACCTTTCGTATGCGCGGGCACGAGGAGGCATCAGGCACAAAATATGTTCCTAAAGAATTATTTGATGTATGGGGAAGAAAAGATCCGGTAAATAATTTCGAAAAATTTTTAATAGATGAAGGCGTTTTAACGGAAGAGATCGTTGAAAAATTACGTGCCGGTATTAAGCATGATATTGAAGAAGCCTTAGAAAAAACGTTTGCGGAAACATTACCTCCTCCAAATACAGAAAAAGAAGTGAGTGATTTATTTGCTCCATACTCCGCTGTGGATACTTCTGCATCGGGTGGCACAAAAACCAGCAAACGCTTAATTGACGCCATTTCTGACGGGATGCGCTTAGCCATGCGCAAACATGAAAATTTGGTATTAATGGGCCAGGATATTGCAGATTACGGTGGGGTTTTTAAAATTACGGAAGGCTTTGTAGAAGAATTCGGTAAAGAGCGCGTACGTAATACGCCTTTATGTGAATCAGCTATTTTAGGAACAGCCTTCGGACTTTCCATCAATAAACACAAAGCAATGGTAGAGATGCAGTTTGCTGATTTTGTAAGCGAAGGCATGACGCAGATCGTTAACAACCTTGCTAAATCACATTACCGTTGGGGACAAAATGCCGATGTGGTAGTTCGTATGCCCACAGGCGCGGGTGTTGCTGCCGGCCCTTTCCACAGCCAAAGCAACGAAGCATGGTTCTTTAAAACACCCGGGTTAAAAATTGCTTACCCTGCTTTTCCGAGTGATGCCAAAGGTTTATTGTTAACCGCTTTTGAAGATCCGAATCCTGTGATGTTTTTTGAACACAAAGGTTTATACAGAAGTGTAAGCGAAGATATTTTAGAGGAGTATTATACCATTCCTTTTGGTAAAGCAAACCTTTTAAAAGAAGGAACGTCTGTAACTATTGTTACGTATGGCTTAGGTGTGCATTGGGCTTTGGAGTTATTAAACTTACATCCTGAAATTTCGGCAGATTTAATTGATTTAAGAACGTTAGCCCCTTTAGATACTGAAGCCATTTATACTTCCGTTAAAAAAACGGGCCGCGCATTTATATTACATGAAGATACGTTAACAGGTGGTATTGGCGGTGAATTGAGCGCGTTAATTACAGAGCATTGCTTTAAGTATTTAGATGCGCCTGTAATGCGTGAGGGAAGCTTAGATACGCCGGTACCAATGAACGCGGACCTTGAAATTAATTTTTTACCTAAAGAACGTTTTAAGGAAAAATTAATGAAGCTTATTAGTTATTGATCTAATAATATATTCACTATAAATGAGTATCATTAATTGAACTTATTGCTTAGTCTTAGTATACTGTTAATATTGACAGTATAGTTTAAAAATAATTTATTATGAAACATTAAAAAAGTAATTATCGCCGGATTGTTAACATTCGCTTTAAGTCATTCTTTTGCTAGCGCACCGGGAAGAGATGGTACCAGATCACAATCAGGAGGTGGATCGGATGGATATGATAGAGTTGAGAAAAAAACAGAAATGAATAAAACGAATAAGAAAGATAGTAAACCACCTACCTTTTTTATTTAAAACCAATTAATTTTGACCGAATATATCCCATGAAACAAATATTATCTATACTTTTTTCGCTGTATTATTTTTCATTTTTTTCTCAAAGTAATATTAATAAATTTGTAAAACTTGATACAATTATTTCTTCCGGTATTAAAATTGACAATGAACCCACTTCATTTGAAAACATAAAAGCTAAAATTTATGATAATAATTTGTGGATTTTCTATCCAAATTGGAAAGATAATGATAGCATACATTTTTTAAAAATAGATTTAACCACATTAAAAAAAACAGATATTAATCTTTATTTTCCCGGAATCGATTTTAAAACACCGAATCCTAATATTACTAGATTCGATGTCAATGATGATGCGTTAGTTATACTATTTTCTAATAGTTTTGCTTACTTTGTGAAAAACAAAAAGCAATTCATTTTTAGTTTTATAGAACCATTAGGAAGTTCTTATTCCGAAATATTTTTACTGTCAAAACAAAAAGTATTAATTGCAAATTTATACAACACACATCCTTATTCTAATCCTGATAAAGTGATCTTAAACGTTTATGATTGCGGCAAAAAAGTATTATTAAGCTCATTGAAACCACATTTTAACAGTATTGAGTTCTCTCATTTCATTCCCAATTCTTGGATAGACGTCACTAAAAATTATATTGTACTAAGCCAAACAACTGATTATAAAGCCACTTTCTTTGATTTCAACTTAAAAAAAATTAATAGTTATTCATTTACAGAAAAAAATTGGCTATCGGCAGATACAAATTACATTAAAGGTTTAAGTAGCATAAAACCAAGGATTCAGCCAAAAGAATTGATTGGAAAGATTACACAAATGAAAGATACCGTATCTAGAATTGAGGGTATATTTTGTTTAAATTCAGATAATATTCTTGTAAGAAAGGTACCGCCTTATAATAAAAATAAAAACAGGGTACGTTTTTATGACTTATTAAAGTTAAATAAAAGCAATAGCTGGGAAGTATGCAATAGCAATTTAGTAGACGAGATCCCAAAAAATGATGATATTTGTACTAAAAGTGATTTCCCGATATTTTCTGTAGAACAAACTGTTGTTTTTAGTGAAGGATATTATATTAAATTAACTAATAGATTTAATAATTTTGTATTTGGTAAAACTTTTGCAGAATTAAATAAAATGGAGGAAGAATCGCTGGAAAAAAAGGATCCTTATTTATTTATAGAAATATTTAAAATTAACTTTGACAGATAATGCGATTTTTTCTTTTTTTTATATTAAGTGGAAATGTAACTGAAGCACAAACTTACTTATATACATTAGGCAATGATTCAGTATTAGTCGATGCATCTAAAAAAATTACTTTTATTTATTCTACCAACAGGTCATGCCATGAGTGTTTCTATATTATAAATGATTATTTAAGATCTGATACATTAATAAATTATTATTTTGTCATAGAAAAAAATTTATCACCAATTTCAAACTACGAAACATATAAGACATTTATTGCAGGAGGTATAAACAAAAAACATCTTTTTTTCGCAAAAACAATAACTCAGGAAATATCTCCTTTTATAAAAGTATTTGTAAATAAAAAAGAAACCTATGTCCCATATTCCGAAATTTTTGAAAATAAAGAAACTATGTCACTATCTAAAAAACTTATAGATATCATATCGAATTAAGTAACTAAATACAATAAGATTCAACTATTTTTATGTAATTTAATATTTCAAAAATCTATCTTTTTAAACAATTAAATTACGCTATGACAGCTCAAGAATCCTTTCTAGCCAGCACCATAAAACAGTTTTTATATTACAAAACACTGGGTGAAAAAGCCATGGATCAGTTGGAACCGGAACAGTTATTTTATTCAATAAATGAAGATACAAATAGCATATCTGTTATTGTAAATCACCTGCATGGGAATATGTTATCGCGTTGGACCGACTTTTTAACCACCGACGGCGAAAAAGAATGGCGTAACCGGGATGCGGAGTTTGAAAATTCCTTAACCGACAAAGCAACACTTTTAAAAAAATGGAATGAAGGTTGGGAATGCTTATTTAACGCATTAAATGAGCTTAAACCTGAGCAGCTTTCTCAAATTATTTATATCCGGAACGAAGGGCATACCGTTACAGAGGCTATTAACCGTCAGTTGGCTCATTATCCGTATCATGTGGGGCAGATTGTATTTTATGCCAAACAATTAAAAAAAACGGATTGGAACAGCTTATCCATACCTAAACATAAATCGACCGATTATAATGCCGGTAAATTCTCGAAAGAAAAGTCCATAAAAAATTTCACCGACGACGAACTGAAGAAACTAAAATAAATGGTTCACGATTTTTTCAAAAATTTTATAATTCATTTTCATTATTTAGACCAAGGGCGTATAATAGCCGGTAAAGGCTTGTGTCTTTATAAAATACCGGCGACGCGGGTAGTTCAGTTCTAAAAAAATAGCCTATCTTTGCATACAGTTTACAAAAAACTGTATGTCAATCAACACTAAATATATCTTTGTTACCGGTGGCGTAACATCATCTCTCGGAAAAGGAATTATTGCAGCATCGTTAGCCAAATTGCTACAAGCAAGAGGTTTTACGGTAACCATTCAAAAGCTGGATCCTTATATTAATATTGATCCGGGAACCTTAAACCCTTACGAGCATGGCGAATGTTATGTAACCGAAGACGGTGCGGAAACTGATCTTGATTTGGGTCATTACGAGCGTTTCCTTAACGTAGCTACATCACAAGCCAATAATGTTACTACAGGCCGTATTTACCAATCTGTTATTGAGAAAGAACGTAAAGGAGAGTTTTTGGGGAAAACAGTCCAGGTAATTCCTCACATTACCGATGAAATAAAAAGTCGTATTAAATTATTAGGTAAAACGGGCCAATACCAATTTGTTATTACGGAAATTGGCGGTACTGTAGGCGATATCGAATCTTTACCGTATATTGAAGCTGTGCGTCAATTAAAATGGGAGCTCGGAGACAATTGCACCGTAATCCATTTAACACTATTGCCTTATTTAGCAACATCGGGAGAATTAAAAACAAAACCTACGCAACACTCGGTAAAATTATTATTAGAGTACGGAGTACAACCGGATATTTTAGTGTGCCGTTCCGAATATCCTATCAATAAAGACATTCGCCGTAAAATTGCCTTATTCTGCAATGTATCGCCTGACGCGGTTATTGAAGCGTTGGATGCTGCTACAATTTATGAAGTTCCTATTTTAATGGAAAAAGAAGACCTTGATAAAATTGTATTAAAAAAATTAAATGTGGCTATGCCCCCTGAACTGAAGCTTGACAAATGGAGAAACTTTTTAGATAAGCTCGAGCATCCTACACGCGAAGTAACTATTGGCTTAATAGGAAAATATGTTGAGTTAAAAGAATCTTACAAATCCATAGCTGAAGCTTTTATACACGCGGGTGCAGTAAATGATTGTAAAGTAAAGATTGAATGGATTCACAGCGATGAGCTGACAGAAGATAATATTAAAGACACGTTTAAAAACCTGCAAGGTGTATTAGTTGCACCAGGCTTCGGTAACAGAGGCATTGACGGAAAAATAATTGCTATTAATTACGCGCGCACCAATAACATTCCGTTTTTAGGAATTTGTTTAGGAATGCAATGTGCCGTTATTGAATTTGCCAGAAATGTATTAGGGTTAAAAGACGCTCACAGCAGAGAAATGAGTCCTGCTACAACTAACCCTGTTATTGATTTACTGGAAGCACAGAAAAATATTTCACACATGGGCGGCACCATGCGCTTGGGCTCGTATCCGTGTCATATTGAAGAAGGCACACTCGCCTATTCTGTTTATGGTACAGCAGATATTAATGAACGTCACAGGCACCGTTACGAGTTTAATCCCGAGTACACCAAAGATTTTATAAATGCAGGCATGGTCATATCAGGTATAAACCCTGATGCAGGACTGGCGGAAATTATTGAAATACCTACACACCCTTTCTTTATTGGTGTACAGTTTCACCCGGAATATAAAAGTACGGTAGAAAATCCGCATCCTTTATTTGTAAGCTTTGTGAAAGCAAGTTTAAAATAGAAGATAGTTATAAAGAAAAGCCGGAGTTATAACTCCGGCTTTTTTTGTACAATAATAATCCAAATAAATTTACAATTTTTTGTATTCATGCAGATCATTAATATTAATAGAGATGCTTCCGTTTTTATGGGGTGTTTGAGGAACGGGAATAAATTTAGCATTCCATTCAATTTCATCTGCCTTATAAGACATTCTTGAATAAACCGTTTGAAAATACGTATCATTAATTGCTTTTACAAGGATCACGAATTCCGCGTCTCCCAAATGAAAATTCTCTTCTGTTAATCCATAAATAGGGCTCTTGTCATCTATAGGGTGTACAATAGTCCAACTTAAAGGCAAAAAATTAATACGATTTCTTTCCAATTCTAAAAAGTGAAAAGCTCTTTTTTTGGTAACAGGATCATTATAAGCAAAGCCAATCTGACATTCAATTTCAATAAGCTCATTTTGTTTTTTGTTGGCAATGCGGAACATAAACCCTACATGATCTCTAAATGGGGCTATTACTGCTTTATCGCTGTATTGTATATCCGCTTTAGGTTTTGAGAACCTGCCGTAAAGTAGTCCTGTTACCAATGCAAAACCCATTAAACCAAGCATAGATTCGATTGCTGACACTGAGCTTGTAGATACACTATTCGGAAAGATATGACCATACCCAACGGTAGTAAGGGTTTGCGCGCTAAAAAAAAACAGCTGAGAAAATTTTTCAGAGCCGGAGTATAATTCCAGTCCTCCAAACTTATCGGCACCGATAGAAAAATAAACTAAAGCAAATAAAGTATTAACTCCTACATAACTAATAAACACTAAAGCAATAAATTGCTTCCAGGTAATGCCTAATAACCAATGGTACAGATCAAACCCAATATGGTTTTTAGAATCTTTACGCTTTACATTAACTGTTCCATCCCTGTTTAAAAACCGAACAGACTCATTATAATTCTTTGTCCCGAAACCTAACTCAGCTTCTTCCTTTTTTTTGTTTAACTCTTCTTTAATCATACCTTTGTAAAATGAGTACTAAAGGTAATTATTATTGGTTATTAATATTGATCCCTTGTGCATTTATAGCGTGGTTTTTTTTTAATAAAAATAAACAAGAACCCTTAAGATCCCTTCCCTACTTCGGGAAAAAAAGTAAAGAAAACACAGCTGATACAATGTATCACACTGTAAAACCTTTTATGTTTATAGATCAGTACAATGAAAAAGTAACGGAAGAAACCGTAAAAGGCAAAATATATGTAACTGATTTTTTCTTTACAACCTGTCATTCTATCTGCCCTATTATGAGCAATCAATTAGAGCGCGTTTACAAAACATTTTATAATAATAAAGAAGTTATGATCCTCTCCCATACTGTAGCGCCCGAAGAAGATTCGGTTAATGTAATGATGGACTACGCTAAGCTGCACGGGGTTAATAATAAGCAATGGTTATTTTTAACCGGTGATAAAAAACACCTTTATGAGATGGCGCGTCAAAGTTATTTATTAAATGCCGAGGAAGGGAACGGTGGTGAAGCTGATTTTATTCATACGCAAAATTTTGCTTTGGTCGATAAAGAAAAACATTTACGAGGTTTCTACGATGGAACTGACAGTATAGAGGTATCGCGCCTGATCACAGATATTAAATTATTACTGGAAGAATATGATTACAAGCAAAAACAAAACTAATGAATAAACAGCTTATAAAGATGCTGTTTGTTTATGTATGCCTTATAAGTTTTGCGGGGAACGCCCAAACTGTAAGCATTTATAAAATTGATGCTCTCTTAAAAAGAATTTACAATAACAGTGATACGATATATGTGGTCAATTTTTGGGCTACTTGGTGTAAACCTTGTGTAGCAGAGCTTTCCGGTTTTGAAAAACTGCATAAAGCACACAGGGGTCAGCCTGTTAAAGTACTTTTGATAAGCATAGATTTTAAGGAGGAATTGAATAAAAAATTAATTCCTTTTGTTGCTAAAAACAATTATACCGCAGAAGTAATATTACTGGACGAAGTAAACGGCAATGACTTTATTAATAAGATTGATGAACGTTGGAGCGGCGCTATTCCTGCCACTTTAATAACTTCAAAAAATAAAAGCAGAAATGAGTTTATTGAAAAAACAATGACATACGATCTTTTAGAAGAAAAGCTGAAAAACTAATCCTTAATCACTTTCTTTTACAAACTTTCGAATAATTATTTTAGTGTTTGTTTTAACGGTTATAAAATAAATGCCGGCGGCTAATGCGGACACATCCATTGCTTCCGTATTTGAATTAACTGCAAAATGCAAACTATTACTGCCATTTACAGAATTTAGGGTAATTTCTTTTATCAGTTCGTTACAGGTAATATTCAATATGTTTTTTGCAGGATTAGGATACAGCAAACAAATGGCGTTATCGTTTTGCGTATTTGTAATTCCTGTGGCAGTAGTGGTGCTTGTGACTACAGTGGTATTAGTAGTTACCGGTATAAAAAAGAATGCCCATACATCTTTCATTAAGCCATTTCGCTTTGTGCCGTCATAAACTGTTTCAAACGGAAAAGCAAGATATACTACTTTTCCTTCAGCGATTCCGCCGGTAAAAATTCCTTTAAAATAAACGGCAGAACCGTTTGGCACCGCACTAGTATAGTGCATGGTTAAAGTTCCATTGTTAGCTGCGGATATAACATCCGGGTAATCCACATTATAAGTACCGTGTGTGCCGTTGTCAAAATAAACCGTGTCCGTTAAATTAAAAATACTGCCAGCCTGTTCATTAATACTTTTGTACCATGCAGATGCTTGGTTGTTTGGCGCATCGCTTACATAATTTACTTTTAAGTAATTGGAAATAAAAAATTTATCTGCTGTAGTCCCACTATGATCAAGGTCCCAAGCTATTTCTGAGCCGCTCACCAATAAATTGCCGCCTTGCTTTAAATAAAAGGATACGAGCGTTTGTTCCGAAGTATTAAAGGTTTCATCCACCGTGCTCTCTTTCCCTAAAATCCAATCCACCCCTTTATAATTTGCTAAACTTACTAATCCATCCTGCACTGACTCATTGGTTGCCGACGAAAAACAGTGATTTCCCACAAATAACGAGCTGCTGTGCTGTTTCACAAAATCAAACGTATTACCAGTTACCACCCTGTCGAAACCATTCACAAAAAGCATAGTATCCTGAACTGAAGAGGGTACCGCCGCTAACAGTTCGCTCACTGCCGATGTAACCGAATACGTTGAGTTGTATGAAGCAATTTTTACATAGTAAGGTTGATTTGCCGTTAAACCGGTTAATATCAGCGCTGCCTTTGCTAACGTAACCGGTGCTCCAAAAGTGTTGCCATTAGTGCTTATGTATACTTTATAGTGAGTAGCATTATTATCATTCTTCACTTTTATTTCGAGTGTATTATTTAATTTATTGATCACCGCAAACGATTTTGGAACCGATAAAGAAGTTACGGGATTACCATAAGGATACTCCGGGATACTGATCACACCTTCATCGCTCAACAACGTATTTAAGCTCGAAGATTGTAAAATTGCTTTTACCGTAGTAGGCGAGCCGTTATACATAACGCTGTTTTGCACAAATCGCATGCCGTGGCTGTAATCCATATACGTATCGGCATGCACATTTGTTAAAGGCTGTATAGGATTACCTATTGATGTATGCCAGCCGTAAATAATTACCCTGTTAGCTGTTGTGTAAATTTGATTTGATATGATAATATCTTTTTTATCTCCTCCCGTTAATGTACCTAAAGGATATGCCGTTAAAGAGCCGCTTCTTTGTGAACCCACCATACCGTTATGCTGTGCAAAAGCCTGAACGGTTGTCATAGTACCGCTTGCAGGAATAGTTAAAGGTGTTAATTTTAAAGCTGCCTGTGCATAAATATCATTTACCATTTTGCGTGTTGGCAATGTACAGCCAATGGAATCCGCTATTTTAGTAGCAACGATAGGCGACATAGGGCATAAAAAATAATTTGTGTCTGTACCTATCGCTAAATAATCAGGTATAACGTAATAGGTCAAGCTTTTGGTAACACCGCCTATAACGGCGGTTGATGTAACAGCAGCAAGTGTTCTGTAAAAGTTTGGTACGTTACCGTTTAATATTTCCTGCATAATAAGGTTTTCGCGACCGGTAAATGATAAAGGAGTAATGGCCGTTACAAACTGTGCCCCGTTCATAGCTGCCGCCTGACGCGCAGGAACATTTAATGTTTGCGACAACAGGTTAACTGAGCAAAGTAAAAAAAGATATTTTATATATTGCATGAAATACCGATGAAAAAATAAATACAAATTGAGTATTAAAGATAAGATTTTTTTTAAATATCCAATGCAGATGCTATCTTTACCCAACTATGGCATTAATTGTTAAAACATCGAAACTACCCAATTCGGGTAAGGGTTTATTTACCACCACCGCAATAAAAAAAGGAGCTGTAATAATAGAATATTTAGGCGAAATTATTGATTGGAAAGAATATGAAAAACGGGTTGAAAAAGATGAGGACGGCTATTTATTTTTCATAAATAAAAAACGCTGTATCGACGCTTATAATACTCCTCAACATAAAGCGCGTTTTGCCAACGACGCTGCCGGGTTAACTAAGATAAAAGGATTGATTAACAATTGTATTTATGAAATAGAAGGTGACAAATGTTTTATTAAAGCAAAAAAAGATATTTCTGCCGGTGATGAAATTTTTGTAAGTTATACTAAAGAATATTGGGATTGCGTTCGCTACAATATTAGTATTGGCAGAGGAAAACATTAATGAATAGAACGAGCGACAATTTGATTTGGTCGATATGCTAAGAACCGCGTTTAAATACATTTATGCAACAAATGGCTCGAAGAAGATCTTTTACTCGAATCTCTTTTCTTTAATTATTATTGCATTTTTTTATTAAGAAAAACGCTCATCAAGCGAAGATACAAAGCTTTACCAAGCTCCATATAATTTAAATTAAAGAAACTGTTTTACTAAATGTAAATAAGACTTTATAAAAACAAAAAACTATTACATTTAACCGGTGAAATACGATTATTTAAATAAAGTTAAAATTAATTTTATAATTGGTGCCGGACGAAGCGGTACAACGCTTTTGGCACTTATCTTAAATCATCATCCCAATTGTATTTCCACTCCCGAACTAAAACATTTTTTGTATTTCTATAAAAAATACAAAAACCTTACAGAAGTTACAAACGAATTGCTTGCTGATCTTGAAAAATATTTCAGCGTAGTCGGTAGCACCAGGAAAAACATTTTATTTAATATTGATGATAATTTTTACATTAAAAATTTAAACCCGGGAGACGCCTTAACCTACGCCCAATTAATAAAACTCATTTATCTTGGTTTTTTCAGCAATGTAAAAAACACCAATGAAATTACCTGCATTATTGATAAAAATCCTTTTTACACGTTTCATACAGAAAAAATCACCGAAATATTTCCTGATGCTAAATTTATCTGTATTATGAGAGATTACAGGGCATTTGTACTCTCGAACAGACAAAGTCAAACACCTTTTATTTCGGTACGATCAACCTCTTATTATGCTTATGCATGGAACTATCATGCCGATAAAATTATTCAATTAAAAACGATAAGCCCTGATAAGCTTTTAATTATACATTATGAAAATCTTGTAACAAGTAAAGAAACAGAAGGCGCAAAAGTATTTCAATACCTGGGTGTAAATTTTACAAATGACGTGTTTGACTTTCGTAAAACCTTATCTGAAAAAATAGCGGCCGGCAACTTAACTGGAAAAAATGAACATAATATAAAAAAAATATCAGACTTAAGCAGACCTATAAATGCGGATCGTGTATATGCATGGAAAAAGAACTTAACTTCATTCCAATTAAAGAACATTGAATCTATAAGTTCAAGCCGCGGTGAGTTTTTTGGTTATAAATCTGAAAACCCTTCTAACTTATTTGAAAAAATGCTATATACTTTAATAGGTTTTCCGGGAATGTTAAGGGTGTTTGTTTTTTATTTTTTGAATTCTGTAAAGATCCATCATTACTTGAATGAGGTTCGCAAAGCTAACTTTGAAAGAAAGCATTTGAAGTAAGCCGACATGGATTTGACTTTTAAAAAAATAAATACAGTTCAAACCCACTTCTTATTAAGTACAGAAAGAACGGGAAGCTCTTTGCTTTCATTAATTCTCAACTTACATCCTTTTATTTTATCTCCCTCTGAAGAACCGTTCGCAATCTATTTTTATAAAGCTTATAAAAATAAAATTAAATGGTCGGATAGCGAAATCAGAAAGTTTGTGGATGAGTTTTGGTTGATGTCAGAAAATAATTTAAATCTGTTCTTTATTACAAAAGAAAATCTATATACTGTACTTATACAACATAAAAAAAATCTACCATATCATTTACTTATTAAAATTATATACTTACAGTTTATTGAACCCAAACCAAAACAGAATATCCAATTAATAGTAGATAAACAATTAAAATATTTTTTCTATCCTAAGCAATTAATCAGCTTATTTCCCGAGGCCAAATTTATAATAATAGTACGCGATCCGAGAGTAAACGCGCAAAGAAAGAAATTACGTAATTTAAATTCAGGTTCTAATGCCGTTTATTTAACCGGTATTTGGAATTATACTTATAAAAACATTTACTATTTCAAAAAACACAACAAACAACTTAAAATAGTAAAGTATGAAGAATTTGTCAGTAACCCCGCATTAATCATAGAAGACATTTGCCGGTTTTTAGATGTCCCTTTTATGCCGGAAATGCTTATTACTAAAGGGGTATACGAGTCCTTCCTCGATCTGCAAAAAAATAAAATAAGTAATGCGGAACTGGCTCATTTAAAAGATTTTCAGAGTGGATTATTTACAGATATAAACACGGATAAAATAAGGTTGAACGAAAATGAAATAGATGAAATACTCAATAATAAAATTATTAAAATTACTCAGTCTCTTTTAACTGAATTCGGATACGAAATAAATTCTACAAAACAAACTAAGCTTAATTTAAATGACAGGTTACAATTAATAAAAGCGTATTTATACAGGCCATTATTGCTTAAGTTTTATTTACAGATACCCTTAAGTATAAAAGTTCTCATTAA
>JANYGK010000113.1 GCA_025362395.1 Bacteroidota bacterium
GATGCAAATTGTTCTATGATTTGCAGGATGGCTAAACTTTTTATTAATGTAACTAAAGAAGTGGTTATAAATGTGCCGGGAGGTTTTTCCCCTAACGGTGACGGACATAATGATGCTTTTGTGATTAAAGGACTTGAGTATTATCCCAATAATGATCTTGTAATATTTAACAGGTGGGGAGATGAAGTATTTAAAGCGGCACCCTATAAAAATGACTGGGACGGACAATCCGCAGGTAAAGGTTTAACACTATACGGCACACAACTGGTAGAAGGAACTTACTTCTATATTTTAACACCGGATAAGGATACCAAGCCTATGAAAGGATACGTTGAATTAAAAAGAAAATAGTCATTAATATATTAAAATTAACCGATGAAAACATCTATCTATATAACGGTTTGCCTGCTAGTATTACGTATAAGCTTACCGGCACAAAATCAATTTAATATGAGCCAGTACATGTTGCACCAGGCATTTATAAACCCTGCCGCTATCGGCGCTTACCAGCAGCTTAACGGTGCTGTTTATAACAGGAGCCAGTGGGTTGGCTTCGACGGTGCGCCGGTGAGCCAGGGGTTTAATTTGAACCTGCCTTTTAAATCGGCAAAGCATACCATCGGGCTTTCTTACCTGCACGATAAAATAGGTGCCAATAATAATAATGAGATCTCGTTGGGTTATTCATTCAGAGCAAGGTTAACGAGCAAAACAAGTTTATTGCTCGGTTTAATGGGTACGGCTAATATTTTAAAGACCAATTATACGAGTCTTGCGCTGAATGATGCCGTTGATCCCACATTCAGCAATAATACAACAGCCGTGTTGCCTAATTTTAAATTTGGGTTGTACCTGCAAAATGCAAAATATTATATAGGCCTTGCTATTCCTAATTTAATGGAAAATAAAATATCAAGAGGAGCAGGGCAGGTCGGTTTCAATGCAAATAATTTACATTTTTATTTACAGGGCGGTTATTTATTTAACCTTGGCGGCAAATCAGAACTGGGTGTTTCTACATTAATTAAACAGGTAAGCGGCTCACCGTTACAGGCCGATTTAAACGTGCAATATATTTATGCGAGGAAACTGGGTATTGGGGCATCTTACAGAACAAGTAATGATTTGGTAGGATTAATTAATTTTCAAATTACACCTATGCTTAAATTGGGTTATTCATATGATTACGCTTTGTCAGCTTTACGTAAATATAATTCGGGCAGTCATGAAATCATGCTTATTTTTAATTTGGTGAACGATAAGAAAAACATCGGCGCACAAATTCCACGTTTCTAATTATTTATATATGCAAAAGCTACTTTCTTTACTTATTATCTTTTCTCTATCCGGAACTTTATATTCTCAAAATTCCGCACCTAAAAAAAAATCAGGTAATGCCGATTACAATTTAAAGACAGGTGACGAAGAATTTAATTTATACAAACCCCGTGAGGCATTAGAGTATTATTTAGACGCTTACACAGGCGGAAGCGAAAAGAAGTTTTATCTTACACAACAGATCGCCAAATCATACAAGATGCTATATGATTATAAAAAAGCACTAGAGTGGTATGAAAAGCTTACAGCTTTTAAAACAGATAACACACCCGAGAACCTGAACGACTATGCGCAACTTTTAAAGAACGATCAACAATATGATAAGGCAATAGAAGTGTTCAATGAATATGCTACACGCATCGGGCAAAACGAATTGTTTGTTGAATATTTTGCTTCTACCTGCATCTGGGCCAAGCAAAATATTAATAACGCCTCTAAGTATTCATGCTATGCTACCAATATAGAAACAGGCGGGTTGCATTTAGGGATGACATTTTATAATAACGGATTAATGCTCTCTGCCCCCAAAAACTCTAATTATGATGATAAGACCGTCTACTATAATTTGTCTTCAGTAAAAACGCAGGATTCTATCAATTTCAGTAAACCGGAAGAATTAAACGGGGATGTGCATGCGACTTATTACGAAGCCGGACCAAGCATTTCCCCGGACTTTAAAATTTTATATTACACGCGTAATTCTACCGATGCAAGCACGTATAAGCCAAAAAAAGCTTCTAAATATAATATTGATAAAAAAGGGTCTTCCAATTTACAATTATACAGATCAATTAATAATAGCGGTGTATGGAGTAAAGGCAGGCCGCTTAACGTTAACAGCCTTGAGTATAATTGCGTATTTCCTTTTGTGAGTTTAGACGGAAGGACATTATACTTTTGTTCAAATATGGAGGGCAGCTTTGGAGGATATGACATTTATAAGGCAGAAATTATTAATGATACCGTTATTGGAAAGCCGGTTAATTTAGGCGGAGAGGTAAATACGATAGAAGACGACCTGTATCCTTTTGCAACAAAGGATAACTTCTATTATTCTTCGAGAGGAAAAAATGGTTTTGGGGGATTGGATATTCAGAAAGCCCAATTTGTAAACGGTGCTATTGTAAATCCAAGAAATATGGGTATTCCGTTTAATTCTTCTAAAGATGATTTTTCTATCATTTTAAAGGAATCGGGTAAAGAAGGTTATTTTGCATCGAACAGAGAAGGTGACCATGGCGGTGATAAAATTTATTATTTTAAGAAACTGTTGATGCGGGATACTATTAAAGGAGCAGTCATAGACAGGATAACAGGCCACGCTATAGAAGGCGTAGAGGTAAGCTTATATGAGTTGGATGATAAAGGAAACCGCAAGTTGGGGCAAAATACAACAAGCGATAAAGACGGGAAGTGGATGTTTATTACAGATCCTGAAAAAGCATATTATGTATCGTTTAAATTTAATAACTACACTGCTAAAGAATTTTATATTCCTGAAAAAAATCGCGCAGTTAAGCCCTCAAGAAGAGATGTGATAGCTACGTTGAATCCTTTAAATATGTATCCTATAGTTAAAAAAGATAACATATTAAAAATTGATAATATTTATTTTGATTTCGATAAGGCTACCATCCGTCCCGAATCATACGTCATACTCGATAACATTGTAAACTTCTTAAAAGAGAATGCAGAGGCACGAATAGAGTTAAGTGCTCATACAGATGGTGCGGGTAATGATAAATACAATTTAAAATTATCAGACGATCGCGCTAAGTCATGTTATAATTATTTGGTAATAAAAGGTATTGCTGCAAGCCGCCTGGTTCCTAAAGGATATGGCGAAACAAAACTTCTTAATAACTGTAAGGATGCTAAAAAATGCAGCGATGCAGAAAACCAATTGAATAGGAGGGTAGAAATTAAATTTTTGTAGGTTTGTAAACTGAATTTAACCCATTGCTTTTAATTATTGCCTTCATTCAATTTTCACTAGTAAGATCAGTTGGAAGATAACTTTGTTTTATAAACCAAAATATATAGCCCTATGCTTTTTCTGCTTTTAACAAAATCGGTTGATTCCTTACGGACAAAAGGGTTAAAATATAATCCTTTGAAAAGACGGACGTAGCGAATGTGCTTCTGTAATTGATTCCTGACGAAAACGAATTGAGCTTGTAAAATGATTTTAGCAATCCCATTCTTAATGACTAGTATAAGTATTTCCCTCAAAAAACCAAGATTATATTTATAAAATCTTTTTACATGTGAAATGATTATTTTTTAAGTTTTATTTTTATTAAGCTAAAAATGCCCCGGAGTTTCCGGGGTTTTTTTAAGCTGATAAATTAAATAAGATTCTACTGATAGCCCATCGTATAAATGATTATTTTTAATACTTTATTCCCGGTAAATGAATTCGCACGCAGGTAAACAATTTGACAAAACAGATTTTTCGGAAAAAGACATGTCAAGACATGAATTTACAGAGTGTGAATTTATGAATTGCAACTTTTCGAAAACTAATTTCACAAACAGTACGTTTATCGACTGCTCTTTTACAAACTGTAACTTATCGTTGGCAGTGCTGAATAACACAGGAATAAAAACCGTTAAGTTTGTAAACTGCAAATTAATGGGCGTTAACTTTAGCCCTTGCAACAGCTTCCTGTTCTCAGTTTCATTTTTGGACTGTATATTGGACCTTTCGTCTTTTTTTCAAAAGAACATGAAAAAAACTGTCTTTGTTAATTGTTCGCTAAAGGAATCACAGTTTGAAGAAGTTGACTTGACAGGTGCTGTATTTAAAAATTGCGACCTGCTGCATGCAGTATTTACACGTAACGTATTAGAAAAGGCGGATTTCAGGACTGCGAAAAATTATTCAATAAATCCCGAACTCAATAAAATGAAACGCTCTAAATTTTCATATCTTGGAATTGCGGGATTGCTGGATAAATACGGCATTGATGTTGAATTTAATGAATAGCATTCAATAATTTAAAATGCCCTTCACCAAATTTGTCCACTGCGTTTTAGTAAGCCCCAATGTAGCGGCAAGTGATGCGGCAAGATGTTTGATCTTATTAAAAAAACTTCCGGCAGCTTTCGGCTCTTCGTTTCTGCCATGCTCCATAACATAAACCGTTAATGATTTTCTTAAAATTAAAAAAGTGCTTGTGGTGTCATTTATATAAACTTGCTCGTTACCCGTTCTAGTAAAAGGTTCAGGTATTGGTCTTACAATAAAGCCAAAGAGTTCTTCATCTTTTAAAGGGTCTTTATAACTTTCAAATTTTTCAATCCTTAGCCAGTCATATTCTAATGCTCCGGTGTTTGGAGTTGGAGCCTTAATGCGAATTAAATGACCTGTTTCCGGTTCCGCTATATTTAATTCTATGCCGTTTTTATCCGTCAATTGAAATTTAGTCCCTGAGCCGCAACATAATTCACCCCATCCGTTAATATTTAATAACCTGTGTTTTGCTTTATTAAATAATACTGATGCCGCAGGCCTGCACTCCATTGTTTTATTAGCAGTTGCCGCGCTATGGTTACCGGTTTTTTGTGTAGGGATTATATGACTTAAAGAGGCTAACATAAATACATTATTAAATTAATAACAGCAGCACTTATTTTAAGCTGCTATTATATAGTACTAAATGAATGCCAAAGCTTAATTTTAAATTTTGTCCTAAATATGCTACACATTTTAAAAACAGATTTTTTATTTATAATTTTATTTTTACCGGTATTAAATTTCATTTAACGGCTAATGGCAGGTTAATAAAAAATCATGGATCTTATATAATGTATTTTGATATTTCTTTTTGCGACGGATACTACCAAAATTACAAAACAAACAGTATTAAATCGCCATCTAAAATACAGGAACCATTTACCTGAACGGGTGCAAATTAATTGGGGTAATAAAGTTACGTGCAATCATGATAATGATAATGAGAATGCCTGCCAACGAAATCAAAAAAAGATAATCAGCAATAGTTTCCAATCGTTTTTCCGCTTTAGTGTTATTTACCCTGATAGATATAAACGAAAAGAAGCATGAAAATGTCAATAAAGTAGCTACAATAGAGGTGAGCTCATCAATAACGTGAGCTTGTTTAATATTACTAATGTGTAAAGATGTTATAACAAACAAGCAAAAGCCAAGCAGGTTTGCCGAGGTATTTAAAATGTGCTGGGAGGTGTTATTGGCCATATAATAAGTATATAGCTTTACTAATCTAATTTGCTGCCGGCGTACCTTCTCTTTCCTTTATGATCTTATATTTATTTGCGTCTCCCCATTTGCTCAGCGCATCTAAAAATTCCTTTTAAAATATCGCAATAAGGGGCTGGCTTATACTCAATTATCACAGGTGGTTTCAAGATAAACGGTATGCTTTATGAAGCCATTCAGCACCATCTCCTTGAGTTCGTTTGATAATAGCTCGGCCTAACAGTACGCTGTAATTCGTTAAACCGTTTACCGAAGGTTTTTTGGGCCGGGTTTCGGGCATACCAAAACTGAAAGAGTAGGTGTATGTTGGCTTTATAATTGTATTTATTTCTGCATTAATTGTACAACCGCATCAGGTGATCTGTTGCCGATGCCAGGGTCTTTTGTGTTTTTAACACTTTTATTGGTTTTTTACGCTATATACTATAAGCTTCAAAAGCCCGTGGTTGGCGGATAAGGAATTTAATTTGATAATTATTTTTTTTATTGAGTTATTATACTTAAATTCGTTAACTTCTTTTGAAGATTGTATTCTCAATCACGTTTGCTACCCTTAATTGCAATTGATCATTTTACACTTTTCTTTAAGGATAAAAAAACAAAATAAATAACCCGTTCACCCAATAAGGTGGACACAAAACAAAACAACAATGCAAAAAGGAACAGTAAAATTCTTTAACGATGCCAAAGGTTTCGGATTTATTAAAGGAGAAGATGGACAAGAAATATTTGTTCATGTAACAGGATTAAAAGAAGAAATTCGTGAGAATGACGAAGTAGTATATGAAACAGAACAAGGGAAAAAAGGCCTTAACGCTGTAAACGTTAGCGTTGCTTAATTATACTTTAATTTAATGACTAAACCCGCTTGAGTGATCAAGCGGGTTTTTTGTTGTCTGTAACTTATAACTACTAATGTGTTAGCGACTCATATATCCAATATATGGATTGGTAGTACCAATTGATGTAATAATCAGCTGCAAGAGTGATAATTAATACTCTTTAAAACTTCAATTTACCTTCAATAGAATCATCTAACGTCTTGCCTATTGCAGCACCAACAAGCATTTTTATTCCCGCTACCATGTTCCCATGCTTAGTATCCCAATAATAACCCATATCAGGCATTACTTTAATCACGGAAATTCTTGGATCATTTTCACCTTCCGTAAACCAGGTTTTTAGCAGAGGTTCCCAAAGCTCTTTTATTTTTGCTTTGTCTTGTCCTGAAAGATGAAGAAAATCTGAATGTGCAGATCCTTGGAAATAGAGGTGTACCGTAGGCTCAGCGGCTATTTCTTTTACAGTATGGCTATCATTAGCGCTTAAGAACCAAAGGGTCCCGTCGTTATCTAGTTTTTGAATACTCATTGGCCTTGCTGCCCCAGATTGCCCCGTAGCTATAGCAGTACAGAAAAAACAGGTCTTAGTTTTTTCAACAAGCTCTTTCATTTTTTTTACAGCGTCGCTATTGCTTAGATTTTCGAGATTTTCTTCCGGTTGTTGTTTGTTTATACTGTTCATGATATAAAATTTAAATAGTTAATACACCATATTTAATGTAATAGATTAAATAATCGAAATACTATATAAAATTTGGTGCCATATATAACACGCTCAACAGGTTTATCATGACACAAACCATAAACGTGTATACAACTAATGTGACAGTGGTATTTTGGTAAGATAAATTTCAGCGAGTACTTTATTTATTAAAGGGTCATTCATCTCCACTATTTTTGTGGTAGAACTATAATTAATATGTATGTATGAAATAATTTCCCCGGAAATCCTTACAATAAACTCGCCGTTATAGCTGTCGTAAATATCATTACGACTAATAAATAAATAGAGGAGCGCTGACCTTACTTTTTCTACATATATATCACCGGTATAAATATCGGTTACTTCCGCATCATTATGTATAAATCTTAACTTGCCCATATAAATCCCCGTAAACAACAGCATGTATAATGCCAAAGTAACTGAAAAAGGCTTAATTCAATAATAAAAACAGAAAAATGAATGGATGTGATCCGGTTTACTTATAAACTACAATTATTTTCCGGATTTCGCTAAACGGTGTGATAAATAATTTGATAATTTTTAGCAGGTATAGTGTGTGTGATCAGGTGTAATGGGCCACCATTTTATATATCAATCCTGCTTCGTTAAAAAACATGACTTCAATTGCCATTTTATTCATGATCGATTTGTAATACAGCGCCACTGAATTAGTACCCATGGTTGTTTCTATTAATTCAAAGCGGAGGTCAGGGATTTTTTGCAGCGCTTTGCTCCAATACTCACGCACGGCTTCTTTTCCCTTTAATGATCCGCTGTCTATACCGGCAACCATCTTTATCATAGGAGTAGTAATTTCAATATCTTCCGAATAATGGGCAAGTATATTATCTAAGTTATGAGAGTTCCAAGACTCTATCCAATCTATAGCGAATTTTCGTGAATCCATTTGTTAGCTTGTTTATATAAATCAGTTCAAGAAACTATCAGTTTATAATACTTAATTTTTTACCATCCAAAACGCTCCCGGCTCTCTGCCTGCTTGTTGAGCAAAAATAGGGCACTTAGCGGCAAATTCGGTACGGTAGTGGTGCGATAAATAATTGGTTGCACCTATAATTTTAAATTCAGCGTTCGATGTTAAAAATGCTTCCAGTAAATACTGTTCATTCCAAAAAAGATGCTCATCAAAAATCCATTCATTCAAATAATCTTTTGGTGTAAAAATATCGTGTACATGTACTATAACACCCGGTTTAATAATAGGCAGTATTTCAAGAAATTCAAAAAGCACATCGCCCTGCGGCCTGATTATGTGTGACGAATCAATAAATAAAATATCATTGTGGCCCAGTTGTTCAAAAACAGATTTGTTTACCGACTCTACTTTTTCCCTTATCAGTTCAACGTCTATTTTGTCGAGCCATGGCTGCTCGTAGGGCTCTATACAAACATGCTTAAGTATATAATTCGGATCTTCCAATTTATTTTGCTTAACGGCGTTTTTTACCATTAAGGTAGAATGCCCGCTTCCTATTTCTACAATTTTACCAGGTTTAAAATGCCTCACCATATTATAAAGATATTCGGCATCGCCGGAACAATAGGATTTATTATTATAGAAGAATTCAATGTCTTTGGTTTTTTCAAGCGGAAATTTCAATAGTTCTTCACTGTAATGAAACTTCGATAGTAAACTCACCTGCTCTTCTGTATTCAAATCAATTCCCGGAAGGTTCCTGTCATCTCTCAACGATTTTGTTAAATGTTTCCCGGGGTTTATCATCGGGTGGTAATAATGATCAGGCACAGGCAAAATGCCCAACTGCATAAAAATGGTATCGCTTACTTTCCCTGTGCCTGCCTTTTTTACAAATTTTAGCCATGCCGCTGCAAGAAAAGTAAAAGGGGATGTTATAACCAAAAAGACTTTTAAAATGGATTTTATCATAGTGTTTAATTTAAAACAAATCTAAGTGTTTGTTTTATATCTTTGTTTACATTAGCATTTAGTGATGTATCAATCTATTGACAATATGCAACTAACAAATAAGTACAATATTATTAAATTGTACCTAAAGTTAGCAGTGGTAAATTTAAGATTTGATTAATATTATCTTAGATTACTTTATGGAACCTTAAAAAAATATGTCAAAAAATATGCTTAAATATAATATTTTTTCGAGATAATAAATAATACAGGTATTAGGTCAACCGAAAACCGCTTAAAAAAGCGAAGATATGATGGATCCTTAAAAAACATTTTACATACATCGCCATCAAGCACCATTTGTTGAGCTTTCATGCACGACTTCTTTAAAACGATTTTTTTTATCTTTCATTTTATTAAGTACCCAATCAGGCCATGTTGAACTATCCTCTGCATCATAAATTCTTATGTTTTGACTTAAATCTTCTTTAAGCAAATCTTCCATATTACAATTAAGTATACCGGCTGCTGTTTTTACACCCGATAAACTTGCTCCGGCAGCACCGTGAGACAAGGTACTTGCACCACACAAATGCAGGTTTTCAATTTCTGTTGTTTGTTGATATGCCATAGGGCCTATAATTTGGTTTAATGTTTTTTGTGTCCCATATACATTTCCTTTGGTGCAATTTATATAAAAATCGTTTGTTTTAGGAGTGCCAAGCTCCATTTGAATAATATGATTGCGAATGCCGGGCATTATTTTTTCGAGGCTCTTAAGAAATTTTCGGCAGGCATGCTGCTTATGGTCTTTATATTTTTCTGACTGATAATTAATTGTATCTGAAAACTCGCTAAATAATTTGTTATCAATAAAAGTTACAACTTCAAAATTATGATATCTGCCGTTATAACTTACAGGGTCTTTTAGGGTGCTGCAACTAATAAACATAGCCGGAAATTCATCGTCAGACAACAAATCAACATTCTTGATAGCTTCATATTGTTTATCAAGGTCAATTTTTTGATTCATCCAAATATTTCCTGAATCAATTCCGAATTTACGGACATCTATATCAACCGTTAAAAATAAGATAAGCGAGGAGATGGAATATTCCGTTTTATTTAATTTAGAAATCAACTTTTTACTTAAATATGGCTCTCCTACCATTTCACGAAATGTTTTTTCGGGATCAGCATTTGATATAATGTATTTTGCATGGAGTCGTTGGCCATTTGCCAATTCAACCCCGACTGCTTTTTTTATTTTATTGCCTTCAATTAAAATACGTGTTACGGGATGTTCTACTTTTACTTCGCTTCCATATTTTTTAATAGCGTTTGTCATTGCTTTAATAAGGCCGCCACCACCACCTACGGGATAGTAGCCTCCATTAAAATAATGACTCATCATGGCGCATTGTAAAATAAAACTTGCTTTTGCAGGTGGAAGCCCGTGATCTCCACATTGAATGTTTAAAACATCTCTCAGCAAGGGATCTTTAATATAACGGCTAATAACCGTTTTAAGACTAAAAGGCAAATATTTTATTAAATAGCGTAATTTGTAAGGTGCTAAAAGATAATCTTTAACACCTTTCAGTTTCGGTAATAATTCTATTTGTGCATTTACTTTTTTTACAAGGCTTAGATATTTTTTAAGACCTTTTTTTTCATTTGGAAAACGTTTAGCTAAACTTTCATATAGATTTTCAGGTCTTGCGGGCATATCAACTTTTTCATTACCAATATGGCAGTGCTCATATCCATTTTTATTTAATCTGAAAAAACTTAAATCATTTGCAATGCCTAAGCCTTCATACAGTTTCGCACTTGACTCGCCTTTTTCAAGGCAACCTATATAATGTACTCCCGGGCAAAAACGTTGACCATTAAGTGTAAAACTATGGCACCATCCCCCCGGCACATAATGTCGTTCAAGTACTATTACTTTTTGTCCCGCTCTTGCCAAACAAATTGCTGCAGCCAATCCACCCGGTCCTGAACCAATTATTATTGTATCGTATACATTCATATAAATTATTATTGGTTTAAAATATTTCGTTGAATCCGGTAATCAGTCAATTTACACACAATTTATATATTGTAATAATTATTAATGCAGACGAGGAAACCTAAAATTATAGGTGTTATAATATCTTCTCCAACTAAACTAATAAAGCGTATGAAATTTGTTTTTATACTCCTTCCCTCCCATATATTAATTGTAAAAAACTTAGCGTGAGGTTACCGAATTATTACATAACCTTATGCCGGTATTTCACAAATTTCTTCAGCAATACCGGCCTCATTCTTTGGAGGTTGCTAAAATGATTTTTCTATCGACGAGTAACAAATTCCTCACTTAGTATGAAGCTCTAATTTTTCCCTGAAATTCGCGATAAAAAGCGGTCGCTTTTTAATATTCACTCGGCGCAATACATTCTTTCCAGTATTCCATAATAATACGTATGGTACTTTCGAGTTTTTCAAAACTGTTTGGTTTTACGAAAAATCCCTGAACCGACATAGAATAGGCATCTATCACCGATTTTTTATCGGCACCTGTTGTAAAAAATAAATAAGGTATACATTTTAATTGAAGCAACTCGTTAGTGTGAATTTTAGCCCTTAGTTCAAAGCCGTTAATCTTCGGCATATTTATATCCGATAGGATCAAAAATGGAATAACATCCGTTTTATTTAAATAATCAAGCGCTGTATTTCCGTCTTCAAAAAAGACAATTTTGTTATCATATCCTAGCTTTACAAATATTTCAGAAAGGATTTCCTGATCATCTTTATCATCTTCTATTACTACAACGGGCCCGTTTTTATTCATGAGTATTAATTTTTATTTAAATATTTTTTTAATGTTTAATTTTGTGTAGCTCTTATTCGGCAGGAATGTAGATATCGAACCGTGAGCCTTCATGCAGTTTACCGGTAGCCGTAGTAATACCATTATGATTTTTCCATTTTCAACGGCTTTAAGAATATACGGAATCGCGCAGGCCTTTAATGCTTCATCAAAAAAAAAGCAATCATCCACATCGTCCTCTGCAAGCAAAATGTTTAATTCTTTAGTCATTTAATATGTTTAAGCGATAATAAAAAGGAAAAGAAAATTCCGGGTTATTAAGGAAAATGAAAAGTTCAATAATTAGTATTGAAGCCTTATGGGTGAAGATAGTGTAATATACCTGATTAAAAAATTAAACTTCTTAAAGGATCGACGCGGCTTTATTATTATCCCAAGTTGGGGAATCAATACTTGATAAACTCTTTAAATCTTTTAAAACAACTAATTAACGGGTATGTAATTTGCATTAACCTTATATTATTTACCTGTTATTTATAACCATTACTACCAACAAATTTATATTGGCACGGTAATTCAAATCTTTTCATCTATACTAAATCTTAAACCCATGATAACTTCAAAAAAAATAGGTATCCGGATGGACCATTCTAACGCTGACCTTATAGAGTTTAATACAGCTACGTTACAAACAAAAACAATCGATTCAAAATTTACACACGAGGTAAAGGAAAGTACGCTGAGTAAAAGTGAACAACTTATGCATAATAAAGAGCAGCATCAACAATCCGAATATTATAAAAAACTGGGAGAGGTGATTAAGAATTATGATGAAGTTATTCTTTTTGGACCTACAGAGGCGAAAACTGAATTATTAAATGTTTTAAAAGCAGATCACTTATTTTCAAAAATACATATTGAAGTTAAGAACACCGATAAAATGACAGAGAACCAACAACATGCTTTTGTAAAAGAATATTTTGCCAAGCATTGAATGAAGTTAATCAGAAATTAATACACATGAAGCTATGGATCAATATCACATCGTTGCCGGTATATTTATAGCAAGAGTTTTTTTGGGTGTTCTTTTTTTCTTTCAGGGTTACGACGCCGTATTTAAAGTAAGAATAAAAAATGTGATCGAAACCTACAAAGATACTTTTGAGAACAAAGGTATTCCTAAACATTTTACAATTTGCGCGTCGTGGTTTAATTCGTGTACTGCATTAATAGGCGGCATCCTTTTAATTATGGGTCTTTTCGAATACTTTGCCCTTTACCTGTTAGGTTTAAATTTATTGATCACTTGTATAGGCTTTAGCATTCATACACCTATGTGGGATACGCGTTTTGTATTTGTAAGGTTAGTTCTATTATTGCTTCTTCTTTTAGTGCCTCAATCGTGGAATAGATGGTCACTTGATAGTATATTTTTTAGATAATAAATTATCTTTGGGGAAATTTCTCAACAAACCACTTATGTTAAAGTGTAAAAACAGGTGGCATGTTTATTTTAATAGGAAGTTTAATTAAATAAACATAAATCTTAAACAAAAAATTATGGGAAATCTACTTTACATTATCGCAGTAATTTTAGTAATAGGATGGTTAGTTGGCTTCGTAGGTTTTCATGCGGGCGGCTTAATTCACATCTTATTGGTAATAGCAATCATCGCTGTCCTCATCCGCGTTATCAGCGGCAGGAGGCCGATATAAAAAAAGGGGTGTAATGATAATTACACCCCTTTTTTTAATAGTAATACACTATCTCATTGAAACTATAATACATTTTATGAATGCAACTTTCACCATCATAGGCTTTTTGTCTTATGGATGTGTCTTACTATAATCATATTTATTAACTACTGTTTTATAAATCTTAATCATATATTTTAAGCGTGCGTGAAGATGTTTTTTTAATTTGTTTATTTGAGTATTCTATTTATTTATGTTCCCTGAAATAAAGTCAACCATAGTTTATAGTAGTAAGCTTATTATTGAAGAAGCTTGGATTACTAAACAAGGAAAAGAATTTAAACGACAAAGAATAAAGCGGGCAGATGCCTCTGCAGTACTGCTCCTTAATACTGATACAAATAAAATAATTTTAACCAAACAATTTCGATATCCTATCAGCGATAAGATAAAAGAGCCGGTACTTGAGATTTTGGCGGGAAAAATAGACGCCGGTGAAGAGCCTTTGGAAGCTGCCATTCGTGAGGCAGAAGAAGAAACGGGTTATCGGATAAAAAAAGATCATATTCAATTACTGGTATCATGTTTTTCGACCCCCGGTTACAGCTCAGAGAAATTTTATATTTATTATGCTACCGTTACCCACAGCGATAAAATTTCGACAGGAGGTGGATTAGAAACCGAAAATGAAACTATAGAAGTGATTGAATTAGAAGCCGATGAATTTATAGACCTTATTAAGACCGCGCAAATAAAAGATGCCAAGACATATATAGCCGGTCTTTATTTTGCAAATTACCTTTAATTAAATTTATTATATTGGAATTTTATTCCTATTACCTTAACATCATCTAACTGCTCCAAGTTCCTTTTCCAATTATTTAACTATTTAACTATACCGGTTTTCTGTTGCAACATGGATAATTTTGGATATGTTTAACGAAATAATCATAGTTTTTTGGCGTATTGATTTGCAGAATCAATACCAGATTTTAAAGCATAGTAAAGTTTGTAGGAAAGAGAATTAAAATAACGAATATTAACCTGTGAAAAGAAATTGACTAATTCGATAGTAAAAAGCAAGATAAATGCATATTTATTAAATAGCCATTACCTACTTTATATACAGATAAGAGTATAAAATAAAATATCGTTTTTAGGCTAAAGCAAGTTGCTTAATCCTGATATTACAGATGAGTTAAGGCCTGTAGCAGAAGATAATGAGCAATTACCGCTTAAACCCCTGTAAATTAAAAAAGCAGCTAAAGCCATTTTTACCTTGCTTGTTTCTTCGTTTTCTTTTTTAAATTCGTGGTACAGCATGGCAGCTCCGGACAACACTGACATTACCCGTTCCGCTTTTTCTACGTTGTGCGTTTTAGTTTCCATAATAGGTGTTTTATATGAACAGTATATAAATTTATGCCAATGCATTTAGCAAAGGCTAATACACAGATAATAAATTGTTACTGAAATTTGGGAGAGGCTATTTAATTTTAATGGTAGAATTTATCATTTCTTTCGTGTCAGAAATCCATGTAAGCTTTTCACCGTTTTTTTCATAAAAGCCTTTTAATACGCCTTTCGAAATTTGTTCAATGGCATAATCTACCAATTCTTTTTCGCTTTGTTTTGTATCGTTAACGTATTTAAGAGCTTGTTCATAGCCCTGCTTAGAACATTTAATAATCGTATTGCCCCTTTTATCTACTATTGTTTTTGTATAATTATAACCGTTCGGCCCGCCATTTTTAGTGATTCTTATGTAAGAAGCAAATGCAGGGCTTAACGATATTAAATAACACCCTGTGATAATAATAATTTTTTTCATAACCATTTAATTAAAATTTAGGACAGCTTACAAGAACACGCTTATTTTTTTTGCGTTTTTTTGCGATCTCGTAAATAATAGAAATTTCATGAGCCCCTAAAGAGTTGGCTACACCTAATCGTGAAATAGTAAAATCGTAGCTATAGCCTATCCGTACACTGCGAGGCGACAGATCAAGGCCTATTAAAAGTGCTATACTTTCCTGGCTTCCATAGGTAGGCCCGTATTTTTTAAACGGTAAGCCCCTATACCAAATGCCTACATTAAGCGGTAAATGGTAATAATAAAGGCCAACATCCAACTGATCATACTTAGCTTCGTGCCTGAAATTAAAAGTTGGTGAAATATATCTCCTGATATCATTTCTTGATTTTTGCTCAATAATAAAACGATAGCCTCCATGTAAAGATATGGAAAGCGGCAACGGAACTTTGTCGCCCACCAAACTACTGTTAGGCTGACTTAAATGTTTGGCTGACATGCCGAGCCAGTACTCGGTAGAATTTAATAAAGCGCCTGCTGCAAAATCCATATAGTTTAGCCTCTCGTATCTGGATTGTTCAATAGAGGTGCTTGACCCGGTGGCAATCTGATCGTTAAAACGGAGTTTACTGAAATCAATCCTTAACATATTAAAGTTTAGGTTAGCGCCAAACCTTACTTCCGCAAATTTATTTATTTTAAAGTGGTAAGCATAATTAAGGCCAAACTGTGAGTGTGTTAAACCGGATGTTCCCGATCTGTCCTCTAATACCGTAAAACCAATACCGCTGCTAAGGTCAGACATGTTATAATCGTAACTTGCCATGGCCGTTTGGTAAGCTGTTTTTATGCCCGGCCATTGGTTACGGTAGTTCGCAATAAAGCGATGTTCGTATGTAACGCCTGTAAACGCAGGGTTTAGGCACATAGGCGCCGCGTAAAATTGGGTAAACTGGGGATCCTGAGCTTTAAGGGTTAGTGTATTAAATATAAAAAAACTTATAAATACTACAACACACGCCGGCTTTGCTCTGTACCGATTTAAGTAATTAAATAGAATAATATATATATTATAAAGTGCCAATGTTATTTCTTTTTTGTGAGTGTTATTATTAGGTCGGTATCTTCCTGCTCATTTACCATAGGCTCAATATCTATAATTGCTGTTTGGTAACCCTCTTCTTCTATAATGGCTTTATAAGATTTTACAGGATTCATTACCAGTAAAAATTTACCTGTTTTTGAGCTGGCATTAAATATGCCGCTTACTTGCTTACTTTCAATATCTATCAGTGTAATTTTTGCTTTACCTACCTCATCATTGCCAATGGTTACAATGCCGTGTTTTACTTTAAGGTCGTTGTCACCAAACCGCGTATCAATCATATACAGGTCAGAGCCGCCAACACCTTCTTGCTTTGCGGAAGAGTAGTAACCCCGCGTACCGTTAGTGTTCAATACAAAAAAACAGTCGTTAAGCACTGTGTTAATGGGGTAGCCTAAATTATCAGGTGCGGAATACGTATTGCTTTCAGGGTTTAAAATAGTTTTATAAATGTCATAAGCACCCATAGTATTATGCCCTTTAGAGCTAAAGTAAAGCGTTGTGCCGTCAGGATGTAAAAACGGGGCATCTTCATCCCTATCTGTATTAATGGTTTGCCCTAAATTTTGAGGTAAAGA
>JANYGK010000009.1 GCA_025362395.1 Bacteroidota bacterium
GATTTTTGCCAACCGCCTGTAATTCTGTCTAAGGCCGTAAAACCCGACGGCACACCTAATAAACCGTCTGTTTGTTGCGATGCGGTTTCAATTTCAGTAATAGCTTGCGCGATTAAAGAGGTCATGCCCGCGTGTTGCTTACGGACGTTCGAATCTAAAATTTCAAAAATATGTTGTGTGGTTGCATCCAATAACTCAAACACATCCGTACTGTCTTCGTAGGCAGACTTAATGGTTTCTGTACTGATACGGATTAACTCGCGCTGTAAATATTTTTGCGCTACAATACGGGCGTGATACTCTATGTTAGCTGAAGATGCAATACGGTTAGTTAAAGAGGATACATAAAAAGATCCCCCTACCATTTCCAGCTCACCTGTTCTTTTTAATTCCTGGGTTACCGTTAAAATATCAACGGGCTCTGAACGGTTAAATAAGGTATACACAGCTTTAAAAATAATGCCGTTTTGTTCTTTGTAAAAACTTTCGGGAGACAGTACATCAATAACGGTGCTTAACGCGTCTTTTTCGAGCAGCATAGCACCAAGCACGGCTTCTTCAAGCTCTATGGCCTGCGGCTGAAGCTTCCCAATTTCATTGGGATTTGCGGGTGCATATAGTTTTTTTCGGGTTTTATTTTGGTTATCGAAGCTCTGCATAAATATAGTACGGGAGGGTAAAAGTGCTTAATACTTTTCAATACTTGAAGGTACGATTTTTTAAAAGGGTAAAGGATGTTAACATGTGTTTAACACTCCTTTTTAATAATCTGATTATCAACATATATTTTGTTAGTAACCTTATTAACAGCGTAATTTTAGTTAAGAAGTAGACTTGTAAACTTTTAAACAATGCATAAGTTAATATATTCTCATAAATGGTATTAAAATTATTTGTAATATCTTTATATTAATTAATGCAAAAAAACTTTAATATACTAAACCGTTTTTGCTCTCCCTTATTCTTCCTTTTGTCGCTCAATACCATGTGGGCGCAGACTGAGTATGAATTGGAGTATATAAAGTTTTTCAATAAACAAAGCCTTGCCGGGAAAGTAAATTCGTTTGATACATTAAGAACAACCTTAAAACCTACCTGTTATCCATTAATTAAAAATGAATTGGAGTCTATTAAACTACACGCTTTACAAGATAATAAAACGAATATACTAAACAGGCTTCAAAAAATAGACGGTGAAATGTATTTTCTGAATCGGAACTATTCAAAGGCTATTCCGATTTTTACGGATATGTTAATCAGGAATAAAATTGCTACCGCCAATGACAGTGCTGAAATCCTTTACTTTTTAAAAAATTCTTATATTAATATTCATTCTTTAAAAAAGGCAATTGATATTCATAAGATACTTGTTAGGCTAAAACAAAAAAACCCGGAAATTGACGGTTGGCTTTTACATCCTAAACTAAGTCTTCTTTATTATGAGATGAAATTATATAAAGAAAGTTTAAATCAACAGCTTTTAGAATTTGATGAAATGAAAATAAGTAACGACTTATTATTAGGCTATTATAATAACAGGGGCTTGTTTTGGAGTAAATACGGAAATCAAGACAGTGCTTTAGAGTGTTTTAATAAGGCAAGAGCAGTGTTTTACAGAATGCATCGCGGCAAAAAATTATCTGTTAATGATGAGTTTACAATTGGTTTGATTGAAGGAAATATTGGACAGTCTTATATTGAGCTTAAAGATTATTATATGGCAATTCCATTGCTGAAAAAAGATGTAATATATAGTGTAAGGTCCCTGAACTACCATAACGCGGCTGTTAGTGAAATAGAGTTGGCAAAATGTTATATATACCTTGATCAAAATGAACTCGGAAAAAAATATTTAGACAGCGCTTATGTAAGACTATACGGTATTGACGACTATAAAACACAACTTAACATTTTAAAACAATATGCCCTGTATTATGAAAAAATAGGCCATAATAAACTCTGTATAGAATATTATAAAAAGTATAATTACTTTAAAGACAGTACAGAAACTCAGGAAAGTTTAAAAGAATTAGTCTCTGCCCAGATGACAAATCAAATGCAGGAAAAAGAAAACATGATCATTGAGAATCAAAAAAAAATAAAGGAAAGAACCATTGAGTTGAGCAATCAAAAAGCAATACAGAACGTTTTGTTTTTCGGGGGTGTTATTTTAGTGGTCATTATTATTATGATATTAACACAACTGAAGAAAACAAACTCACAAAAATTATTGCTTGAATTAAAAAATAAACAAATAGAAACGAGAAATGAGATCATCAATAAATCTTTATTGGAAAAAGACCTGTTAATTAAAGAAGTGCATCACCGTGTAAAAAATAACCTGCAGATCATTTCAAGCTTATTAAAATTGCAAGCGGGTAAAACTCAAAACCCTGAGATACTAAATTCTTTAAAAGAGGCACAAGACCGCATCAATTCTATGGCATTGCTTCATCAGCTGCTTTACAGGAATAATGAAGTAACACGTTTGTTGTTCAATGAATATCTTTCCGGTTTAATTGCCCAAATATCAAGCAGCTTTTCTTTAACTAATACTAAAATCAGCATCGAATCGAAACTTACCGAACTGGAACTCGACCTGGACACAGCAATACCACTCGGATTAATTACCAACGAATTAATTTCAAACGCTTACAAACATGCCTTTAATTCGGCTACCGGAAAAATTACGGTGGAACTTTCAAAGGTTTTTAAAAATACCTATATGTTAAAGATCAGCGATAACGGCATAGGCCTTCCTAAAAACTTTGATATAACTAATTTACATTCTTTGGGCTTGGATATAGTATCTATTTTAGCGGATCAGATCTCCGGCGAACTCAAAATTTATAATGATAGCGGTGCCCACTTCGAGATCCATTTTGTTAAGAAGTAAAAGAATGTCCCGCAAATAGCGCTGATTCCAATGATGTGTAAGTTACCTTCTAACATCTTAAGAAATAAAATAACGTCCCGCAGATAGCGCAGGTCCCAATGATGTGTATGTCACCTTCTAACATCTTACGAAATAAAATAGCGTCCCGCAAATAGTGTAAGTTTTTCGAATATAACTAATAATCCAAAACTAAAAACTCATAATTTATCTTCCACTCCTTTAATAAAATCAGTCATTAAATAAGCAATTAATTTACCGGTTTTATTATCCGCTTTAATATGCGATAAAATAGGGGCACCCTCTGCAATATGGAAATACAAGCATTGCAGTTGTTTTCCGCATTGGTAAGCGTATTGCCTGGCCTGCACTGGTGAAATACCGCTGCTTGTTTTAGCGCTAGAAGGAACGTTGGTAATCGCATCCAAATCTATTTCTACACCGCAGGCATTGTTTTTTACGAAACCGATGTTTTCATGTAAAGCATTGGTAAGTGTTTTAGTTTCTCTTATAAATACATCTTCATAGGTTGTGTAAAACAGTTTTGAATTTTGAGAGGTAAAGTCGGCTAACACCTGCTTTGTATTATATTGTTCATGCAGGCAAAATACCGAATACTTATTTAAATAATTTTCTTTATAGGCATAGCTGAACCCGTTACCGCTGTGCCGGCCTTCCAACGGCCTGAAATCGGAATGAGGATCACAATTGATCACATTAATTTTTGAAGACAGTGCTTTAGCGCTTCCTTTAATAATAGGATAAGCGTTGTTATGCCCGCCGCCAATAATGATCGGTATTTTTTGTGACAAGATAATTTTTTCAATAACATCCGACACCCTTTCGTCAAGCTCACTTACCAGTTTCCGCAGCCCGTCAATATCATGACGTGTTTTTCCGTTAAGGTGATTTGATGTTTCCATCAGATCATCTACATAAATATGTCCCAATACAAAAATAGCATTACCGGACATGTATGAATTGCTTTGCTGGTTCAAAAAACTTTCCAGTGCAGGCTTCCATGCTGTATGCGCCCCACCGCGGCCATAATTGGCCTTTACGCCAATGTCTTCCGGTATCCCCAATAATACAAATTTACAATCTGAGTTTTTTAACTCCTTTTCCCAATCATCACTATGTATCACATAACTTATCTCTTCACCGATCTTAGTTTCGTTTTTTCGGGTTCTGAGCAGTTGGTCTATCTGTTTTTTAGAATATATGTCTAGGTATTTCATTTACCGGTTTTAGTTATTAAAAAAAATCCCTCTGCCGGTTGGCGGAAGGATTTTTTACATTTATAAAGTTAAACTTACCATTCGTCGGGGTTAATAGGATCTGTGCTTGGCTTTTTCATAAACGCCTTTAAATCGGAGCTAATAGTAGCTGCATCTTTTAAAGCTTCGCTGCGCAGGTGTTTCCAAAGGTCTCCGGGTAATTTCATACTGCCGCATTTAGGCACTTCACTATAAATATCTCCTCCTGTAAAATCCGGGTTCTTTGCAATGTGTGTCATTTTTGAAATCGTGTAACGGTATTTTCCTTCTTTAGCTTCCACACTTACATGCATTGTAAAAGTACCTTGTACATCTGCTTCGGGGTTTAATTCTTTAGGCTTGTAAATAAAAGAAGCAGTAAATTCTGCTTTGCTGCCTGTAGTTACGCCGTTTGCTTTAGTATATTTCGGAGTTTCAACTTTAACGAAATTAACAGCGCGTTTTAATATTTCAGAAACCGAAGCCGGAGGCGCCGGTAACGTATCGGCTATTTCATTTCCGTCAGCATCTTTCTTTGCTACTTTTGCTTCAGCTTCAACCGTTACGATCTCTTGTATTTTTTTTTCATCTTTTTTCGGTTCATCTTGGGCAAAGCCTGTAGAGGCAGTCATTAAAAGATATAAGGCGAAAATATATTTAAAAAATTTCATTTTACAGAGTTATGTGTTTTTTTATAAGAACTGAATTTTATGCGAAATTAATATATTTTGCTGAACTTATCCGGATTTACTTCCAACATTAAATTGTAAATCACATCAAAAACATCATCAACGCTCGGCTTCGAAAAATAATCTCCGTCCGACCCATAAGCAGGCCTGTGAGCCTTAGCAGAAAGTGTTACCGGTTTAGAATCCAAGTACTTGTAACCTCCTTGTTCCTCTAAAACTTGTTGCATCATAAATGCAGTAGCGCCACCGGGCACATCCTCATCAAAAAATACCACGCGGCTTGTTTTTTTCAACGATTCCACAATACTGCTATTCACATCAAAAGGCAATAAGGTTTGCACATCAATGAGTTCAACGCTAATACCATGGTCGTTCAGCATTTTTATGGCTTCCGCTGCAATTCTTACAGAAGAGCCGTAAGTAACCAACGTTACATCGGTGCCATGTTCTATTGTTTCAGGAATTCCTAACGCAATTTTATACTCACCGATATTTGACGGTAAGTTTTCTTTTAATCTATACCCGTTTAATGGTTCAATTACTAAAGAAGGCTCATCGGCTTCCAGTAATAAATTATAAAAACCGGCTGCCTGTGTCATATTCCTTGGTACACAAATATTAATTCCTCTGCAGGAGTTTATGATCATGCCCATGGGTGAACCGCTGTGCCAAACGCCTTCTAACCGGTGGCCGCGTGTACGGATAATAACCGGCGCTTTTTGCATACCCTTTGTTCGCCATTGCAACGTCGCTAAATCATCACTCATAATTTGCACGGCATACAACAAATAATCGAGGTATTGAATTTCAGCAATGGGCCGTAAACCCCGCATTGCTAAACCAATGGCCTGACCCATAATAGTGGCTTCGCGAATGCCGGTATCAAACACGCGGTGTTCGCCATACTTAGTTTGTAAGCCTTCTAATCCCTGGTTAACACCGCCAATTTTACCGGAGTCTTCACCAAAAATAAGTACCTCGGGATATTTTGATAAAATGTAATCAAAATTTTCTCTTAGCAATTCTCTGCCGTCAACCTGTTTTTGCTCGCTGTACGCAGCAGCTACAGGAGTGATATTAGCAGCCTTTTGGGCAGATTGTGACATTAAATGCGAGCTGTAACGATCCACATTTTCAATAGTTGATACACGTAGCCAGTCCGTTAATTTGGAGCGTGAGGCTAAGTTTTCCGTTTTAGTTAAACGCAACACTTTTTTAATTGCTGTATGCAGATCCCTTCTAATAGGCTCTTTAACGGCATTTAATTCGGTTTTAATACTCTCTATTTGAGAAGCGCTGCTACTGTTGTTTAATGCATCAAATAATGCGGATACTTCCGCCACTTCCGTTTTAATGGGCGATAAATAGGCAGCCCATGATCCTTTTTGTGCGGTTCTTACAGCATTTTTTGCGTCTTCTTCAATAGTATTTAAAGTCGCTTCATCCGCTAAGGCATTTTCAACGATCCAGTCGCGCATTTTCTTTACACAGTCAAAATCAATTTCCCATTGCAAACGTTCTTTCGATTTGTAGCGCTCGTGCGATCCTGATGTACTGTGGCCCTGCGGCTGTGTTACTTCTTCCACATGCACTAAGCAAGGAATGTGCTGTTCGCGGCAAACCTTCGCCGCTTTTTCATAAGTTTCGCAAAGGTGCGCGTAATCCCAGCCTTTGGTTTTAAAAATTTCGTAGCCTTTGCCGTCGTTTTCTCTTTGAAAGCCTTTTAAAATTTCAGAGATGCTTTCCTTAGTAGTTTGGTATTTTTTAGGAACAGAAATGCCGTGCCCGTCGTCCCAAACGCTCATTAGCATGGGTACCTGTAGCACGCCGGCCGCGTTAATGGTTTCCCAAAATAATCCCTCCGAAGTAGAGGCATCACCAATGGTACCAAAAGCAATTTCATTTCCTTTGTTACTGTAATTTAAAAATTTGCCTTTTTGTAATTCTTCATTCACTTTATAAAAGTGCGATGCGTAAGCCAAACCCAATAACCGTGGCATCTGTCCGGCAGTGGGTGAAATATCGGCAGAAGAATTTTTTTGATTGATCAGTTCTTTAAAAGTACCGTCAGTATTTAAGCTCTGTGTACCAAAATGCCCGCCCATTTGCCGGCCTCCGCTCATTGGCTCTTGCTCAAGATCAGTATGTCCGTATAAACCGGCAAAGTATTGTTGTAAGGTCAGTTGGCCAATGGCCATCATAAACGTTTGGTCACGGTAATAGCCGCTTCTAAAATCTCCGTTTTTAAAAACCTTTGCCATTGCAATTTGTGCCAGCTCTTTTCCGTCGCCGAAAATACCAAACTTGGCCTTGCCGGTAAGCACTTCTTTTCTTCCCAATAAACTGGTTTGACGACTTTCATTTAAAATACGAAAATCTTCTAAGACTATTTTTTTGAAATCTTCAAAACTTAATCCTTTTGCTGTTGATAATACACCTTCTTGCATAGTAGTTCCTTATCTTACAAATATAAAATTTTGAGAGGAAAAACAAAAGATTTTAAGCTTATTTTTAGATGAAATCGAGGCGGAGTTTCTTAACGTTAACGATGTCCGTAATTAGCAAAAATAAATCTCAAAAGCCCGAAATGTAAATGTGGGAAGTAATTATCTCACTACCGGCCGCTTCACCGGTTATTTTCACGTGGTAAGACAGTTTATATAAGCGAGCCATGAAGAATAACAATACAATCATAATTTCATTGCACTACTTCATTTTATCCTTAAACAATTTCTCAAACTTATCTACTTTAGGCCTTACAACGTATTGGCAATAAGATTCTTCGCCGTGTTGATTAAAGTAATTTTGATGGTAGTCTTCTGCCGGGTAAAAATTAGTGAACGGTGTTATTTCAGTCACCACCGGGTGGTTAAAGGTTTTACTTTTATTAAGCTCGTCTTTGTATTGTTCTGCTATCTGCTTTTGTTCTTCGCTATGGTAAAACACGGCAGACCTGTACTGTGTGCCTACATCATTACCTTGCCGGTTAAGGGTTGTAGGATCATGCGTTTGCCAAAACACCTGCAAAATTTCTGCTACGGAAATAACCGAAGGGTCAAACTTTAATTGTATAACTTCCGCATGGCCTGTAACGCCGTTACATACTTCGCGGTAAGCCGGGTTTTTAATATGTCCGCCGGCATAGCCGCTCACTACGCTTTCAACTCCTTTTAAATTTTGGAACACCGCTTCCACACACCAAAAGCAGCCGGCACCAAGCGTTATTGTTTCTAATTCTTTCATTATTATACTAGTTACGTTAAATAAAAATAGCTGTAATGTATATTACAGCTATCTTTAATGATTGTTTAGATCTTAATTATTTTTTACCCTTTTTAGCTTTTTCTTTACCGGTAAATTCAAACTTCTTTTTTAATTTGTCCTTCTTGGTAATTTTTATTTCACCTTGTATGTTGTAATCTTCTACGGTGCAAGTCATTAATAAGGTTTGATCCTTATCATCGGTCGTAGAGATTTCACCTTCTACCCAATGCACTTCATTTTGCTCTTCATCGGTAAAAGTAGAATCTTTTTTTATTTCATATTTTATCCATTTATACTCTAGTTTATCAAATAAATAAGTGCTGAACATTTTGCCGCCCTTAAATTCAATTTCATCTTCAACTCCTTTTTTAGGAGCGGCATTTTCTTTTACCTCTGTCATTATTACGTTAAACGTACGTTTATCAAGGCCGTCTTTCGGCTCACCTTTATAAATCGCATTTATACTTAACAAACCTGCCGTAAGGACTGTTGCGGATATTAAAATGTGTTTTAAGTTCATGGTCATTTTTTTAGTGTGGTAAATGTAATAAAAATTATTCTCTGCATCAATTGTCCCCAAATAAAACCTTAACTTTTTTTAAACTAAATAGCAGGCTATATATGTTGAGAAACTGTTAATTGATTGTATTTTTATAGTCGCAAAATGGAACCTTTAGCAGAACGTGTACGCCCTCACAAATTGGACAATTATATTGGACAGGAACATATTATTGGAAAAAACTCGGCTCTCCGCAAATCCATTGAACAAAACTTATTGCCTTCACTCATTTTATGGGGCCCGCCCGGAGTAGGCAAAACAACACTCGCCCAAATTATTTCGCATGAATTGAAACGCCCGTTCTATGCTTTAAGCGCTATTAATTCGGGCGTAAAAGATGTTAGGGAAGTGATTGAAAAAGCATCGCAGGACGGTGGTTTTTTTAAGCAGGAAAAACCGGTGCTGTTCATTGATGAGATTCACCGGTTCAGCAAATCACAACAGGATTCTTTATTAAATGCCGTTGAAAAAGGGATAGTAACTTTAGTGGGGGCCACTACAGAAAATCCTTCTTTTGAAGTGATACCGGCTTTGTTATCGCGCTGCCAGGTATTTGTATTAAAGCATTTAACAAAAGATAATTTGATAGACCTTTTAAATAACGCGGTAAAAGACGATGTTATTTTAAAAACAAAACCTATTGAGATTAAAGAATACGAAGCTTTGTTAAGAATTTCGGGCGGCGACGGACGTAAATTGTTAAACGCGCTCGAAATAGTGGTGAACTGTATTAACGGGCCCAAAATAATTATTACAGATGCCTTGGTTAAACAATACATACAGCAAAACTTAGCCCTTTACGATAAATCGGGCGAGCAGCATTATGATATTATTTCCGCTTTTATAAAATCAATACGCGGCTCAGATCCCAATGGGGCGGTGTATTGGCTTGCCCGTATGATTGATGGGGGAGAGGATCCTTCTTTTATTGCACGAAGGTTGCTCATTTTAGCATCGGAAGATATTGGGAATGCAAATCCTACGGCTTTGGTAATTGCCAATAATTGTTTTCAGGCTGTAAACGTAATAGGTTATCCTGAAAGCCGAATTATACTGGCACAAACAACCACCTACCTTGCCTGCTCATCAAAAAGTAACAGTAGTTATACAGCTATTAATGAGGCGCAGCAAGCCGTTAAGCAACACGGCGATTTGCCGGTGCCCCTGCATTTAAGAAATGCACCTACTAAATTAATGAAAGAATTAGGGTATGGCGATGAGTATAAGTATGCTCATGACTATGCCAATAATTTTGCGGAGCAGGAGTTTTTACCTAACGAGCTTATTGGAACCGCTTTTTATAAGCCGTCAGAATATTCGCGCGAAAGAGATTTGAAAGAGTTTTTAAAGCAGCGTTGGGGAAAGAAATACAATTACTGAAGTCGTTTCACAAATATTTCTTCGGGTTGCGGTTCAAAAATTAACTTTTTACCTAACGCAATAATCAGCCCACCCATAACTTGTTCTACCACCTGCCAGGCGCAGTCGGCCATTAAATACTTTAAAGATACATGTTTTGTAAACGATACTCCAAGTACCGTAATAAAAGCAAATAGAATAAATCCTACCAATATGCCGCAAATAATACCTCTTAAAAAAGGAGCCGAAATATATTTTGAAAGAATTTTGGTTTCAAAAGACCTGTATAAAACATAAGAAATAACCGGGTAAACCAATGCCGCTAAAACTAAAAATAAAGGTTTTGAAAAGGTAATGCGGCTCAGGTCACTTAAAAATATACCGTGCCACCAGTAAAATGCAATATACATTACTACGGATGAAAGTATCCAACTAATAAAAAACCTGACGGAATATTGCATTAACCCTGTTATTTTTTTCCGAGTACAAGTATACAAAAACTTTGCCAAACAAGCCGTTGGAAATGAATTGTAAATATATTAAGTTTGCAAGATGCGTATTTTGTTAAAGCTGCTGCTTTTTGCCGGTTTATTTTTATCTGTTTTCTCCTGCAAAAAAGGGGCAAATTGGGATGTGGACGCGGCTTTTCCCTTAGCAACAAGCCACCTTAATATCAGTAATTTTTTTGGAGATACCATATTCAAGGCCGATCCCACGGGTTTGCTCCACATCGCTTTTAGCAAAGATATTATTAACTTTACGATGGATAGCCTGGTTAAATTGCCCGATACTACTGTTATTTTAGGCTTTACATCCCCGTTTGTATCACAGCTGAACCCGGGCGTTGTACTTTTTTCAAATAACCTTTCTACCGACAGGGAAATAACCTTTAATGTAACCAATGGGGTAGAGCTTAACAGGGCTATTGTAAGAAAAGGCTTTTTAAAAGTAGAATATTCAAACTCGTACGCACAGCCTTTAAACTTTAATTACACCATTAATTCCGCTAACCTGTGGGGGGTGGTTTTAAACATTAACCAAACCATTGGCGGTGGATCCGTTTCAAGCCCTGCAACATTAACAAAACTGTATGCTTTAGATGAATATGCCATTAACCTTACGGGCCTGTCAAACACTAAGGTAAATACATTGGTGCAAAGCTATACCATCAGCACCGATCCGTCGGGCTCCGCAGACCAGCTGCAGGTAGGGCAGGGGCTTAATGTAAAATTATCGTTTGTACATATAGTGCCGCAATATGTTCAGGGCTATTTCGGGCAGCAGGACCTTTCCTTCGGTCCCGATTCATCATTGATAGGCTTATTGGAAAATTTCAGGCCGAGTAATTTTGCACTTACACAATCCGCTATTAATTTCAGAATTATTAATGAATTTGGCATAGAGCTAAGCAGCTCCATAAACTCACTTCGCTCTATAAAAACAGCACCGCCAAATACAATATCACTTAATGCCGGTAACTTACTTCAGGCTATAAATATTAACCGGGCGGGGAAAACAAATAATGGATCCAATCCTGTTTTTCCTTGGGTTAAACAAATTGATGTGAATTCATCAAACTCAAACCTTAATGCCTTTTTAGGGAATTTGCCTAACTATTTAGGCTACAGCGTTACGGCAAAATTAAACCCCTTGGGCAACGTGTCGGCCGGTAACGATTTTGCTTATTACGGCCACGGCCTTAAAGTAATTGCCGATATTGATATTCCTTTTGCTGTTTCGGCAAACTATTTTAATTTAATAAACTATGCCAAAGTAAACCTTACGGGCATCCGTCAATTAAACAATGTAAATAATTGCAATATCATATTGCAGGCGCGCAACAACTATCCCTTTAGCGTTCAAATACAAGGCTATATGCTCAATGATCAAAACCAAACAGTTGATTCTTTATTTGATTGGAACAATAATAAAATCGCCTCGGCCCTTACCGATAATGTAAATACCGTATTAAATTTTACGGATACAAAGCTCGTTGCATCCATTACTAAAGTAAAAATAGAACACTTAATGCAGTGCAGGCAAATTAAATTTGTAACGTACTTATATCTTCCAAATCAGCCTACACCCATAAAAATTAAGGATAGCAGTTACCTTGATTTGGTGATAAGCGCGGATGTAAACTATAACGTAAAAACAAAACAATGAGGGGGAGGTTTTGCGTTATTTTATTCCTTTGTTCAGTGTCTGCCTTTGCGCAATACAATTCCGAATTTTTAAATTTTGAACAAACAGGTCGCAGCATTTCTATTAACGGCGAATACGAATTAGGATCTAACGGCCTCTATAACTCATTTTTTAATAAATTTATACTGGGCGGTTACATCGATAAAAATTTAAAGGATAAACAAGTTGCACACATGAAAGAGCTTAACGTACTAGGTGCAAATGCCAATTATGATATAACCGCTTTCTTTGGTAAAAACACTAAGTTTTCTTATTTAATAGGCATTAAAGATCAGCAAATCTTTAATGCCTCCTATACAAAAGATTTTTACCAGCTGGCATTTTACGGTAACAAACCTTACTTGGGTGAAACAAAAAACTTTAGTGGTTCAAGCATAAACTCTTTACGTTTCCAGGAATTAAAAGTGGGATTTATCTGGCATAAAATAGATACCACGGCAAAAATAGGGGCTTCTGTTTCTATTTTAAAAGGACAGCAATTGTTTTATATTAAGGCCAACCAGGGCTCGTCATTATACACCAATGCCACGGGTACCGAATTAATTTTTAATTCTAATTTTACGATGGCTGTAAGTGATAACAGTAAAAAAATAAGCCCGCTCATATACCAAGGCATCGGTGCCAGCGCCAATATATTTTTTGAAACCCCTTATCAAAGCAAGTTAGGGAAGGGGAGTGTGCTTACCGTAAACGCAAACAATATAGGGTTTCTTCATTGGTTCGATAACAGTGTACAATACAGCAGCGATTCAAGCTTTACTTTTTCAGGTTATCATGTCGATAATTTGTTGGCACTGAAAGATTCTACCTTATCGGCCATTAATAAGGACACCATTATTAAAAACACTACCAATGCTCACAAACAGTCCTTTAACGTCAACATCCCTACCAATTTACTCATTATTAATAAAATACTGTTTACCGATAAATTTGCGTTCAGTACGGGGTTCAGGTATTTATTTAACTCAAACTTTAAACCCTACTTTTTTATGCAGGGCGAATATAAATTCACCAAACATTTTTCAACCGCTTTGCTTGTGGGCTATGGCGGCTACGCAAAGTTGGGAGTAGGGCTGACACTGGTATATAATACACCCGCGTTTTATGTAAAATTAGGCAGCAACAGCTTACAAGGCTATATATCCCCTAAAAACACTTACGGACAGGGTGCCTTTATAAGCATCGCTAAAAAATTTAAAGGCTAATTACTATGAATATGATTAACTTAACATAGGCATCGTCATGCTGAACTCGATTCAGCATCTCAAACAAATATGAAACTTACTAATGCCTTTATATATATCATATCAAATAAAAATTTAACTACATTTTATGTAGGCGTAACAAATGATTTAGAAAGAAGAGTGAAAGAACATAAAGCCGGTATTGGATCAGAATTTACCTCTAAATATAATTTAACCTATTTAGTTTATTATGAAGTAATCAGCGATATTAAAACAGCTATAAAAAGAGAAAAACAATTAAAAAACTGGCATAAGAAATGGAAAACGGATTTGATAAAGGAATTAAATCCTCAAATGGCTGACCTTGCTTCTGATTGGATTTAAAACTAAATTTATAGAGATGCTGAATCAAGTTCAGCATGACGAAACATTTAATAATAATAAAGATAAAAATTTATATAACCCGGTCATGCTGAACTCGATTCAGCATCTCAAACAAAAAATAAAAACCCTATGCACCTATGTGGTTAAAAACAAATTAAACCTAAAACAATGAAAACACTATTTCTTTTTTTGTTTATACTGCTTGGCCAAACGATCCTCTTTGGCCAAGCGCCCCGCAAATTTTACCTGCGCTTTGGCGGCAACGGCTACGATGTTGGGTATGATGTAAAGCAAACCCTCGATAATGGGTACATCATTACAGGCTCCACAAGCAGCTATGGGCAAGGAAATACTGACATGTACCTTGTTAAGCTGGACAGTATGGGGAATAAAAAATTTGAAACCACCTTTGGTAATTATAATAACGATATTGGCAAAAGTGTGATTCAGTTAGCCGATTCAAGCTTTGTAATGGTTGGTTACACTAACTCCACGGGCTTTGGCGGCTATGATATTTTTTTGGTAAAAGCCGATAAAAACGGGAACTTACTATGGCAAAAAACCATTGGCGGCAGCGATTGGGACTTTGCGTACAGCCTGCAGCAAACTTTAGACGGCGGCTTTATAATTGGAGGAACCACCTACAGCTTTGGCCATGGCAATGCCGACGGCTACTTGGTTAAAACAGACATAAACGGTAACGTTAACTGGACAAAAACGTTTGGCGGCGCCAACGACGACGAATTTAAATCAGTGATCCAAACAGCCGACGGAGGCTATGCTATGACAGGCTATACTAAAAGTTATAATGATATAGATTCAGGCGATGTGTGGGTATATAAGCTCGATGCCTTAGGCGACTCAACCTGGTGCATATTTTATGGGGGAGGGAAGGAAGATTTTGCGAATTCTATTACTCAACTACAGAATTTGGACTTAATAATAGCTGGTGGAACAAGAAGTTTTTCATCAGGAGGAAATTTAGAAACTGTATTTTCTGTATTTAATCTATTAACAGGAAATCTCACTCACACTTATGTAGATTTAAGTAGTGTTGATGAATACTACAATGATATTGAACAAGGCATTAACGGATTTATAGTTGGCTGTGGCTCTACTCATAGTATTTTATATAGTTTTGATGGAGTAGTTGATATATATACGTCAGGATATAATTACTTTAATGCATATTCAGCAGGGGCTATTCTTCCAGATGAATTATTTGCAGTAAATAAAACTAAGGATAAAGGATATGTTTTGTTAGGTAAAACCAATAATTTTGGTGCTACCTTAGATGATGTTTATTTTATAAAAACAGATAGTTTGGGTAATTATGGGAATTATATAAACACAGGATATAAAGATGAAATAATAAATAATAACGTTAGTTTAAGTATTTACCCTAATCCAACTTCAGATATTGTTAACATTGGCTTTTCAGATAAATCAAATACTATCAATTTAAAATTGAAAGTTGTTGATTTAGCAGGTAAGGAAATAGAATATTATATTATTAATAAATACAATAATTTAATAAAAATATCTAATTTAGAGTCAGGTTTTTATATTTTACAGATATACGATGCTAACATGTTAATTAAATCAGCAAAAATTTCTGTTATTAAGTAACACAATGTTTAATGTTTTCCCCTTAGATAATAGCCAAAAAATTACTAAAGGTTTATTCATTTACTTTATAGTGATATTCTCACTTAATTTCTTTTTGAAAATAGTTCAATTAAATTATTCTTCGTTCTGGTATGATGAAATTATAAGTGTACAATCTGCATCACTTAATTTTGGACATATTAAACATGTTTCAGAATGGGATAAAAATCCTCCATTTTACTATTATTGTTTATATATATGGATTAATTTATTAAATAATTCTGAATTCAATGTGAGATTATTAAGTGTAGTTTTTAGTTCACTAAGCGCAGTTTTTCTATTTTCATTTTCAAATAAATATTTTAATAAAACTACAGCTATTATAAGCAGTATGTTTTATCTTTCAAGTAATATATTATTTTATTATTCACATGAAGCAAGAGCCTATTCTCTAGTTGTTTTATTGTGTTTAATTTCTTCGATATTATATTTTAAAGCTTTGGAAGAAAAAAAAAATATTAAATTTTATATTTCTTGGGTTGGTTAATTTTTTATTAATTTATACTCATTACATTTCAGGACTAGTGTTATTCTTTCAAACAGTTTCTGTATTTGTTTTTTTTAATAATAAAAATATAATTTTAAAATATTTTTCGGGGTTACTATTAGTTTTTCTGCTAATATTTTTAAGATTTACAAAAAAACAATTTCTAGTAATATTTGATTTTAATAAATCCAATAATTCGTTTTGGTTAGGTAAATCAAATATTCATTATTTAAAAGAGTCGATGTTCTCATTCTTTATAAATGAGTATATTTTTATTGCTTGTTTTCTTATCGTTTTAATAGTTATTTTCTTTACTATAAAAGAAAAGAATAAAGACAATAAATTTCATATTACATACCTTCTATTAATTGGATTCGGCTCTATTTTTATATTGTTTCTTATAGGGAAAGTAACACCTATTTTTTTAGACAGATATGTGTTGTTTTCATTACCAATCATTTTTATTATAATTGGATATGGATTTTCATTATTAAAAAATAAATTATTATCCTATGGAGTCACCTTAGTTTTTACATTTATTGGATTAATTAATATTGATTTTAAAACGGATAAAAAAATGGATTGTAGAAATGCATTGAATTTTATAAAATTCGAAAAATCCGATAAAGACTTGATTATTGTTAAAACAAAAGATATTAAACCATTATTCTGTTATTATTATGATCAATACTTTTTCAATAAACAAAAAAATGATTTAGATAAAAGTAATGAAATTTTATTTTGTAATTCTTGGCAAGATATAAATATCAATATCGAAAAATATAAAAGAATTATAGTATTTGATATTTTTAAAGAATATAATTTAATAAATGAAAATGAATTTGTAGAAAAGTTATCGCAAATTAAACGAAACTATTATACAACAAAGTATTATAAAGGAATTACGATAGCATTTTATAAATAGATTATTTAATGTTTTTCTTCAATTTCAAAAAAGGCTTTTCAATCAAATACCATGAAATAGAAGCCAATAAGAGCGTAAGTGCTATCCAATAAAAAATCCTTACTCCTTGGTCAGAGGTTGGCGGAAGTTTTCTTGCGAAGAAATTAAAAAAGAGTGCTTTAACGAAATTATGGATGATGTAAATACCGTAACTTATTTTGCCAATATATAAGGCAACTTTATTCTCTAACATATATTTTATTACACCGGTAAATTTATTTTGTGCAGCAAGTCCAACTACAAAGAAATAGATTAAAGAGGTGAAAAAATTATTAAATAATGAGTTCGTTTGTTGGTTAGAGAAATTCGGGAACACAAACACTGCTAAGTAGCATAAAACTAAAATAATTAAGAACTTTTTATTAATAATGCTTTCAAAAAAGGATACATTATAAAGTTGCAAATATGCTAAAAGTGCCCCAAAACCTAATGAATCAAAACAACAAAACAAAAAAGCGTTTACACCAATTGGGAAGTTTGAATTAAAGAAATAACACTTACTAACCAAGGATAAAACAGGCATAAATAAAATGATGGAAAAGAGATACTTCCTTTTAATGAAAAATATTATGAACGGCCATATTAAATAAAATTGCTCTTCAACCGCTAATGACCATAAATGAGTTTTATTATCTATATATCCATTATGAAAAGTGATGTACATATTTGTCGTATAAGTAATAAGGTATATAGCATAGTCTTTAATTTCATTATAGTTGAAAAAAAATAGCAATGCAATAACCATGTAATACAGAGGGAAAATCCGTAAGGTTCGTTTCAAAAAAAAATTCTTAAGCTCCTTTAGTACGGAAGTAGTTTTATCTTCTATTTCTTTTTTTTTGTTCAGTAATATATAAGTTATTAAATAGCCGCTAATTACAAAAAACAAGTTTACACCGGTACCAAAAGGTATTCTCTTTAGTATCTCATTGTCAAACTCAACAATTATATAATGTGATATAAAAACTCCTATAACAGCAAAGCAACGCAATCCGTCAATTTGAATAATATATTTTAATTTATTCGGCATAATTTAAGTGCAATCTAAAGCAAAGATTGCACTTTTAATAGTTTTTATAAAAGAAATTAGTTTTGAGAAAATTTACTCTTATTTATGTTTAAAGGTATTTGTTTAATAAATAGTTATTCAATAGCTCCCGCATCCACATTCCTGTTCGAGCATCCACATGAATCAACAGTTTGCCTGCTTTGTATTTTTAACGGTTAAAAAATACAATAACCCAATAAAAAAGCCGGTCACTATCAGCAACCGGCTTTAACTTAATTAAGCCAAAAATTATATAATTAACACGGCATCGCCATACGAGTAAAATTTATATTTTTCTTTAATGGCTTCCTTGTAAGCTTTCATAACCAGGTCGTAACCGCCAAACGCTGCTACCTGCATTAATAAAGTAGACTCCGGCATGTGGAAGTTAGTGATCATACAATTAGCTACGGAAAAATCGTAAGGCGGGAAAATAAATTTATTGGTCCAGCCAACATAAGGGTTTACGTGCCCTGTTGTAGAAACCGACGATTCCACAGCGCGCATAACAGTTGTACCAACCGCACACACTCTTTTCTTTTTATCCTTTCCGGCATTAATAATTTTACAGGCTTCTTCTGTTATAATAGCTTCCTCGCTATCCATTTTATGCTTGGTCAAGTCTTCCACTTCCACCATCCTAAAAGTACCCAAACCAATATGTAAGGTTAAACGCGCAAAATCAACGCCTTTAATCTCAAGGCGTTTTAATAGTTCACGGCTAAAATGTAAACCCGCAGTAGGCGCGGCAACCGCTCCTTCGTTTTGGGCAAACACGGTTTGGTAACGGTCAATATCGCTTTCCTCAACAGCGCGTTTAATGTATTTGGGTAAGGGGGTTTCCCCTAAATCGTATAATGCTTTTCTGAATTCTTCATAAGGCCCGTCAAATAAAAACCGTAAAGTTCTTCCGCGCGATGTGGTATTGTCAATTACCTCGGCTACCACGTTATCGTTTTCACCAAAATAAAGCTTGTTCCCGATACGGATCTTACGGGCAGGGTCTACCAACACATCCCATAAACGGCTTTCAGCGTTTAATTCGCGTAATAAAAAAACTTCGATCTTTGCGCCGGTTTTTTCTTTATTCCCATACATACGTGCGGGAAAAACCTTTGTATCATTTAAGATCATCACATCACCTTCATCAAAGTAATTAATAATATCTTTAAATTTTTTGTGAGCGATTTTTCCGGTAGCACGGTCAAGGACCATTAACCTGCTTTCGTCACGGTTTTTTGAAGGATGCTCTGCCAACAATTCTTTTGGCAGATTAAATTTGAACATGGATAATTTCATCTGTTATAGTTTAGTATAAGCCGGAACGAAACAAGTCCCAAGGGAGCAGGTTCATAATCTTACGGGATTAATAATTAAGTGTGCGAAATTACTATCGTAAATCCTGTTTTCGACAAACAGACCGTATTTGTAAGCTATTGTAAATCAGTTTTCTACTATATAATAATAAATTATAATTAACATTATGTTAAATAAAGACGGAATATGTGCTCTCTCTATTAATAATTAAGACGAGCATCATAGTATTTAATATATTTTATATTTGATGATAACTCTAAACCGCTATAACTTATGAATTCATTTTTGATTCATCCATTTGAACAAATTGGTAAACTTCACAAAGAAGGTTTAGACTATGTTGCTGAAAAATTAAATCCAAAATCCACCCCAAAAATTGACGAAATAAACCAACTTTCAGCAGAATTTGCATGTCGACAATGGCGTGCTGATAAATAAATAAAAAGAACTGCTATTAATTTCATTGGCAATTTATAAATAAAAAACTCGCTTTAATAATTGATAATAAAGTGGAAAGATTTTGTACCGAAAAGTTGGAAAATTATTGATGGGTATTATAAAATAGAAGAAATAACTGAGTAAAACTTCACCCCGAAGCCTTTATACGCCCCTCATTTATTGCTAAACTATTTTTAACTTACTCCCATTCATCTCTTGCTATCATAAAAGGAACCCGGTCTGTCAGCTTACATGTGATTGCTGTTATGGGCTGTACCGGATACAGACCTAAAGTGTTAACTGTTCGCAAACTGCATGTAAATCATAACTATTGCCGCTGCCGTCATTAAAATTAACGTTGCAAAACCGAGGATGTTAGATCGTTTACTATTAACGTATTCTCCCATAACTTTTTTATTGTTGGCAATATGAAGAATAATGGCAATTAAAACGGGAGCTGTCATACCATAGAGAATTGCAGAATATATCAGTGCTTTAATCGGTGAAATACCAATGTAATTCATTAATAACCCTAATGTAAGTGAAATTGCAATAACAATGTAAAACGCTTTAGCCTCATGAAATTTTTTGTCAAGGCCTTGCTCCCATCCAAACGTTTCAGTAATAATATATGAAAGAGAACCACTTAAAACCGGAATAGCTAATAATCCGGTGCCAATTACGCCCACAGCAAAAAGTAAGTAGGCAAAATTACCTGCCAAAGGTTTTAAAGCTTGCGCCGCTTGTTCAACGGTATCAATTTGATGAATACCGCCGTTAAACAAAACGGTTCCTGTAGTGAGAATAATAAAAAACATGATAAGGTTTGAAAAAAGCATCCCAAAATTCACATCTTGTTTCATGTTGCTCATTATTTTCTTATCAAGAACCAGTAATTTAACGTTATGCTTTCTGTCTTCTACTTCCATAGTCGCTTGCCAAAAGAAAAGATAGGGAGAAATTGTAGTACCAAGTATGGCAACAAGAATACTGATGAAATTTTTATCAAATGTTACCGATGGAATAAATGTTCCTTTTAAAACAGCTACCCAATCTTGTTTATATAAAAAAGGAACAACTAAGTAAACTAATAACACAATACAGAGGTACTTAAGAATAAAGGCGATTTTTTGATAAGGCAAATAAATAATTATCACTAAAAGGATTATGGTGAAAGTAATGCTGAAAACAATGGGATGAACGGCAGGAAACAAAAGATTACCTACGGCACCCATGCCTGCTATGTCTGCACCTATGTTCATTACAATTGCAGGAAAACTAAATACCACCATTAAATATAAAATGGGTTTAGAATAATGTGTTTTTAACGTGCCGGTTAAACCCTGCGAAGTAACTAACCCAATTCTTGCACACATTTCCTGTATGGCAGCCATGAGAGGAAACGTAATAAGCGCGGTCCAAAGAGTTGAAAGTCCGTATTGAGCCCCGGCCTGCGAATAGGTTGCAATACCGGAGGGGTCATCGTCGCTTGCCCCTGTAACAAGGCCCGGGCCAAGAAGTTTCCAAAAGCGTTGAAGCTTTGTAGAATTATTTTTTTTCGCGTTCATTTCTAAGTTTTTTTTGAATAGCGGGAAGTAAACGCACTAATAAAGGATTAAAACACCCGTATTTTAACAAAACATTTCAATAGGGACGAATGTAATAATAAATGGGTTAGAAGCCGGTATATAGTGTTGATTGTGTCGGGGTAATTATTAACCTTACTGATTTACTCTAATTCATCTGCCGCTAATTTCCCAACCAACGATCCAATAGCTATTCCCATACCTCCCATTCTTACTGCACAAACGATGTTGCCTGATATTTTTTTTATAATAGGTTTCTTTTCAGAGCCAATTCCCATAATACCCGACCAACGCTGCTCCACTTCAAAGTTGGTATCAGGCAAAATAGTATGTTTTAATAATTGATCTAACCGCAATTGAATGGTAGCATTTAGTTTAAGTTTTGTAGTGGTTTCGGTTTCAGTATCTAAATTACGGCCGCCGCCAAACAATACCCGGTCACCAATATTTCTGAAATAATAATACCCTTCATCAAAATGGAATGTTCCTTTGAGCTTTAATCCTTTAATAGGCTTTGTTATTAAAACCTGCGCCCTGGCAGGTTTTACATCTTTCAATGCTAATAGCTCATTTGCAAAACCATTAGTGGCCACAATCACTTTCAGGGCTTTAAAGTCTCCTGCCGACGTGAGTACAGTTACCTCTTTTCCCGAATCGTTTATGCCCTTTACGCTTACTGCATTTAACAGCTCAATGCCTTTAGTGTGTGCCAGTTTAATTAAATTTTTCATCATTAAACCGGTATCGATCTGCCCTTCCTTTTTATTATAAATTAACCCTTTAACACCTTTAAACTTAAAAGCATTAATTTGTTTAGTTTCGATACTATATACCTGTTTAACCTTAGTAATAGGTTTAATTTGTTTATTGAGGTAAGCAATTGATTCTGCACATGCATCAAATAACGCGTGGTCATCAAACAATTCATACCCGCCATACTCTTTATAATTTATATGCTTATCGCCCAAGCGCTTTCTTAAAAGCGCCAAACCTTTAACCCGCATTTCAACAGTTTGCCAAACAAGGGCTTCATTAGTGTTTTTAATATCCGATAACAGTTCACTAACACTCCCAAAACAAGCAAACCCTGCGTTTTTTGTACTGGCTCCTGACGGTAAGATGCCGCGTTCCAATACTATTACTTTTGCTTTTTTATGCTTTTCTTTATAAGAAATTGCCGCGTTAAGCCCTACTATTCCGCTTCCAATAACGATAAGGTCAGTATTTTTAAAATACGTTTGAGTTTCCCAAAAACTGTAATTACCCGTTATATCCATTACTCGTTTATGAGTTTAATTAGAATGACAAATATACTTTTTTCCGCATTTAAACGATCTTTTCAAAAATACCCGTGCAATTGTAAGGAGTATAGTTTAAAATGATTGTGAATATTTTAACCTCTTTAGTTATGGAAAATTATGTAAATTTAATCCCTAATACAAAACTATGGCTTGTAACACATGAAGTATTCATTTACATTAACTTTATTTTTACTTTTCAGCTTTCATGTTTCTTTTTCGCAGGATTGGACACTCCCTTTTTCGAGCCGTATTGAAAAAAACGGTAAAAAGCTCCAAGGTGCCATGGTTACCCTAATGCAGGGCGGTAAACAAGTACAGCAAACCATGACGGGCGACGACGGCGCTTTTAAATTTGAGATTCCCCCTAACGGCGATTATACCATTATTGTTACCAAGACAGGACATTGCACTAAAAAATTTCAAGTGTCTACACGAGGCGTTCCCGCCGATAAAACAAAAGATGCCTTTAAAGGCTTTAATATTGAAGCGATCAGTTTATTTGAACCTTTACCCGGAATAGACTATTCTGTTTTAAATCAACCACTTGTGAAGGTTAATTATAATACGACTACCGATAATTTTGATTATGACGAAGCATACAGTAATCAAATGCTGAATGCCTTGGACAGGCTACGTCAGCTTGAAAAAGATGCCCAAAATAAACAAAAGGAATTAGAATTTAATTATCAAACGGCTATTAAAACAGCAGATAAAGCATTTCAAAAAAAAGACTGGGTAACTGCTAAAGCGTCTTATGGCCAAGCTATACAATTAAAGCCTACTGAAAATTATCCAAAAGATCAATTAGCTCAAATTGATGTTATAATTAAGGATCAGGAAGCTTTAAATAAAAAAGCGGAATCAGACAAAGCAGCGACCAATAAAGCCGCGGCAGACAAAGCAGCAGCAGACAAGGCAGCGGCAGACAAGGCAGCGGCAGACAAAGCAGCGGCAGATAAATTAGCATTAGAAAAAGCCAACTTAGCAAAAGCAGCAGCGGATAAGCTAGCAGCAGATAAAGCAGCAGCCGATAAAGCGGCGGCAGATAAGATGGCAGCGGATAAGCTAGCAGCAGACAAAGCAGCAGCAGATAAATTAGCATTAGAAAAAGCCAACGCAGCAAAAGCAGCCGCAGATAAAGCAGCGGCAGACAAAGCAGCAGCAGATAAAGCAGCGGCAGATAAGGTGGCAGCAGATAAATTAGCAGCGGATAAGCTAGCAGCAGATAAAGCAGCTGCAGATAAATTAGCACTAGAAAAAGCAAACGCAGCAAAAGCAGCAGCAGATAAATTAGCAGCAGACAAAGCGGCGGCAGATAAGTTAGCATTAGAAAAAGCCAACGCAGCAAAAGCAGCTGCAGATAAGGTGGCAGCAGACAAAGTAGTGGCTGATAAATTAGCATTAGAAAAAGCCAACGCAGCAAAAGCAGCCGCAGATAAGGTGGCAGCAGAGAAAGCAGCAGCAGACAAAGCAGCGGCAGATAAATTAGCATTAGAAAAAGCCAACTCAGCAAAAGCAGCTGCCGATAAAGCAGCGGCAGATAAGGCGGCAGCAGATAAGGCGGCAGCAGATAAGGTGGCAGCCGATAAAGCCGCAGCAGATAAAGCATCAGCAGATAAGTTAGTATTAGAAAAAGCCAACGCAGCAAAAGCAGCAGCCGATAAAGCAGCGGCAGATAAGGCGGCAGCAGATAAGGTGGCATTAGAAAAAGCAACAGCAGACAAAACAGCAGCAGACAAAGCAGCGGCAGATAAGGCGGCAGCAGATAAGGTGGCAGCAGATAAAATAACAGCGGATAAAGCAGCAGCCGATAAAGCAGCGGGTGCAAAAGCAGCAGCTGATAAATTAGCCCTCGAAAAAACAAACGCACAAAAATCGGCAGCGGATAAAGCTGCTGCCGAAAAAGCAGAGGCAGATAGATTAACCGCAGAAAAGTCTGCAGCCGATAAAGCCGCCGCTGAAAAAGCGAAACATTCTATACCTCCGGCATTAGGTGTTGACAGATACAAAGAAGCCATTACAAAAGCAGACGGCTTATTTAAAATGAAACGGTATAAAGAAGCAAAAACATCGTATGAAGAGGCGCTTATTGTAAAAGCAAGCGACCCGTATGCAAAAGGGAAATTAGTGGAAATTGAAAAGCTGTTAAATTCAGATACAGCTACGGCAGCCGATGTAGATGCTAAAACCAAAGCGTTATTAGCAAAATATCCTCCCGGGGTTACAGAAGAAACAATTAACGGTACAGGAGTGGTTATTATTCAACGCGTGGTAGTAAAAGAAACCGCTGCTTATGTATACCAAAAGAAAATTTTTAGCTGGGGTGGTATTTCTTATTTCAGAGACCTGACACCCGTAACCGAATCTACTTTTGAACAAGAAACAAAACCATAATTATGCCTGATATTTTTGAAGATATCCGTTGCTGCGTTTGCGGTAACACAGACCCCTCTCAATTTAAAATCAAATACAAAAAAGAATTATTTTCGGTAGCAGAATGTAACTCCTGCTCCTTTGAATTTATTCCTTATTATTTCCGGAAAAACATCAGCTACGGAAATTATAAAGACGAAAATGTAGCCAATGCCGTAAGGGCCGGAAATAATTGGGTAAAGATTGAAAGACATAAGCTTCGTTACGACCTGATCAAAAAGTATAAAGCTTCCGGTTCGTTATTTGACCTTGGCGCCGGTTGGGGCCATTTTATGCTCACAGGTCAAATGCTGGGCTACGATGTTTACGGAATAGAAATTTCGGAACAACCCTACCTCTACTCTAAAAACGATTTGAAATTACCGGTTGATCATATTGATTTTTTTGCCATGAGCGAAGAAAAAAAGTTTGACATCGTAACCATGTGGGATGTGCTTGAACATATTGACAAAGCCGACGATTGCGTAAAAAAATGCGCTGCCATTACCGCTCTTAACGGTTACTTGGTATTACAGGTTCCGCAAATAGATTCCTACTTTGCTAAAAAATATAAGGACAACTGGAAGATGATGGGCTTAGATCATGTGAATTATTTCGGCAAAAAAACCATAACGCAATTGTTGGAAAAATACGGTTACAAAGTAGAAACGATAAAATCTTCTTTTGAGATAAAATTGTTTATCATGTACACTATCCTGCCAATGATTAAACGCTTTAAAAAGAAGAAACAAGGCACTCACAGTCAAGTCAATAAAACAATTAATTCGGCGGAAAGACAAACCTATTTCAACACCTTTACGGAAAAGCCCATATGGAAATTAAAACTGTATATGTGGGTGCATAACGTGATTTACAAAACACTTTCCGCACTTAACATTGGCGAAGAAATGATCGTAGTAGCGAAGAAAATAAGGTAAAATTGTGATAAGTTCGGGCCGGAGATGAAGGTGTTATTATTAAAACATCCTCCGTCCTGCGGACACCTCCTTCAAAGAAGGAATTAATTATACTGTATGCTAATATTTAATTTACTTTTTTGAATTTCAGGAATTCCCTCTTTGAAGAGGGTGCCTGAAAGGCGGGAGATGTAATTGTGTGATAGTGTCCGGAGCCGACTTCTTAAGTCTTCATGAAATACCGAAACAAGTCGGTATGATGACTACAGCGATTTAATGTAAAGCTCACCGGATCAGCTGGTACATTAACTCATCTTCAAAAGCATTGACAGCGACCTTATTCCATTGTTTTTTGACGCCCGATTTTTCGAAGCCCGCTTTTTCAAACAGGTTTATACTTTCTGAATTAGAGCTGCTGATGTTGCAAAACAACTGGTTTACCAATAAAATATTAAACACATACTGTTTTAAGCAATTCAATGCTTCCAAAGCAAAGCCCTTATGTCTGAACTGTTCAAAAACAAGAATCCCCACTCCTATCCTGGCATGCGCCGGGTCAAACTCAAACAGGTCAATAGTGCCTACACACTCATTTGAATAATTAAGGCAAATCATTAACCTTAATTGCTTATTGGTGTAAATATCCCGGTGCGAAGATTCTAAATACTGTTCTAAAACATATTTACTAAAAGGGGTTTGCGTATTACTTATTTTCCAAACGCCCGTATTATTTTCGCATTCATAAAGCGTTTCAAGATCCTGCTTTTCAACAGCGCGCAAAAAAATATGTTCAGCATTAATAAACATCAACTTGTATACCGGGTCTTTTCTTTATCAATTACGTCTTGTAATTGTTTAGGAGTATACATCGGTAAAGAAAATTCAATTTCGGGTTTATCACTCACATTAAATCCAATAGTATTATAAATATAACCATTTTGTTTTAAGTGCTCGGTAATTTCAAATAACAACTCCTGTTGATGATACGCTATGGCATAAAATTCCTGCAAAAATAATTTAACAGGGCTCAGGCAGGTGGCTTCATCCACTCCTACCCGTGCATACCGGTTAATATAATATTCAAATACTTCCTTCTGATATTCTAAACTAAACACCGGTTGCTTTACCAAGTGTATGGCAAGTGTTTCAATTTTTTTTTGAGAAATGGTTTTTAATAATACCTCCGCATGTATATTCAGTTCATGCCCTTTAATGGTAAGCGAGCTGTAGCTTCCGTTAATCATAATACCTATATGGGGCGGTACACGCGAGGCATGCAGTATAATGATCCAACAATTTTTTAAAAGTATGCTTGGGTCAAACTTAGTGGAAACCGTTAATGTATAAGGGTTTTTGGCAATCATTGGTTCAAAGATACGGAAAAAGAAAAAACTTAACGAAGCGCTAATCCTAATTTTTTACTGATCACTCCTTCTTTCAATGAAAATGTAGACGTTTTAAAAACGTTTAACTTAATTTCCTTTAATACATAGTCAATTAATAACGTAGAAATCACCATCATATCTGCCCGCATGTGAATGAGGTAAGGCATTTGGTATCTTTCCTGTAAAGTAGATGCTATTATTTTTTTACTGATTACCTTGTATTTCTCCAAAGAAATGTAATACTCTGTTTGCTCCTCACTTACAACACTTCCGTTAAACTCACCTCCTATTAAATCAACCACCGAATCAAAGGCACCTGAAGAGCCTATCAATTCAAGAGGAATATGTTTTTTTACAGCTTCATGCAGAGGCTGTAGTTCCATTTTTAAATACGCGTTAAACGCTTTTATTTCTTCTTCTGTAATAGGATCGCTCGGCTTAAATTTATCCAGTAACCTTGCAGCGCCCAACTGAAAACTTTTTTTCCAAAATACAGTTGTATCATTCGCTAAAATAAATTCGGTACTACCACCGCCAATATCCATGATCAACGAAATTTTATCCGTCATGTTCACGGCCATCCTGTTTCCGTAATATACAAGGTCCGCTTCCTCATCCCCGTCAATAATAGTAATGGCGATTTTCGCTTTTATTCTCGCTTCCTCTACAAACTCAGGCCCGTTTGATGCGGAGCGGATGGCGGAAGTGGCAAAGGCATATTCCTTCTCTACATTATAATCTAAAATATATTGCTGGTATTGCTTTAATGCGCTGATGCCTCTTTGAAACGGAGCATCGGCAATGTAACCGGCATTAATGGTTCCCTCGCCCAGCTTAACGGCTATTTTAGTATTAAATAATTTTTTATACTTATTGTTTGGAAGCGTCTCGCCAATTAACAGGTTAAACGTATTAGTGCCCAAATCTATAATAGCAAATACCATATTTACAAATACCTTATTTTATTGCAGGAGGTATTGAAATCTTTGTCGTAAAAATCTCCCGTTAAACCCTCTTTTCTTTTTATCAGTTCCCATATTCGATGAAAAAATGATCATGATCTCGTGAGAACCCATTTGATAAGTTCTTAAAGGGGAGGTAACAAAATCGTAGGAATAAGAAATTTGAAGGTTATCGCGTATCGTATAACCCAACTGTAAGGCAATGGCATCATTGAACCTGAAATCCAAGCCGGCCATTAACTGCTTTTTCATGTGAAAGCGTAAATTATATTCGAAGGAAACAGGTACAGAAGGCACAAATACAGCTAACACGGTGTTTTCAAAAACATAATTAATATCGTCAGCCCAGTTATAACCTGCCGAAATATTATAGTGGGCCGCGTTTGTAAATTTGCCAACTTTAGCATTGTCTTTTTTGTAATATTCGAACCCGGCACCCGTTACGTTATTGGCGCCGGCGCCTAAATGAAATCGATCATTATAATAAACGATACCAAAGCTTCCGTCAAAATTTGATGCCTTATCGGCTGTGTATTGATTAATGGCTTTATCCTGTTGATTGCGAATGGTAACATCCGTGCCGTCGAAACGGCGGCTCATGTAATTTCCCTGTACACCGAATGATAATTCTGAATCGGGAAATTTTAAATGATAGGCGGCCGTTAAGTTACCGGCAAAATTTTTAAAAGGCCCAATATCATCTTTAAAGATAAAACCGCCCACGCCTACTTTACCTTTTAAAATGCGGGAGTTTAATGACAGGGCGTATGTTTTCGGGGCACCGTCATACCCTGTCCATTGGTTACGGTAATTTAAGCGGATATCCACTAACCGCTTGGTTCCGCAAAAACCCGGGTTCAATAATGTTTGAGCGCTTCTAAACTGTGTCCACCAAGGGTATTGCTGAGAATAAGAAGTTAAACACACTAAAAAAAAGACGGATATGAAGCAGTGTTTAATCAAGGAAAATGAACAGGCGGTAAAATTAAATATTAGTTGATACGTTGTCCGTTTTGGTATTTTACGATAAACCCGTTAAATCCCTTTCCCGTTAATTCATCACGGTATTTAATAGCGTCTTCCTTAGTCTTAAAACTTCCGGCAGTTACTTTATAATAACCTCCTACTTGGTCGATGCTTACATTACTTACGCCGTTAAATTTACTTTTATTGGGTTGTGTTGAATAGGCACCTAACTGTACTTTAAATGTCATACCGGCTTCCGACGTTGTTTTAGCAGTGTTTGTCGGTGTTTTTGTTTCCACTGGCTTTACAGTTGCAACGGGTTTTACCGTTTCAACGGGCTTAGTTTCGGTTGGAGTAGATGCTACTGTTTCAACAGCAACCGTTTTAGTTTCGGCAGGAGTAACGGCTGTTACCGTTTCAACCGGTTTTGTTTCTGTTGGTGTTAATGCTACAGCGCTTCCTCCGCCAATGGTTACTATTGTAGTATTACCTTCTACTTCTTTTTTCTCATTATTTTCTAAATAATAAAATTTTTGAGTAAAAGCGCCGGGATTCGCGGCATCACTGTTTGCCTGTACTTTTAATTTAATGGTAAACTCCGCTTCGCTTGGCACAGAAACCCACACAATCTTAGCTCTTTGATTTTCAAAGGTAAAATTACCTCCTTTTACATCTATAGCTGATACCATATATCCCGGAGGAACATCCATTTGGTACTTTGCAAAATTCCCTACCGCTCCTTTATTGATCTTAACTTCTGTTTCTACAGAGGATGCCGAGGCCATGCCTGAAGGTAAATTAGATGAAACAGTGATTTGAGAAAAGGAACCTGCAGAAAAGGCAAGCGCTAAAATTGTAAGTATTTTTTTCATAAAGTATATGGTGTTTTTGTTTCTGTAATAATGGTTAAATTTTTAGTTTACTAAAACTAGTAAATTGTTCATAATGTGTTAAGAAGGTTAACAAACAAATATAAACAAATAAATTTATCCGCAAACTTTTAAACCATTACATTCCGGATGATTTTTGGAGATATAAGACCGTTGTTTATGAGTTAAGTTTTTGTATTGTAAATGTTATTTAAAAACTGTGCCATCATCTATTTACTCAATCATTTTATTATTTCACAGCCATTAGCCCTTATCTAAACAGATTTAAAGGTTTTTTCACTAAGATTTAACATTACCGGTATGATTTCTGTCAAATAATTGATATATTTTTGTGTTAATAGTTCTTAAAAAATCAGATAAATTTCTAATCCATCCTATGCGTTTTATAAAAGTATTCTTTACTCTCACACTTCTTTCAGTTTGCAGCAGTATGTCTTCTCAAAACCCGGACTTTAAATTAACCGCGGCAAATCAGATCACTAAAATTCATTATTACACCTTTACGGGGCGGGTATCTTCCGATCAGCTTGAATTTCTGCAACAGGAGCTAAAGAACGGTGAGTTTGTAAGCGAAGTGAAAATAGAATATAAAGCAGAAAAAGGCGCGGGTCAAATTCGTCTTATTTCTAAAGAAAAAGGAATCGTAAGCGAAGGGGATAAACAATTTAAACCTACCGGTATTAAAAAAGCACTTCTCAATAAGGGCCTTACCCCGGGCGAATACCGCAGTGAAACCATCAGTACTCAATAAGCTTATTTAAAACTATACCATGAAGAAAATTTACATTATTCTTTTCTGTCTTTTCGCGTTTAATTATATGCAGTCGCAATCCGATAACTGTTCCGGTGCTGTTGCCCTTACCATTGGCGGTTGCGTTACCGGAAATCCCGGCGCTACTCAAAACCTGCCCGGTTGCGTAGGGAATGCCGATGATGATGCCTGGTATAAATTTACGGCAACCAATACGTCTCATTTAATTACCGTTACCGGGTCATCTGGCTATGATGCGGTTATACAGCTCATGTCGGGCGTCTGCACAAGCTTATCGTCTTTAAACTGTGTTGATAATACTTTAACAGGGCAGGCAGAAACTATTAATGCTACAGGCTTAACAGTGGGAGTTACCTACTATTTACGAATTTATGATTACTATACCGGAACAAGCGCGGGTACCTTTACCACCTGTGTTACCTTACCGCCCCCGGCTCCCGGAAATGATAATTGCGCAGGTGCGAAAGTATTAACCGTAAACTCATCTTGTGTTAATACTTCTACCACCTCTTACGGTGCCACACAGTCAACAATAGCGGGTTGTTCAGGTACCGCCGATGATGATGTGTGGTTTATGTTTACCGCTAATAACTATACACAAACCATTCAGGTTGCAGGTTCTTCAGGTATGGATGCGGTAGTTGAATTATTTTCGGGAACTTGCGGATCGTTATCTTCTATTACCTGTGAGGATGCGACGTTTACAGGCGGCACCGAAACCATTAATGCAACCGGTTTAGCACCCGGTACCACATATTATGTAAGGGTATATGATTATTATTCAACCGGTGGATATCCCTTTACTGTCTGTATTACCGGTGCTTCTATTATAGCAGGCACTCAACCAAATGATGAGCCTTGTAATGCGGTGCAGTTTCCGGCTGTAACGGCTGATTGTAATTACCTTACTTTTTCAAATGTGGGCGCTACGCAAACTACCTCTGCCCCTACTCCAACCAATTGCTTAGGCGGAACAGGCGGCTTTACGGCAAGCTCAAAAGATGTATGGTTTAAAATAACAGTGCCCGCGAGCGGAAATTTGTGTATAACGCCTCAGCCTAATTTAACAGGTGCTGTTATTACAGACGGCGCCATGGCACTTTACAGCGGGGCTTGCGGAAGCCTTTCGGAAATAGCCTGTTCGGATGACGGTGACGGTACAGGCGGAGCTTACGATTACCCGGGCTCCGCAAATGATTTTCTTCCTTATATTAACCAAACGGGCTTAACACCCGGTTCAACCGTATACCTGCGGTATTGGGGATGGGGAAGCGCGAGCGGCTCTTTCGGCTTATGCGTTCAGGCTCCCACAAACGATGCCTGCGCTAATGCTCTTTACATATGTGACCTCAACGGCTATTCTGCTTCTACAAGTCCCGCTTACACTCCCGACAGACCGGGTACAGGTGCGGGACAAATGTACGCGAACAATGAAACTCCCGCAGGCGTTAATCAACCCGACGGTACCAATACAGGCGGGCCTTTCGGCTATTACCCACCCACCAATATTGCAGGGCCTTATTCTTCGCCGGTTATTAATGTTAATATTGAAAACAATTCATGGATCCGTTTTACGGCGGGCAGTGTTACGGCCAATTTAAGAGTGACAGTTGGTAACTGCTGGGTGGGCGGTTATCCGAGCGGAGGTATCCAGATGCAGATCTTTTCGGGAAGTAACTGTAATAACTTTGTACCCGTATCAAGCTTTAAAGAAGGATCAAATACGTTTACCGTAACGGCCGGCGGCTTAACGGTTGGTAATGATTATTATTTAATGGTTGACGGTTACGCAAAGGATATTTGTAATTATACGATACAGGTATTGGACGGTGTAGCGCTTCCTGAAATTACTGCCGTTCCGGACAGTGTTTGCCCGGGCCAATATTCTTTATTAACCGCGCCTTTAGGCGCAACAGGTTATACCTGGTATCCAAGCGGCGCTGTACCGGTTACGACACGTACTATTTCAGTCAGCCCCGGTGCAACACAAACTTATACCTGTATAGCAGCAGGCGTTTGCGGACAAAGACAAACGCTTACGAAAACCGTTTATGTTAAAACGGTTCCTACTGTAGCTATTAATTCGGGTGCTGCTATTACTAACTGCGGTACTCAAACGATTACACTTACGGGCAGCGGCGCAAGTACCTATACCTGGAGCACGGGCAATACAACAGGCTCTTTTACAACGGCACCCGTCACCAGCTCTACCTATTCGGTAATTGGTAAAGCCGCCAATGGTTGCACCAATACTGCCGTTACCAACGTTACGGTTAACCCTATCCCCAACATAACCATTGCGGGAACCAATACCATTTGTTCGGGACAAGCTACTGCATTAACGGCAAGCGGAGGCGTAAGCTACACCTGGACTCCCGGTGGTACCGTAGCCTCAAGCATCACCGTTAATCCTACAACCACTACGATTTACAATGTTACAGGCAGCAATGCTTTCGGTTGCACAAAAACGGTTTCGGTACAGGTAGTGGTTAACGCTTTACCTACTGTTACTTCAAGCAGTACTACTATATGCCTTGGCAACACCGGTGTTATTACAGCCGGCGGCGCATCCACTTATACGTGGAATACAACTGCAACTACGGCAAGTATTTCCGTAAGTCCTGCGGTTACTACAACCTATACGGTTACGGGAACCAATACTAATGGTTGCACCAATACAGCCGTGGGACAAGTTTCTGTTAATGCTTTACCGGTTATTCAAATAAATTCAGGAAATCCCGTAGCTATTTGTAATACACAAACCGTTACGTTAACGGGAAGCGGTGGTATTACTTATACGTGGAGCACAAGCTCTAATTCAGGAAACATAAACGTATCCCCTACTTCCAACACAACTTATACTTTAACGGGTACAGCAGCAACAGGCTGTATCAATACAGCGGTAACAACCGTTACGGTAAATGCTTTACCCGCTATTACGATTACGGGCGCAGGCTCTGTTTGTAACGGAAAAAGCATTGTGCTTACAGGCAACGGCGGTACTACATATACATGGGTGCCGGGGGGCGCTGCTACAAGCATTACCGTAAGCCCCGCTACAAATACTGCTTATACTGTAACAGGCACGGGCTCTAACGGTTGCAGCTCAAACGCTGTAACTACTATAACGGTTAATGCACTTCCTGCCATTTCAGTTAACAATGCAAATATTTGTAACGGAAGCACGGCCGTACTAACGGCAAGCGGTGCATCCACCTCTTATTTATGGAACACGGGGGCAAGCGGTAATACTATTTCCCCAAATCCCGCCTCCAACACTAACTACACAGTAACAGGTACTGCGGTTAACGGCTGTACCAATGTCGCTGTAGCACAGGTTACGGTTACGGCATTACCTGTTATTACGGTTCCTTCGGCAACTATATGTCAAAATTCTACTCAGGTATTAACGGCAAGCGGCGCTAATACTTATACTTGGTCTACCACACAAAACGGTACCTCTATTTCGGTTACACCAACAGTTACCGCTACATATACAGTAATAGGAACAGCGGTAAGCACCTGTACCAATAGTGCAACGGCAATGGTAACGGTTAACGCCTTACCGCAGCTTATTTCTACACCGAGCGTATCACCGAGTAACTGTAGCGCTGCAACAGGTTCTATTACCAATGTAAGCTTAAGCGGAACCCCTGCCCTAACTTACACATGGACTAACGGCGCAAGTGTTAATGTGGGCTCATCGCCAAATTTATTAAATCAACCCGCGGGCACTTATAACTTGCAGGTAAAAGACGGAAACGGCTGTTCTAATAACTTTGGGCCTTACAGCATTAGTAACCCGGGTGCGCCCGCGGCACCAACGGCAAGCGCTACGGCCGCTTCCATTTGTACGGGACAAACCATCAGTTTGCATGCAAGCAGCCCTTCAGGAGGAGCATATAGCTGGTCGGGGCCGAATAGTTTTACTGCCACTGCTCAAAATCCTACTTTAGCCGGGGCAACACCGGCTATGGGTGGCGTATATTCCGTATTTATGACAGCCGCGGGATGCAGCGGGCCCGCAACCAATGTAACCGTTACTGTTAATGCGTTACCGATACCCGGCGCGTCCTCTTCACAAACAGTTTATTGCGCGGGAAACCTCATTAATTTATTTGCTTCATCAGCTACAACCTATACTTGGAGCGGGCCCGGAAGTTTCGCTTCTAACAACCAGAACCCAAGCATTACAAGTGCTTCGGTAGCATCGGCCGGTGTTTATACCTTACAGGTTACTAATGCGAGCGGTTGTTCAGGTGTTACAACAGTAAGCATAGGCATAAACGCAAACCCCGCAGCCACTGCCACGGCAAATCCCGGTGCTATTTGCGCGGGACAAATCATTAACTTAAATGCGGGCGGCGGCACAGGTTACAGTTGGACAGGCCCTAACGGGTATTCAAATTCCACTCAATCTCCAAATATTACCAATGCGGGTACTGTAACCGCCGGCAGCTATACAGTGGTAGTTACGGGAGCAAATACCTGCACGGCATCAGCCATTACAACAGTAAGCATTAATGCACTTCCTACATTTACATCAACCGTTAACGCTGCTAATATTTGTAACGGTGCTACAATTCAATTCAGCGCGGGTTCAGCGGCTAATACGTATTCATGGACGGGCCCTGCAACCTTTAGCGTTAATACTAATGCCGCGCCGTTTATTAACGGTGCAGGTGTTACAAACTCCGGAACCTATACTGTTAACGCTTCTAACGGTTCGTGTATTGCTTCTCAAACTGTTGCGGTTAACGTATACAGCCCCGTTACTTTAACAGCTACGGCCACTAATACTGCTATATGCCTTGGTACTTCATTACAGTTATTGGGTAATGGAGGCGGAACCTATCAATGGACCGGCCCGGGAGGTTTTTCTTCCATAAGCCAAAGCCCGCAGATAAACAATACCGCTTTAACGGCTTCGGGAACATATACTTTATCTATTATGGATGGTAATAATTGCCCGGGTACTACTACGCTGGCTATTTTAATACATGCTAACCCTACGGCTACCGCCGGCGCAAGCCCAAATGTTATTTGCGTAGGCAATACCATTAATTTAAACGCGAGTGGTGGCACAACCTACAGTTGGTCGGGGCCTAACGGCTTTTCGAGCAGCACGCAAAACCCTTCGGTAACGAATGCAGGCTCTACTAATGTGGGTGATTATACGGTTACGGTAACCGACGGTAATTTATGTTCGAGCACTGCCATTGCTTCAGTAAGCGTGGTAACACTTCCTACTTTTACCATGAGCACTAATGCTGCTGATATTTGTTTTGGCGGTACCATTCAATTTAATGCAGGCCCTAATCCTTACACCTATTCATGGGCAGGTCCTAATTCGTATACAGTTGCCAACGACCCGAACCCAAGCATTCCTAACAGTACACCGCTTAATTCGGGAACATACACAGTAACCTCAGCGGCAGGTTCCTGTTCATATTCACAAACACTAAGTGTAAATGTATATCCTCAAATTTTAGTAAATGCTTCGGCGGCGAGTTATGTATTATGTTCAGGCACCACTGCTAACTTAACCGGTACAGGCGGCGGATTGTATGCGTGGGCAGGTCCGAATAATTTTTCGAATACGACTCAAAACCCACAAATAACAAACGTGCAAACTCTTGCATCCGGTATTTACACCCTAACGGTTACTGACCCTACTACCAATTGTTTGGCAAGTGATACCGTTGTGTTAACAGTAAGTCCTGCTCCTACCCTGTTATCCACTACAGGCGATTCTACCTGCTACGGCCAACAGTTAAAACTCAATGCTAACTTTGGCAGCGGTGTTACCGTAAACTGGTACAGTGACGCGGCTTTAACACAATTGGTTCAGGCTAATTCGGGCACTTACCAAACCACACCACCGGCTAACGGTACGTATACTTACTATGTACAAGGTTCTATAGGTAGTTGTAAAAGTGCAGCATCTGCCGTTACGGGGCAGTTTTATAATATACACGCTATTGCTTCCGCCGACGTGTATTCAGGAGCTGTGCCGCTGGTTGTTAACTTTACAGGCAGCAACAGCACAGGAGTTACGGCAACCGATAATTTTAACTGGGCCTTTGGCGATAATACAGGTTCAACTGTTATAAACCCTAATCATATTTTTAATACAGAAGCTACCTATACAGTTATTTTAACGGTAACGGATGCTGAAAGCGGCTGTATGGATACTGCTGCCGTTATTATTAAAGTTGAGGATGACCTTACCGTTATTGTGCCCAATGTATTTACGCCTAACGGTGATGGTGTAAATGACCAGTTCCATATAAACATAAAAGGCGCTAAAACCGCGGAAGGATTTATTTACAACCGTTGGGGACAATTGTTGTTTAGCTGGGATGCCCTTAACGCCTCATGGGACGGCATTGCGGCCGACGGAAATAAATGCCCCGATGCTACTTACTTTTATTTAATTAAGGTAGTGGATAAAAAAGACAAGGAACACGTATTCCCCGGATATGCGCTTATTATAAGGTAGATAAACAGAGACAGGAGAAACAAGGGAAAGAAGGAATTCGAGGCAATAAGACGTTCACAAAGTTGCTTACAGGAAAATTTTAAGGAATAAGGCGCGCATTAAGTGAATTAATACGGCTACTCCGGCTTGGAGCGGGTCCATTAAACGGTAAAATGTGGGTACCGGGTGACTTAGTGCGAGCGTTGAGTCATTTCGTGCGCCCGTTGAACCGGTGAGTGCGAGCGCTGAGTCATTTCGTGCGGCCGTTAGCCGGCAGAGTGCGAGCGTTGGAACATTCCGTGCGCCCGTTGAACCGGTGAGTGTGAGCGCTGAGTCATTTCGTGCGGCCGTTAGCCGGCAGAGTGCGAGCGTTGGAGCATTTCGTGTACGCGCTGAACCGGTAAGTGCAAGCGTTGGGAAATTCCGTGCGACTATTGGCTGCTATAATGCGACCGTTAGCCGGCAGAGTGTGCGCACTGAGTAATTCCGTGCGACCATTCCGGGATATAATGCGCGCATTAACCGGCAGAGTGCGGGTATTAAATGAATTTGAATGAAACCGGTAAGAGAAAAAACTCTTAAAAATATACGCTCATCTCCCCCGCAACCTTCTCTGCTTCAATACCTGCAGCATAAGCAAAGTTATCGGTATTGGAAGCGTAAATGATAGCGCGTGATGAGTTGATAAGCAACCCGACATCTTTCGTTAAGCCGTATTTACAAACTTCTGCTAAACTGCCGCCCTGAGCTCCAACGCCCGGCACCAGTAAAAAGTGATTGGGTACAATACTCCTGATATCCCTAAACATAGCAGCTTTTGTGGCCCCTACCACAAACATTAAATTTTCTTCGGTTCCCCAGGAAGCTACTTTCTCTAACACTTCTTTATACAATTGATGTCCGTTTGTTTCAAGCAACTGGAAATCGGATGAGCCTTCATTAGAGGTCAATGCCAATACAATGGCCCATTTCTTTTCAAACTGTAAAAACGGTAATACCGAATCTTTACCCATATAGGGCGCTACGGTAATGGCATCGGCATGCAGGCGTTTAAAAAACGCTTTGGCATACATGCTCGAGGTGTTGCCGATATCGCCGCGCTTGGCATCCGCAATTAAAAAATGATCAGGGTAATTTTGTTTAATGTATTTTATGGTTCTTTCTAAACTGGTAATGCCGCTTAAGCCGTAAGCTTCAAAAAAAGCGGTATTTGGTTTAAAAGATACACAATGATCGGCTGTAGCATCTACTATTTGCCGGCAGAATTCAAAAATAGGATCATCTTCGCTCAATAAAAATTTAGGAATCTTCTCCACGTCAGGATCTAAGCCTACACATAAAAAAGATTTTTTAGTTTTAATTTGATGTATAAGTTCTGCGCGGGTCATTATATTATACTGTAAATTTTAATGTTGTCTTAGTTGTCTATGTTGCTTGTTTTTTGTATGTAAGACTGTGTAGTTAGCTGTTTATTATTGTGATACCTAAACTGCTCACTGCCTACTCTTTACTCTTACTCTCTTCAATCTCTTTTGTCTTTCAGTCCCTAAGAAAGGCCTCCCTCTTTCAGCCTCTCAGCGTTTTCAGCAAATTGTAAAGCGTCTATCATTTGTTGTATGTGTCCGCTCATAAAGTCTGTTAAGTTATAAAGTGTCATATTAATACGGTGATCGGTAATCCGGTTTTGAGGATAATTATAAGTACGGATCTTTTCTGACCTGTCGCCCGTGCTTACCATACTTTTACGACGGCCGGTAGTATCTGCCAATCGTTTCTGAAACTCTAAATCATATAATTTAGAACGCAGCATTTCCATTGCTTTTTCGCGGTTACCTAATTGGTTTCGTTGGGTTTGGCAGGTTACCACAATACCCGACGGCTTATGCGTTAATATCACTTTCGATTCTACTTTATTTACGTTCTGCCCTCCTGCCCCACCGCTTCGCGCCGTTGCCATTTCAACATCCGCCGGTTTAATTTCAATATCCCACTCTTCCGCCTCGGGCAGTACTACCACCGTTGCAGCCGATGTATGCACACGGCCCGCAGCTTCCGTAGAAGGAACACGTTGTACACGGTGTACGCCGCTTTCAAACTTCATAGTGCCAAAGGCGTTATCGCCTTTTACGTTAAATGTAATTTCTTTATAGCCTCCCATCGATCCCTGACTTTCATCTACTACCTCTAACTGATAGCCTTTTATTTCGCAATAGCGTCGGTACATTTCAAACAGGTCGCCTGCAAAAAGCGCTGCTTCATCGCCACCTGTCCCACCGCGTAATTCCATGGTGCAGTTTTTAGCATCTTCCGGGTCTTTAGGTATTAAAAGCATCCTGATCTCATCCGCTAATTTTTCTTCTGCTATTCTGTTCTCTTCCAGTTCAGCTTTAGCCATGTCTAAAAAGTCTTTATCTTTTTCGGTAGCCAGTACTTCTTTAGCGCCGTTAATATTATCGGTAATCTGCTTGTATTTGTAATACGCTTCTACGATAGGCTCCAGGCTTCGGTATTCAATATTTAATTTTTTAAAAAGACGCATGTCACCAATTACGGTAGGGTCTCCCAACTTTGCTTCCACATCCGTATAACGTCTCTTTATCTCTTCTAATTTCTCTAACATAATAGTTTTCTAACAGTTGGCGAAGATACTAATTCTATCCCTATGTTGGTTTTACATTGTTAAAATTATTTGAAGGAATGGAAAGAGATGAACGCAGATGATTATGATGAAAAATGATTAGAACATAATCAGACAAAAATGAAACAGGTTATTGAACCATATAAGACATAAAAGATATGTAAGGTTTAGTAACAGCTCTTTTATGAACTTATATGCCTTATATAGTTTAAACCTTAACGGCAAAACACCTGTACTTTTCGACAATATAGATTTAAAAGCGATTTAACACCTCATTTTATCCGATATTAAATAGTTTATCTTATTTTTGAAGCCTATCAATTATTATCTTATGAAGAAACTTTTACTTTTTATTATATTATTATTTTTCTATCAAATTAAATCACAGGATTTTACAGGCTTTAACCAAAGTAATTATGCAGGCGTAACAGGTGTGTACCAACAACCTGCCAGTATTGTTGACAGCCGTATGGTGTTTGATATGAATTTAGTTGGGCTTAACATTGGTGCTTATAATAATTATATTGGCGTTAAACATGACGCTTTTAAAAAAGCAGGTCCCTGGTCAAATCCCACATTCCCTGCTTTTGATGATCCTGATTTTCAAAAAAACTATCTTACGGCAAAAGATAATGGAAAGGATAAAAACTTCGCCTTAAACAACCGCATTGCATTGCCTTCTTTTATGGTTAGCATAAACCATAAAAATGCCATTGCTTTTACATGGAATGTGAGAAACTACGCGAATATTGACGGTGTGTCGCAGGACCTTGCAACTCTTGCCTATAATCAGTTTCAATACCCGAATTTATTTGTAACCAATTTACAAAACAAGAACCTGAGCGTGCAGGAAATGAGTTGGGCCGAATACGGCTTAACCTTTGCCCACGTGTTTAAAGAAGATAACGAGCATTATTTTAAAGCGGGAGCTACCGTTAAATTATTACGCGGTATACAATCGGCTTATATGTTTGTGAAAGACCTTAATTATAATTTACAAACCAAAGATACCTTATCCCTTTTTCAATCGACTGTAAATTACGGGCACTCCGATAATTTTAATTTTGATAAGGTATCTGTTAACGGGGGCAAGTCTGCCTACTCATTCGATTACTCTCAATCGTACCCCGGTTTTAGTTTTGACATAGGCGCTGTATACGAATGGAGGCCTCACTATAACTCTTACGAATACGGAAAAGAGAATGAGCGCAAAAGCTGGTTGGAAGATAAAAGCAAAAACAAATACAAATTAAAAATAGGTATTTCCGCCACCGATATCGGCTCTATTAAATTTAAAAAAGGTACTACAAGCAACGACTTTAATGCTAACGTAGGTTATTGGAATTTAAAACCTATTAACCCTAAAAATGTAGGTGAGTTGGATGATACATTAAGAGGACGTTTCGGAAGCTTAAATAACAACAGCACTTATAGAATGAATTTGCCTACAGCTTTCAGTGTGCAAATAGATTACAACATCTGGAAAAACTTTTATGTAAACCTGACCCCTTACATTGCCATGCAGTTTAAAAAGAACGATACCAAAGTGCATGACTGGTCTTCAGTTACATTAACCCCGCGTTGGGACCATAAATGGTTCGGAGCCTTTGTACCTATCCAATACAATTTTTTAACCGGCCCAAGGGTTGGTTTTGCAGCCAGGATAGGGCCTTTGGTAGTTGGTACTACAAACCTATCGCCATTGGTAACCAAGCGTAGCGTATACGGAGGCGATGTTTATGTAATGCTGAAAGTTCCTATTCCTTATGGTAAAGTAAAAGACAGGGATAAAGACGGTATCGTTAATAAAAAAGATAAATGCCCTGATGTACCGGGCGTTTTAGAGTTTAACGGTTGCCCGGATAAAGACGGGGATCATATACAGGACAGTGAAGATAAGTGCCCTGATATTCCGGGACTGGCTTCTGCACACGGTTGCCCTGACCGTGATAATGACAGCATTTCGGATATGGATGATAAATGCCCCGATGATAAAGGACCGGCTAAATACAACGGTTGTCCTGATAGGGACGGAGATACAGTCATTGACAAAGATGATATTTGTCCGGATGTGCCGGGCTTGGTAGCATTAGCGGGTTGCCCTGACCGGGACGGTGACGGCATTGCGGATATTGATGATGAGTGCCCTGATTTAGCAGGCCCTAAAGACTTTATGGGTTGCCCTGATACGGACGGTGATTTAACACCCGATAAATACGACTTATGTCCGGATGTACCGGGACCAAAATCGGCAAAAGGTTGCCCTGATAAAGACGGCGACAGTGTGTTGGATAAGGATGATAATTGCCCTGATGTACCGGGAGCTGTTGATAATAAGGGATGTCCTTGGCCTGATATGGATAAAGACGGCGTAGCAGACAGAGAAGACGATTGCCCTACTACACCCGGCTTAAAAGAGCTGAGAGGCTGCCCTCCTGCTCCTGTATTAAAAATAGAAGAGCAAAAAATATTAGAGCAGGCTTTCTCAAGCTTAGAATTTGCGACAGGAAAAGATATTATTAAGAAAACATCTTTTGCATCGTTAAATAACTTAGCAGGCTTAATGAAACAGCATCCTACCGACTGGTTATTAAAATTATCGGGCCATACTGATAACCAGGGTAATGCAGCTAAAAACTTAATACTTTCACAAAAACGTGCCAACGCGGTTAAAAAATACCTTGTCACTAAAGGCGTAAAAGCGGATAAAGTTAAAGCCGAATGGTTCGGACAAACTGTGCCTATTGCAGATAATGCAACAGAAGCCGGCCGTCAGAAAAACCGCAGGGTTGAAATGAAAGTATTGTTTAAATAAACTCTTATAAATTAAAAACCCGCTGAATGATCGGCGGGTTTTTTTGTTTAGAGTAGAATTAATAAATCCGTTTTGTCATGCTGAACTTGTTTCAACATCTGTTTGAGTCTTATAGTAATTCTTTATAATGTATTGTTTTTGCTCATATTTGGCAGAAAAACAGATGTTTTTATTTACGATATACTTTTATTCAAATCAGGTTTATTGAAGGATGGTTTGTAGTCAATTGCAGGTATATAAAATAATTTATTGAGTTTCATTGATAGAATTTAATTGAGTGTAAATATTGTCTTTAACGTAAGGCATGTATTGTATTATACCTTTGTATTCAAGGCTATTTTGTTTATTAATCAATAGGAATTCGGGAAATTTGTAAACTCCGAGTTTCTTAAATTCTTCCGGGTTTATATAATAATAATCTATATCATAAGGAAACTCATCCTTTATATAAGTTAAGAACCAATCAAACGTTTGGTTCGGCTTCTTTGGGCAAAATAAAGAAATAATCTTAAAGTCGGGATTGTTTTTATAATGTTTATTTAATTTCTCAAAATCAGGCATAGATTGTATGCAACCGCCGCAAGAACTTGACCACATATCAATACAAACAGTTTTCCCGGAAAAATCGGAAGTTTTAAAAACTTCGCCTTTTCTGTTTTTAAAACTCATATCAAATTTGCCTAGAGTGCGGGTCTTATTTGTAGAGCCTTTAAGAAATTTAAATTCCAGATTTTTATAAATAATAGGATAAATAAAAAATAAAGTAACACAAAATACTAATAAAGCATATTTACCTGATATAAAATTGGGCTTTGGTTTAAATTCTGTAAATATTAAATACAATCCAATCGTCATATAAAACAGATCCGGCATTCTTGGAATATTAAAAGAGGTTAACGTTAAAACAACCATCATTAAATAATAAGGGGCGGCAAGGCAAGAGATAACGATAACGTTTTTAATCTTGGATCTACTATAAAATAGATAAGTGAGATATAAAAAAACAATAGTTACAAGCGCCATTAAAAAGGGCTTGTATATATCCATATAAGAATTTAAAAGCTCGCTAGTATTAAAATATATTAACTCTGTGGAAAAAAAGAATAAAATTACCCCAAACATAATTATGAAACCGAATAAAAAATGTTTGAGGTAATTTTTCATATTGGATTAATTGTTAAAATATAGCGGCAATTCTACAATCATCTGCTCACTCTTCCTAAAAGTATTTCAGTCTTTAACATACTTTATTAATGGTAAAGAGTTAAGAGAATACTATATATATTAATTGTCAATAACTCTTACTATTTTATAAAGTTTTTTTTTAACATATTAATGAAAAATCTCTTAAGTTTACAGGCTTATTTTTTTTAACGTTGGAAACCGAAGATAATATCATTACGCGCCAGTTATATCCTTACCAGGAAGAGGCCGTTAATACTATTTTTAATAAGCTGAAAAACGCTAAGCCTAATGAAAATATATTGTTTCAATTGCCTACGGGCGGTGGTAAAACAATTATTTTTTCAGAAATAGCCAAGCGTTACATTACGCACTTTAACCGCAAAGTATTAATACTAACGCATCGTATTGAGTTGAGCAAGCAAACATCGGCAGTGCTTGCCAGCATTGGTATTAAAAACAAAGTGATTAATTCAGAAGTAAAAGATTTGCCTCAGCAAAGCGATTTTCAAAGCTTTACTGCATTGGTGGAAACACTGAATAACCGTTTGCAGGAAGATGATCAGTTTTTGGAAGATATTGGTTTGGTGATCGTGGATGAAGCCCATTATAACTCGTTCCGTAAAATTTTTCATTACTTCGAAAATGTAAATATCCTAGGCGTTACCGCAACGCCTTTAAGCAGCAATAAAAAACTACCGCTTTACCAAACGTATAAAGAAATAATTGTGGGTGAAAGTATTCCCGCATTAATTGAACAAGGTTATCTTGCCGAAGGCGTTACGCACTCGAACGATGTAAACCTAAGCGGCTTAAGAATAGGTAATAACGGTGAATTCACAACAGGCTCCCACGAAATGCTTTATACCCAGGCATTAATGCAGGGTAAGTTATTGGATGCTTATGAAGAGATCGGTAAAGGAACAAAGACCCTTATTTTTAACGCGGGTATTTTAACCAGCATTGCTGTTTATAATATGTTTAAGGCAAAAGGTTATCCGGCAAAATATTTAGACAGTACCTTCAGTGAACGCGACAGGGCTGAAACGTTAGACTGGTTTAAAAATACAAAAGACGCTATTTTGAGTTCCGTAAGTATTTTAACCACGGGTTTTGATGAGCCGGAGGTAGAAACCATTATTTTAAACAGGGCCACTAAATCATTAACGCTGTACCATCAAATGATTGGGCGCGGCTCGAGGATACTGCCAAATAAGAAAAAATTTAATATTGTTGACCTTGGTAATAACTCACGCCGTTTTAATTTATGGCAGTTCCCTATTGATTGGAAACATGTATTTGTAGCACCGCATTTATATTTAGAGCAGCGTTATAAAGATGAATGGGACTATGAATTAGAGAACGATTATGAACTGCCGGAAGACATTAAGGCGCGTTTTTTAAATTCTTCCGCGGAAGCATTTATTGTAAGAGAACGGTATTTACAATGCCTGCGAAAAGGCTTAAAACCTCAAATTGTTTTAGACCAGTCACTGGACGATCATTTTGGCCGTATAAAAGATAATGCCGCCGATTTTGATGAAGCGTTTGAGCTGTTTGAATTGCTGAGCGAGGAGGTAAGGTATAGGGTTAAACAGTTTGCTAAGTGTATTAACGCCACAAATAATTACACCGATTACCAAACCCAAACTTACAGCAGCAAATTAAGGCGCCGGCTTATCGGTTGGTTTGTTGAATAGTTTGTTTTTAAACTCTTAATTTTATACATTTACGTAAAAACTTTTAGATGCGTTTTTCAGGGATTTTAATCATAATTTTCAGCGTTTTCTTTTCTTGCAAAAAAACTACCGTTAACCCTCCTGAAGCCATGCTTCCCATGCCACCGCCGGCAAATACAGGTACTTCATTACAACTTAATATTAATAATGTGGCTAATGGAAAATCTTTGATATTAGGGGCTGCGGGAAGCTACACAACAGCAAACAGCGATACATTTTATGTAAACCTGTTAAAATATTATATCAGTAATGTAAGCCTAACCAATAGTGCAGGCCAAACGTTTACTGTTCCCGAATCTTATTTTTTAATTGACCAGTCTGATTCAACCAGTGGATTTACAACCATACAAAACATTCCCGCAGACGATTATTCTTCCATTTCGTTTATGGTGGGGGTAGATGCCGCAAGAAACACATCAGGTGCTCAAACAGGCGCATTAGATCCCTTATATGGTATGTTTTGGGGTTGGAATACGGGTTATATTATGGCAAAAATGGAAGGTTACTCAAGGCGATCAGCAGCAGGTAATAAAACCCTGTTTTTTCATATAGGAGGATATACCGGCAAGTTTACGGGTGTAAGAACAGTAACACTTAATTTACCGATAAACGTTCATATTCAGGAGCAGCATCTGCCAAAAATTTCTATAGCGGCCGATCTTGCCAAATGGTTTTCCGGAACCCATGCGCTTCCATTCAGCTCCGTTTATAATGTTACATCTCTTTCACAAAAATCGCAGGATATAGCCGATAATTACGCTAATATGTTTACTGTAACAGCTGTAGTTAATTAATGAAAAAGGCCTTTTGTATACTTTTTCTGGCTATAGCGGCCACATCCTGTTCAGTCGATCCTGAAATAAAACCGATTGTTGCGGCCGACGGCATTAAAGAAATTATTCCCGAAGGCTGGCCGCAACCCTTTTATCGCTTTACCGACAATCCCATTACTACCGATAAATTTATATTGGGTCGGGCATTATTTTACGAACCCCTGTTTTCTTTAGATAATACGACCTCCTGCAGTTCCTGCCATCAACAGTTTGCCGCTTTTTCTCAAAACGGACACCAGTTTAGCCACGGTATAAACGGGCTGCTTGGTAAGCGCAATGCGCCGGCGCTGCAAAACCTTACATGGAATACAAGCTTGATGCATGACGGGGGCGTTAATAATATGGAGGTCTTCCCGCCTGCACCCATGACGAACCCTGTAGAAATGGGTGAAACGTTGGATCATGTGGTACAAAAAATAACAGCGAGCTATAAATATAAAGACCTTTTTAGGAGAGCATACGGGGATGATACAGTTACCACTCAGCGTATGTTTAAGGCTATAGCGCAGTTTATGGGCACTATGTATTCCTATAACAGCAAATATGATAAAGTAAAACAAGGGTCGGAAAGCTTTACCGCTTCAGAACAAAACGGTTATTCTGTTTTTGTTCAAAAATGTGTTTCCTGTCACAAGGAGCCGTTGTTTACCGACTATCAATTCAGAAATAACGGTTTAGCAGTTAATACTAACCTTAACGACAGCGGCAGGGCTCATATTACACAAAACCCGGCTGACCTGTATAAATTTAAAACGCCTTCTTTAAGAAATATTGAAGTATCGGGGCCCTACATGCACGACGGCCGTTACATGACTTTGAACAACTGCCTTGATCATTATACCTCAAGCGTCGTTTCGGGGCCTACACTCGACCCTTTGTTAAATGCCGGGATTTCTTTAGATGCTCAGGAAAAAAGTGATATAATTGCATTTTTAAAAACATTAACCGATCATCAATTTTTATCTGACAAGCGGTATTCGGAAAGTAATCAGTAAACTAGATATAACATGAAAACACTTCTTAAATTATCATTTATTATTGTCTTAGCAATGGGGCTTACACATTGCAAAAAAAATCAAACAGGTGGCAAAGCATCTGTATCAGGTACTGTAGCCCATCATGGTAAAGTAATTTCGGGAGCTTTTGTATATATAAAATTTAATGCAGTTGATTTCCCGGGCGATGATTATAAGCTGTATGACACTTATGTAAAAGCCGACGTTAACGGTTACTACAAATTCCCTGTATATAAAGGGAATTACTATTTATACGCCACAGGTTATGACAATGCTATTCCATACCCTTATGTTGTAAAAGGAGGATTGTCTTTCTCGATAAGAAATAAAGAGAATTTAACTAAAGATATAGCGGTAACGGAATAGTAGTTTTAAACAATTATCCGTGAGTTTATATTTTTTAATAACAAGAAATTTTATTTATCTTCGCAACTCAAAAATTTAAATTAACCATGTCAGAAGAAACATTACAAAAAGAACAAGACGAAATTATTGAAACCGCTGCAGAAAAAAAATCAAAAAAATCTTCGGGTAATAATTTAGATCTAGCAGGTGTAGAGTTCTTCTATGAAAAAAACAAAAAAGTAATTACCTATGGCGGTGGTGCTTTATTGGCTATAGTTGCCCTATTTTCATTTTATAAATTCTATTGGCTTCCGGGTCAGGAAAAAGAGGCTTCAAACGAATTATTTATTGCTCAATCCTTTTTTGAAAAAGACAGCTTTAATGTTGCTTTAAACGGTGGTGCAATTGTTCAAACTGCTAACGGCCCAAAAACAATGACGGGGTTTAAAGACTTGGCTGATAACTATTCTGCAACTAAAGTGGGCAGCTTATCTAACTATTATGCCGGTATTTGTTTATTAAGAACAGGTAAATACACGGAAGCCATTGAATACCTTGAAAAATTTGACGGTAATGATGAAATGCTTGCTCCTGTTGCTATTGGCGCTATCGGGGATGCTAATATGGAATTAAATAATGTAGACGAAGCGGTTAAATTTTATTTAAAAGCAGCCGAAAAATCGACCAATGCATTTACGACGCCTATTTATTTAAAAAAAGCGGCTTTTGCGTATGAACAAAAAGCAAATTATACAGAAGCTTTAGCAACCTATGAGCGCTTAAAAAATGAGTATGCTAAAAGTACCGAAGCACGTGATGTTGATAAATACATAGCAAGAGTTAAAGTATTGGGAAACATACAATAAACTATTATAACAATAATTTAAAAGGTGATATTAAGTCACCTTTTTTTATTTAAAAACATAACTAAATTAGTATGGCCAGTGAGTTAAAAAACCTTTCAACATTTGAGGGAACAGAGATCCCTGACGCATCCGCCATGAAGTTTGGGATTGTATGGGCCGAATGGAACCATAAGATTACACACACCTTAATGCAGGGCGCTTATGATACGTTGATTAAACATGGGGCTAACCCGGAATTTATTACCGTTAAAACTGTTCCCGGGGCTTTTGAGTTGACTTTAGGTGCCCAGTATTTAGCGGAATTTAGTAATGTTGACGCCGTTATTTGTATTGGCTGTGTGATACAGGGCGATACAAAACATTTTGATTTTATATGCGATGCCGTTGCCAAAGGCATTACCAATTTAAATATTAAACATAACCTTCCGTTCATATTTGGTGTTTTAACACCTAATACACAGGAACAAGCTGAAGACAGAGCCGGTGGGAAGCATGGTAATAAAGGAGATGAAGCAGCAATAACAGCCATTAAAATGCTGGGCTTAAAAAATAGTTTTACGGCAAGTAAAGGTAAAATAGGATTTTAATATCCTAACGCCCTACGTACATCTTCTAAAATCAAGCTCGGAACAGGCTCTTCAATGAGGATTAATTAAATTTCCGGAACGTTAATACGTCTTTTATATTTTGATAATCCCTAAAACATTATGCCCATTGTCATAGTAAGTTGGCCCGTAAAAAAGTGCTGATGAGCTTTACCCCCGCCCGCTCCCAGCAACAATACATGGTTATAATTGGCAAAGGAGCCCTTACTCATAAATTCAAACACTCCGTACTTTAAAAATTCAACTCTAAAACCCGTTTCAACACCCACTATCCATCCTGAAATATGCCAGTTATTATTTAAACGGGTGCCCATTACCGTAACATCCGTGCGCGGGTATACAATTCCACCCCCCGGTTTAACCACTGCCCCTATGTTAAAGCGTTTCGAAGGGTTCCATAATTTCCAACGTTTTACAAAATTTACCATCCAAAAATTAGCGCCGTCGGTATGCTCATAATGTAAAAAGTTTCTTGGGTCTAACGTAGTGTCTTTATCAACATAATTGCCATTAAAAGTCCCTTTAACATGTACTCTTTGGTAATCATCCACTACATATTTGGCATGGTCGTAATTAATTTCTATTCCAAAATCTTTTTTATTATTAAAATAATATCCTCCTCTTACTACAAACTGCGGAATGGTAATATTTACAACATCGGGTATTTTGTTAAAGTCAGGCCTGTCATGTGCTGTAGCCTTATAAATAGTAAAATCATAATCATGATACCTTCCTGTTTCCGGATAATATTTATTGGAGTGGTCGGCTAAATGAATATCGCTTTTACTGTAAGTGCAGCGTGTGTAGCCAAACATGGCATAAAACTTTCCTTTTCGTTTTGAAGAAGATACGGTTGCCGTAGGGGATACAGATTGAGCCATGCCAAGAACGTGACAAAAAACAATAGATAAAATGATAAGTACGCGCATCATAATTCAGTAATAATTTCGGCGCAAAGGTAACGAATATTTTTATTCACTTCTATAGTAACTTTTATATACGAATCCATAAACGGAAATGCCAATTCGGGCCATTCTATAAACACATAAGCATTAGCGGCAATGTATTCTTCAAAGCCAAGCTCTAAAAGCTCAAGCGAAGACTTAAGCCTGTACAAGTCGAAATGAAAGATTTTTTGGCCGGTATTAGTTACATATTCGTTAACAATTGAATACGTGGGGCTGCTCATAGAGCCTGTTACGCTTAATTGGCGACAAAGTTCTTTAATAAAAGTGGTTTTTCCCGCTCCCATAGGTGCTTCAAAAACAATAATGCGCTGTTTGCCTATAAAATGTAGCAATGCCCCGGCAGCCTGTGGGTGTAATAGACTATCGGATATATCAAGCCTTAACGACATTTTAGTTGGCAATAGTGTTAATGGTACTGAGGTAAAAGTCTTTATTGACCTTTTGCTTTTTACCGGTCTGTAAATTTACCAATATCCAAATCTCCTTATTTACAATTAAAGCTTTGCTATGGTCTAAATAATAAAAACCTTCCCCTTCAATACCAAACTCATCTTTTTTAAGGTCATCCGAAATCATGTATATTTCTTTTGGGTCATAAAGCTTATAAACATGTATATGTTTTGATGAAAACTCAATATGGTTCTTATTTGTATAAATCACATTTCCGCTGTAATCATACACTTCATCACTCACATTTCTGTTAAAAACAGCGCTGCAGCAGTATATTACACTGTCTTCTTGGTTAATAACCACATGTTTGTTCTCACATTTTATAATTGTTTTTCCTGTTGTATCTATTAAGCCTTTCGATCTTAAAATTTCCGAGGATAATTCAGTATATAATTCTGTCACATAAAAATTATCCAAATCACTCTTAAAAATATTATCAAAACCGGATGAAAGTTGCCTTCCGCTTTTATTGAATAAATAGACTTTATTATTAAACAGGATCTTAAACTCATGTTCATCATTTAAATAATTCAAACTCAATTCTTGCTGATTGGGAAAAACAAGAACGCTGTCTTGAAATTGAGTGTCTTTTAATTTCAGTTTTATATTTTTCGCGGTAATAAAATAATAATCTATAACGCCGGTTTCCTCTCCTGTTAAAGGATTAATAAGGGTTTTAAACTCGTTTCGTAAACCTGCCATTGCAATCCGATCATTCTTATCAAAAGAAAAAACGGTATCATATTGCGGTTGTATAACCACTGAATTATTTTTATAACCCCATTTATTGCCGGCTTTGTAAGGAATTAATGTTTGTGTTACAGCAGAAAAAAAAGCTGAACATAAAATAATTATATACGAAATGTCTTTAATGAGTTTGGTTTACTAAACTTTAAAATTAGTAATTTTTATTGCAGCACCACGCCTTTAAACCTTATTTTTTGTTTCGGAGTTTTAGCATTCGTAATAATTTCAATAAGTCTGTCCTGCCTGTCGTAAACCGATTTCGTATCAAAATAAACCGTAATGGTATCGGTTTCGTTTGGTTTAACAGGATACTTAGGAAAGTCAACCGTTGTGCAGGAACACTCAGCTTTAGCGTCATAAATTTCTAAAGGCTCGTTCCCTGTATTAATAAAAGGGTACTCCACTTTTACTATCACTCCTTTTTTCACAAAGCCAAATGATTTTTTAGGGTCATTAAATTTTAGCCGGGGCTGTGCATGAGTATAGGTGCTGAACAACATACATATACCAAAACAAAAAACCCTTCCTGTAGGGGAAGGGTTTTTAACTATACTATAAATTTTATTTCGCATCCGGTGCGGGAGTAACAGGGGCTACCGGAGCTGCTTCTACAACACCTTTTATTTTAACCACTTTGCTCGGCTCTTTTGAATTTGATGTAACTGTTACGTTTTTCTCAAATGGGCCCGGACGTTTTGTATCGTATTTAACCCTTATCACAGCTGATTTTCCCGGTAAGATCGGTTCTTGCGGCCAACCCGGTTTTCCGTCGATTGTAGTAGACGTGCAACCACACTGCCCCTGAACATTGGATACGGTTAAAGGAGATTTACCGGTGTTTTTAATTTTAAATTCTCTTACACCGTTTGCATCAAATTTTACGGTTCCGAAATCCAATACTTCATTATCAAATTGCATGATTGGCGCATTCGGGTCAATGCTTGGAACTACTGAACCGCCTTCTTGTGCGTTTGCCGCAAATCCTACAGTCAGGAAAAGTGCTACCGCTGCTAATACTTTTTTCATATTATTAATTTTTAATGAGTTAATGCGTGGGTTGGATTATTTTTTCTCTAAAGGAGCTCCTTGTGAAGGCGCATTTGTAGGAAACGCTTCTTCTACAGGTTTAGCGGCAATGTTGCCTTTAATTTGTATAGTTTGTACACCCGATTTTGCATTAGACTGCACAGTAACTGATTTACTGATAGGTCCTACACGGTTTGAATCATACTTTACTTTTATTTCTCCCATTTTACCCGGTAAAATAGGATCTTTAGGACATTGAGGAACTGTACAACCGCAAGAACCCTGGCACATAGTAATAATAAGAGGTTCCTTACCTGTATTTTTAAATTTAAATACACACTCACCATTATCACCTTGCATCATGTTTCCGTAATCATGCACCATTTTGTCAAATTTAATATCCGCAGTGCTTACAGGCGCTGTAGGAGTTACTACTGAAACTGCACTATGGCCATCCTGTGCAATTGATAAAGTGCTTAATGATGCTAAAAATCCGAGGGTAAAAATTAGTTTTTTCATTTTTTTGATTTGCGTTTTTATTTTATTGTGTTTAAAATTATTTCTAATATCGTGCCATAAAGATAGCATACGCCTAGTTTACTTTGTGTATTTTTGCGAAATTTAACAAAATTACTCATACCATAAGATGGAAATCGAAAAAACATATAATTCAGCCAAAGCCGAAAAAACCTGGTACCAATATTGGCTTGATAAAAAATTCTTTAAATCTACCCCCGATCATCGCATCCCCTATACCATAGTTATTCCACCGCCCAATGTTACAGGTGTGCTGCACATGGGGCACATGCTAAACAATACTATACAGGATGTACTGATTCGTCGTGCCCGCATGCTTGGCTTTAACGCCTGCTGGGTTCCCGGTACCGACCATGCCAGTATTGCCACAGAAGCCAAAGTTGTTGCTTTATTAAAGGAAAAAGGCATTAACAAAACAGACCTGAGCCGCGAAGATTTTTTGAAACATGCTTGGGATTGGAAAGAAAAATATGGCGGCATTATATTGGAGCAGCTTAAAAAGCTTGGAGCAAGCTGCGACTGGGACAGAACAAAATTTACCATGCAGGAAGACATGAGTAAATCGGTAATTGAGGTGTTTATTGACCTGTACAATAAAGGGCAAATTTACCGCGGGGTTCGTATGGTAAACTGGGATCCGCAAGGGTTAACAGCCGTGAGCGATGAAGAAGTCATTCATAAAGAAGCAACCGGGAAATTGGTTTACGTAAAATATAAAATTGAAAATAGTACAGAGTTTATTACCGTAGCCACTACCCGTCCCGAAACCATTATGGGTGATACAGCAGTATGTGTTAATCCTAATGATGAGCGTTATATGCACTTAAAAGGAAAGTATGTTATTGTACCGGTAGTGAATCGTACAGTACCTATTATTTTTGATGAGTATGTAGATGCAGCCTTTGGTACCGGAGCTTTAAAGGTAACGCCGGCGCATGACATCAATGATTTTAACTTAGGCCAAAAACATAAATTGCCGACTATTGATGCCTTAACGCAGGATGGAAAAATAAGTGAGGCTGCGGGTGCATATGTAGGCATGGATCGCTTTGCCTGCCGCAAACAAATTATTATTGACTTAACAGAACAAGGCTTAGTTGAAAAAGTAGAAGAAATTAAAAATAAGGTAGGCTACAGCGAACGCACCAATGCCGTAATAGAACCTCGTTTAAGCATGCAGTGGTTCCTGAAAATGGATACTATAAGTAAGCCGGCTTTGGATGCTGTTGTAAACGGTGAGGTAAAACTGATCCCGGAAAAGTTTATTAATACCTATAAGCATTGGATGGAAAATGTGCACGATTGGTGCATTAGCCGCCAGTTGTGGTGGGGACAACGAATTCCCGCATGGTATGATGGTAAAGGAAATACAGTGGTTGCCAAAACAAAAGAAGAAGCTGTTAAATTATTAAACACTAACGATGTTAAGCAGGATGAAGACGTGCTGGATACGTGGTTTTCATCATGGCTGTGGCCTTTAACGGTATTTGATCCTAAAATTGTACAAAACGGTTGGGATAAAGCCAACGAAGATCTTAAATATTATTACCCGACTAACGACTTGGTAACTGCCCCTGAAATTTTATTTTTTTGGGTTGCGCGTATGATTATAGCAGGTAAGGAATATACAGGCCAAAAACCATTTAGTAATGTATATTTAACGGGTATTGTGCGTGATAAGCAAGGTCGTAAAATGAGCAAAAGTCTTGGTAATTCACCTGATCCGCTGGAACTGATAGAAAAATACGGGGCAGACGGCGTACGCGTGGGGATGTTATTATGTTCACCTGCAGGTAACGATTTAATGTTTGATGAAAGTTACTGTGAACAAGGGCGCAACTTTGCCAATAAAGTTTGGAATGCGTTCCGTTTAATTAAAGGCTTTGAAGTTGGTAACGTAGAACAGCCTCAATCATCGAAGGCAGCCGGTACTTGGTTCGAAAATAAATTATCGGAGCAGCTTGAAATTATTAACGAACACTACTCAAAATACAGAATGAGCGATGCCTTAATGGCTACTTATAAATTAGTGTGGGATGATTTTTGCGCTTGGTATCTAGAAGCCATTAAGCCTGATTTTATTGACGGTAAAGCGCAGCCCATCGATAAAATAACTTACGAAGCAACCTTAGGATATTTAGAATCTTTATTAAAAATTATGCATCCGTGGATGCCTTTTATCACAGAAGAGATCTGGCATTTAATTAAAGAACGCGGCGAAAAAGAATGTGTTATTGTTGCCGAATGGCCTAAACAAGAACAGGAGTTAGACATTAAACAGCTGGCTGAGTTTGAAGTAAGTAAAGAGCTGGTAGCGATGGTAAGGAACGTTCGTGCGCAAAAACAAATTTCTCCTAAAGAAAAATTAGAGGTCATTGAAAAATCGGAAGCAACCCGTTCATACTTTGATGCTGCCATTATCAAACTTGCTAATTTATCGGCCTTTAATTATACGAAAGATCAAGTTGAAGGCGCCTTTTCATTCCAAATAAAAACAACCGAATTTTATATTCCTTTAGCTCAAAGCTTAAATAAGGAAGAAGAGATAGTTCGTTTAACTAAAGAGTTGGACTATAATAAAGGTTTTTTAAAATCGGTGGAGATAAAATTATCCAATGAAAAATTTGTTTCCAATGCCAAGCCGGAAGTGATTGAGGCAGAGCGGAAAAAACAAAGTGATACCTTATCAAAAATTAAAACGGTGGAAGAGCAATTAAAAGCTCTTTAATACGTTTACTCGTTATAATTTACTTTTCACTCATTCGCAGCTTTTAGTTTATGGCCTTATTAGGAGTAATTGGTTATTAATTATTCTCATTAACTAAAATACTCATTTGTCGTATTTGTTAAAATTGGAATAATACCTAAATTTACAACTTGTTAACGTAAACTTAATCCCTCGAAATACATAAATCTAAATGAAGTATTTATTGTCTTTAAATTTATTAGGGGAGTTAATCATCATTACCTTAAGTCTTTTATTTATCGGTGAGCTTTTCGCTCAACCCGATATTATCATTTTTTGTACTGCATTATGGTTAATCGGTACATTTATTACTGAAAATTATTACATTAACCGCTTACCCGGGGTTCTTATCAACATTATTAATTTAGCCAAGTTCTTTGCGATCTATTATTTGATCCTGTTTTTATATGCTAAGTTATTTCACGAAGCTGATTTTTCGAATTACGGATTGATCCATTTTTCGGTACTCTTGTTTATTTTTCTAATCTCGTGGCGTATACTGGTATTTTTTCTTATTAAAAGAGCGTTTAAAAATCCTAAAAATAACCAACAAATTATTATTGTAGGCGTAAGCGTTAACAGTGTTCATTTAAAGGAGTTTATTGATACCAGGCCCCAATACGGCTTAAGTATACTCGGGTTCTTTTCCGAAAAAGTAAATGATAAAGTAACTATATTAGGAAATTACAGTGAGGTTTTTAAATATTGCCAAGAAAATAATGTTTCGGAAATTATCTGTTCGATGGATAAAGTAAGTAAGGAATATTTATCGAGTTTAATTGTTTTCGCGGAAAACCACCTGATAACAATCCGCATCATTCCTGATTCTTCGGGTGTATTTGGGCGCAATTTTGTTACTACCTTTTTAGAATACATTCCTTTACTTGCTTTACGTAAAAATCCTTTCGAGGAAGTATCGAATAAATTTATTAAAAGGGCGTTTGATATTGTCTTCTCTTTGTGTGTCATATTTTTTATTTTATCATGGCTGTTCCCTATTATTGCCTTACTGATTTTGATCGATTCAAAAGGGCCGATTCTTTTTTCACAGGAACGTACGGGCTTATTAAACAAATCATTTAGGTGTTTAAAGTTTAGAACAATGGTTGTTAATACAGGGGCAAATGTTGTGCAGGCTCAAAAAAATGACTCGAGAATAACTAAAGTAGGTGCATTTTTACGAAAGACCAGCCTTGATGAATTGCCTCAATTTCTTAATGTATTATGGGGAACGATGTCTGTTGTGGGTCCTCGCCCGCACATGGTTAAGCATACTGAAGAATATTCGCAGCTTGTAGATAAATACATGTTGAGGCATTTAATAAAACCGGGAATCACAGGTCTGTCGCAGGTTATGGGATACCGCGGTGAAACGCAGCATGATTTGTATTTAATGAAAATGAGGGTTAGAATGGATCGCTTTTACATTGAGAACTGGTCATTTTATTTAGATCTGAAAGTAGTTTATGAAACTATTATTTCTATGTTTAAGAAAAATGAACAGGTCTATTAATTTCTTCCTTGCCAAGTTTAAAACTTCACTACAATTACCGGATATTACCATAAAAATAATATCTTAGAGGCTTGAATAATTGACTATTGCTAATAGATCTTTATAAATATTGTATTTTTAGGAAAAACGTTAAAATTTAAATGATGAATAATCTTAATAATGAACATAATGCAAGCCCAAATGACTTTTTAGAATTATTACGCACCGGTTTTGCATTAATGAGTAAACTTTTTAATTTCCTGAAACAAGCTTTACTAAAAAAATCGCTTATTATTATATTTTTTACTGTTACCGGATTAGTTTTGGGTTACTTGAAGCAATATGTAAGCAAACCTGTTTACAAGGGTTCAATGCAGGTAACGCAAAATGATGTATCAAAAGAGATTTTCATAAAAAAAATACAAACCATAGGTAATTTACTTGAAACAAAGTCATACAATGTTGTTGCACGAAAATTATTTATCCCGCAAGAAGTTGCATCCAATCTTTGTAATATTTCTGTTATATCTTTAGATCATGATACGGCTAATGTAGGTTCATTTTTGATCATGATCGAGTCTACTGATAACCAAAATGGTGACGCTTTACAGGCAGGAATCCTTAATTATTTAAATAGTTTTGAATACGTTAATACGTTAAAAAAAATACAACGTGAACTGTATCGTGAAAAAATTATTTTTATAGATAAACAACTGGCTCAATTAGATTCTTTTAAAGTTATTTATGCTAAATCCATGTCACATGTTAATGTAGGGGGCGTAAACTTAATGATGAATCAAAATAATATGTCGGACCTTTTTAAGCAGTCAGCTGATTTAATTAAAGAAAAGCAACAGCTCACTGAAAATTTAAATGGACATGAAAATATCGTATATGTAATGGACGATTTATCTATTTCGGAAAAACCGAATAGAGGATCTATTGCATCTAACATTCTAAAGTTTGTGGCTTTCAGTTTTTTAATAGGATATGTAATTGCGATGCTTAGCCTTTTAAATGATAAACTTCGCGTTAACACACCCGCGAACTAAAACAGCCGAACTATTTTATGTCTGTTCCAATAAATACTACGTATCATAAATACTTGACGGAATTATTTATATGCGTCATTTATTTTTTTTTAAATACCGTATTTTTACCGGAAGGTTTATCGTATACTACACTTTTAAGCCCCCTGTTTTTAATGTACCTTATAAGGAGGGGTCAGGTAAAATCGTTGATCCTGTTTATCTTATTCTCCTTCGTCTTATTTTTCATTCATTATTCCAACGGAATTCATTTACGCTATTACGCTGTTTCTTGGCTGTTGTCTTTTGTCTGTCTTATATTTATTTTAACGGCTTATTATTTTATAAATACAACCGGTTATCTTGAAAAAATATTTTCAAGGCTTTTATATATTAACGCCGTTTTAGTAGTTATTGCGCTTATTGCTTTTTTCATACCACCTTTATTTGATACGTTTTGGTTTGTGAACGCCTTTACTAATGGGGTAAGTAATTTTGGGCGATTAAAAATGTTTACTTATGAAGCTTCCATCTATTCTGTAACCTTTACACCTTTATTTCTGTTTTATTTTTTAAAAGCTTTTCAATCATCTACAAAACATAAGTTCTTTTTATTGTTCTTATCTGTTATCCCTTTATTACTATCGTTTTCGTTTGGTGTTTTAATTACACTTTTCCTGGCATTTATAATTGTTGCATTAATTGAATCAGATAAATTACCAAGACATAGAAACCTGTTCAAGTACGTATTAATCATTAGCGTTATTGTTTTATTCCTGCTCTTCATATTTGCTTTATTAATGCCGGAGCACCCGATTATAGTAAGAATTAAAAACATTTTCAATAATCAGGATTCTTCTTTTAGAGGAAGAACAACCGACTCGTTTATATTAGCTTACGAAATTGCCAAAATGAAAAGCTTGTTTTTTGGTGTAGGCCCGGGTCAAATAAAAGTGTTGGGAGTTGAGCTGTATTATAGATTCTATAATCAAACCATTAATACGGAACATGCCATCAGGATCCCTAATACTGTAGCTGAAACGCTTGCCTTATATGGCTTATTAGGAATCATTGTTCGCATTGGGATCTTAATTTATTTTTATTTTAAAACTAAAGTCTTCAATAATTATTACAGGCAAACATTATTTATTTTTATGTTTATCTACCAGTTTACGGGCAGTTATTTTGTGAACTTAAATGAATTTGTTATTTGGATATTGGCTTTCTCAACAACTCAATTTACATGTTTTGATAAACGTGAATTATTGCAAACCAATTTAACACCGATCAACTCATGAATGTAGCATTTGTATCGAGAAGTACGTTATATAGCGGTAAAGGAGGAGACACTATCCAGATATTAAGGACAGCAGATTACCTTCGGGAAAGAGGGATTAATGTCGATATTTTTTTATCTTCTGACGCTATTGATTATGATAAGTATGATATAATGCACGGGTTTAATGTTATAAGACCGGCTGATCTTATAAAACATTTTAACCGGTTTAAAAAACATAAAGTACTCTCTACCATTTATGTTGATTATTCGGATTATGAAAAAAATGCGCGGAAAGGTTTTGTAGGAAAAGTGTTCAACCTGATAGGCGCTGATATGACAGAGTATTTAAAAACCTGTTTGCGTTGGGTGAAGAACGGAGAAAAAAATTTCAGCTTTCAATATCTTTTTGGCGGTCACGGAAATGCGGTAAGATCTTTAATTAAAGCTTCTAATATTTTACTGCCTAACTCTAACAGTGAATATAACCGCTTATTAAAAAGTTATGGCATTGCTAAACGGTATGCGGTTATACCAAACGGAATAGACCATAAGCTGTTTAAAGAAAGTTACGACATTACCAAAAAACAAAAAAACCTCGTAATTTGTGTAGCAAGAATTGACGGAAGAAAAAATCAGTTAAACCTTATCAGGGCATTAAACGATACTGAATTTGAATTATTAATCATTGGTAAGTCTGCACCAAATCATATAGACTATTATAATCAATGCAGAGCTGAAGCAAAAAGTAATGTAAACTTTATTACAGAGGTTGAACAGGAAGAATTAATTCAATATTATTTAAAAGCAAAAGTACATGCTATGCCAAGTTGGTTCGAAACAACAGGGCTTAGCTCCCTGGAAGCCATTGCTATGGGATGTAATATTGTTATTGCGCCTAATGGCGACACGCCTGAATATTTTGGAGATAAGGCTTATTATAGCGCTCCCGATAGTGTAGAAGGCATTTATAATGCCGTAAAAAAAGCAGCCGACGCCAATTTCGATCTGTCTTACCGTGCTCTTGTATATTCAAACTATACCTGGGAGAAAACCGCTGATGAAACATTAAATGCTTATAAATCTTTAACGTAACTCATTTTGAAAATCGCTATTATAGGTACCCGCGGAATCCCAAATAATTATGGAGGCTTTGAGCAATTTGCAGAAAAAGTATCGGTGTTATTAATTAATATGGGTTATGAGATAACTGTTTATAATTCATCGCTTCACCCCTATGTAAAAGATGAGTGGAATGGCGTAAAGATTGTCCGGAAAAATGATCCTGAAAATAAAATAGGAACAGCCGGCCAATTCTTATATGACCTTAATTGTATTTTACATACACGCTCCCGTAAGTATGATATTATACTTCAGCTGGGCTACACCAGCAGCAGTGTGTGGAATTTCCTATTCAGAAAAAAGGATATTATCATTACCAACATGGATGGTATAGAATGGAAAAGATCGAAGTACAGTTCTAAAATACAATCTTTTTTAAAGTATGCCGAAAAGCTGGCGGTAAAAAAAAGTGATTACTTAATTGCCGATTCAAAGGGAATACAATCGTATCTAAAAAACAAATATAAGGTTGATTCATCTTACATAGCTTACGGGGCAGATATTATTGATGCTCCGAATAAAACTCTTTTAGATACTTATAAATTACAGGTAAACAATTACAATTTACTGATAGCACGCTTTGAGCCTGAAAATAATATTGAAGAAATCATTAAAGGGCATATCCCCTACCCCGATAAAAAATTAATACTGGTTGGTAATCCCAAAAATGATTTCGGAACCTATTTAACATCAACCTATAAGCAGGAAAACATTATTTTTTTAGGAGCTATTTATGATGAAAAAATAATTAACGCTCTGCGGTATTATTGCGCTTTATATTTTCACGGCCATTCTGTAGGCGGAACTAATCCTTCACTTATAGAAGCAATGGCCTGCGGATGTTTAATAGTAGCAAACCAAAACGAATTTAACGAAGGCGTTTTAGGGAATAACGCTTTTTATTTTAAACAAGCATCCGATATTCATAAATTAATGGAGCAATCTTTAAAAAAAGAGAATTACTTAAATTACATTCAACATAATTACGATATTATTAAAGCCGAATTTAATTGGCAGCATATATCCCATCAGTTGGATGAACTATTTAAGAGAGCAAAAGCAAACCATGGATAAGCAAACCATACATCATAAAATATATGAGTACGGCATCCCCTTACTTCTTTTTTTAGTGCCTTTTAATTTTGTAGTCACTAACGTGTTTGTACTTATAGTTTCGGCGAATTGGTTAATTGAAATGGACTTTAAAAACAAGTGTATAAGGGCTGCGAAATCGCCTTATATTTTATGTGCATTAGCATTATTTGCTTTAATATGCATTGAATTAATGTTTACGCATAACCATAAAGCAGGACTATTTTCTATTGAAAAAAAGCTGTCTCTTTTGTGCTTTCCTTTGATTATAGGCACTTCCAAGTTTTTTGAAGAAAAAGATATAAAGCATCAGTGCTATCGTTTTTTCTATTTAGGAACATTAGCAGCTGCCGTTATATTAATAAGCATGGCTTGTTATAATTATATAAATACACACGATAAAGCTTATTTTTTTTACCATCCTTTGGTAACTCCTTTTAAACAGCATGCCGTTTATTTTAGTGTGTATATCTATATAAGTATGGTGTTTCTTTACTACGATTACTATCTTTTAAATAAATTAAAAACGTACCACGTTGCCGGCATCCTGTTCTTATCGGTATTTTTAATATTACTTTCTTCAAAGCTTATTATTGTGTTGTTTTTAATTCATGCCGGTATTTTAATTTTAAAAAAGTTGGCGACACACGAAAAAAAATTATATACTTATTTAGGATTATCTGTAATTATAATTGCAGGTTCTCTTCTTTTTTTAACTAAAAATCCTGTGAGAGAACGGTTTAAGGACCTTGGCGCAGGTAATATAGAATTGTTAAGCCAATCAAAATTTAATACAGCTGATTACTTTAATGCCTGGCAGCTGAGAATTTTGTTATGGAAATTTTCAGTTGAAATAGTATCAGAGCAACACAAATGGCTTACCGGTGTAACACCGGGGGATTCGCAAGACCTGCTAAACGCAAAAGTAAAACAATACGGTATGTACATTGGTGAAAAGCAAAGAGGCGACTATGGCTACCTGCACCATAACTGCCATAACCAGTATGTAGAAACGCTTTTCCAAACCGGTATTTTAGGATTGTTATTACTGATAAGTATTTTAGTAATATCATTTAAAAAAGTGTGGGAGCAAAAAGACAGGATCAGTTTTTTTATGATCTTTGCCTTTTCTTATTTTTTTCTAACAGAATCCCCTATAGAAAGGATGATGGGAATAGTACCTTTATTTATATTGTTATCTCTTATAAATGTAAAAATGCAGCCAAAAGAGTAAGCCATTGTTTTACTGAAGTTTTGTATTTGCATCTGCTCATTTATTGGTTAAAGGCCTTTAATTATTAGTATATTTGCTTTAAAGAAGCTAATATTAAATGACCCTACCCTCAGTTAAACATAATTTTTTATTTAACTTAACCAATACTTCTTTAAAAATCTTATTTCCCTTAATTTTACTTCCTTATGTTTCCAGGGTATTGTTACCGGAAGGAATAGGTCGTGTAAATTACGCGGAAGCTATTATTAATTATTTTATTTTATTTTCTTCTCTTGGTATTCCGTTATACGGGATCAGGGAGATCGCAAAACATCGCGAAGAACCCGCTAAGTTGTTTCAAAAATTAGCCGGAATATTTTCTGTTAATTTTTGTTTGGTCATTTTTTCTTACGTTATCTTACTGATCTGCCTGTCTTTTTCATTCATTGAAAAAGAATTCACATTGGTATTAATAAACAGCTCTCTCATCTTTTTTTCTTTAATTGAAGTAGAGTGGTTTTTCCAGGGGACAGAAAACTACAGGTATATTACTATCAGGAATATGATCATTAAAAGCATTTCGCTTATTTTGGTTTTCACCTGTGTTAAGACAAAAGACGACACTATTTTATATGCTATGATCCTTGTATTTGGCATAGGCGGTAATGCCCTGTTCAATTTTTTTTATATCATGAAAACACACGGCAAAGAAATACTTCCTTATTTTAAGCTCAGTTTTTTTAAGCAGGCATTTAAAGAACATATTAAAGCCATTGTTATCACATCAGCTATGGCTTTGGCCGCAAGCATTTATTTAAATCTTGATGTTATTATGCTCGGTTATTTTTCAACGAATGTAGAGGTGGGTTATTATACTGCCTGTATGAAAATAGTTCGCGTGCTTATTACGGTTGTATTGGCTTTGCTTACAGTATTATTACCGCGATCTTCTTATCTTGTAAGCAATAAACACATGGATGAGTTTGTAGAGCTTATCCGGTTGAGCTTTAAATTTATTTGTTTTATAGGTTTTCCGTGTATCATCGGAATATTACTGCTTTCAAAATCCATTATTTTTATTTTTTTCGGACAAGCTTTTTACCCTGCATACAGTGTTATGAATTTATTATGCATCTTATTGTTTTTTGTAAGCATGAATAATTTATTGGGCATGCAAATACTGTATCCCTTAAACCGTGAAAGAAAATTTTTGTATTCTATATTAGCGGGCGCCTTAGTTAATGTGGTTTCTAATTTATTTTTGATTTATAAATTCAAGGCAGTAGGAGCTTCTATAGGCTCTATCCTGGCAGAAGCAGTTATATTTTTCCTGTTATTTCTGTCAGCAAAAGATTATTTTAAGTTAAGTTTCTTTAAAAAAGGAATTAATTATTTAATTGCCTCGGGTGTTATGGCCCTCGTCATTTTTGGCTTGAACCAACTTTTAAATATCAATATTTATATAGATCTATTTATTAAAGTAAGTGCAGCTGGTATTACTTATTTATTGGTATTACTGTTGTTAAAAGAAACGGAGTTTTTAAAAGCAGGAATAAAATTAGTACTTAAGAAATAAATGATTCAAAAATCTCATAGTATTTTATTGCTTACGGCAAGTATAGATCCCGGTATCTCAAATACCCCTATGACATTTATCAATAGCCCAACCGAAAGATTACAACAGTATAGAGATAATATTGAACGCCTCCTTACGAATTCAAACTTTGATGTTATTATTTTTTGCGAAAACACGGAGTACTATTACGATTATTCAGCGCTTAAAAATTTAGCCGATAAACATCATAAAACTCTTGAAACACTTATATTTAAAGGAAATATTAAAAAAATTGAAAATTGCGGTAAAGGATACGGTGAAGGAGAAATTATAAAATATGCTATTGAAAACAGTAATTATTTAAGGCCTGATTCGGTTTTTTATAAATTAACCGGGCGTCTATACGTTGATAATATAAATGAGCTTCTTTTAAAAGATGTAGAAAAAGAAAACTGCTTCATTAAATTCAAATATAATAGGCCGATGACAGATACGCGCTTTTTTAAATCGTCTGTATCTTTCTTTAAAGAAAATTTGATTTTAGCTTATGAAAATGTGGATGACAGGAATGGACGTTTTTTAGAAATGGTATATTTTGATAAACTAAAACATAATCCCAAGATCTATACATTTTCAAACTATCCCAAAATACAAGGGCTGTCCGGTTCAACAGGGATGAAATACGATTTAAGCTTTTTTAAATATACGGCCTATCAAACTTGTTTAAAATTGGGGCTTTTAAGAGTAAAATAATAAAGCTATTTTAAAAATAACTTTCGCTTTGTTTTAGAAACTATAATAGCAATACTTTGCTTTATAAGGTATAATTGATTTAAAAGTGCATGTCCGAAATAAACGGTTTTTATATCTCTTACTTCTTTAATGCCCATCATCCATTTCCTGTCACTGAGCCCGTCGAGCCTCATATTACTTAAAACAACCGGAAGGTATTTAAAATGATAGCCTTTCTTTAAAAAACGGATCATCAGGTCGTAATCCATAGCGCATTTATACTCTAAACTAAAGTAGCCTGCTTCCTCATAACAATTTCTTTTCACAAAAACAGTCGGGTGGTTAACGGTCATTTCATATTTTAATTTATCATGATCCCCTTCTCTTATAAAAACAAGATCCTCCTTGTCATGATACCTTAATTGCCCGTATATAATATCTATAGCGGGGTTTTCCATTTCCTGCATCACTTTAAAAAAAACACCGGGCTCATACCAATCATCCGCATTTATAAGACCTATAACATTGCCTGTAGCCAATTTAAGTCCTTTATTAAAGGCATCGGAAATGCCTTTATCTTTTTCACTCACTACTTTTATATACTCCACGTTTTTGTATTCATCTATAATATGCAGTGTATTATCAGTAGAGCCTCCGTCAATAATAATATATTCTATGTAAGGGTAATTTTGCCGGATTACACTTTCGATGGTTGTTTTAATATGTTTTTCACCGTTATAAACAACCGTGATGATACTTAATTTAGAAGCCATAATTTTAACGACTCAAAGATGGCATTTTTCTTTGGCTCATTTAATATAAATTTTATATTCAAACTAATTTGTTTTTATGATACACATATCACTATCACCTGCATTAAAAGATGATAACAACACATTCAGAAATAAAAAAACTTAATACACCTCGGCGTATTTTTCAGGAATAGATAAAAGCAGCTCGCGGATCTCGTCAATGCTATCTGTAGTGACAAGCTTCATACGCGTATCTTTAAAATGATCAATGCCTTTAAAATAATTAGTGTAGTGCGGGCGCATTTCCAAAACCCCTAATTTAGGCCCCTTCCATTGTATGGATTTATCAAAATGAGCTAAAGCAACTTCTACCCTGTTTTCTAAAGTAGGCTTTGCTAAATGTGTTCCCGTGGCCATAAAATGTTTTATCTCATTAAAAATCCAGGGATAACCAATACTTGCACGGCCAATCATAATACCGTCGAGCCCGTATTTATTTTTATACTCTAATGCTTTTTCCGGGGTTGTAATATCACCGTTCCCGAAAATAGGAATATGCATGCGCGGATTATTTTTAACGGCCGCAATCGGTTCCCAGTTTGCAGAGCCTTTATACATTTGAGCGCGCGTTCTGCCATGTACGGTTAACGCTTTAATACCTACATCCTGTAAGCGTTCTGCCACTTCCATAATGTTGATCATACTCTCGTCCCAACCCAAACGCGTTTTAACGGTTACAGGCAAAGACGTTGATTTTACAACTGCCTTCGTTAAGCGAATCATTAAATCAATATCTTTTAAAACCCCCGCCCCTGCTCCTTTACATACTACTTTTTTTACGGGGCATCCAAAATTAATATCCAATATATCGGGTTGAGTAGCATCTACAATTTTCGCGGAAAGTGCCATGGCATCTTCATCACCTCCAAATATCTGGATGCCGATAGGTTTTTCGTAATCAAAAATATCGAGCTTTTGCCTGCTTTTTATGGCATCGCGGATCAACCCTTCACTGCTTATAAATTCAGTGTACATTAAATCAGCACCGTATTTCTTACAAACGTACCTAAACGGCGGGTCGCTTACATCCTCCATAGGAGCAAGCAACAAAGGAAAATCTCCTAATTCTATGTCAGCAATTTTTACGATAGCGCAAAGGTACTAATCTTTTTTTAAATTGGCATTACTCTTCTTCAGGCTCCCGGCTACTGTCCGTTGAAACAGGTCCGTCAATAGCGCCGTAAATGCGCCAGGTATTGTACACGCTTCGGTTAAGTCTGTTGCTTAACACTATAATAGTTAAACTGTCTTTTAAGCGTCGGTGAAACGATGTTCTGTAGCCATGCCACCAACCGTTATGAAATACCTCTTTATCGGCAGTGCTCATGTCTTTCATACGCCAACCCAAACCATAATTGCTTAATTTTTTTTCGGGGCTGTTAGGTGTATAAGCCAATGCCTGCGTTTCTTTAGTTAAAATCCGGTTTTGATATAATGCATTGCTTAATAAAAACAGGTCGTAAGTAGTTGTATAAATACCTTTATCTCCCAACACACCGTCGTATCGGTCTTTAGCAACTGCCTTATAAGACATGGTGTAACCGTGCGTAAAATTTTTCCCGGAAAAATCAACGGTGGCAGATGTGTACGAATGCTTCATGCCTATGGGTTCAAACAACTCATCCTTAAGGAAATCGGAATATGTTTTACCGGATACTTTTTCAATGATAAGCGACAATAAAACAAAGTTTGTATTACAGTAATTGAACCTGGCATTTGGCTTTAAATAGGTTGCGGGCTCATGCCTGATCATGACATCCAACACATCCTTTGCAGATAATACAGCCTCTTTATCGGGCACAAACTCTCCACAAAAATAAATATAGTTGGGTAAGCCCGATCTGTGACTGAGCAGCTGCTTTACAGTAACGCCATTGTAAGGAAAACCTGTAAGAATTTCACTTACTTTTGTATCAAGATTCAATTTTCCCTGTTCCATTAAAATTAAAATACACACACCGGTAATTACTTTTGAAACAGAAGCTAATTGAAATAAACAAGTATCCGTTAGCATTGTATTTGTTTCTTTAACAGCGTAGCCAAACGATCTTTGATAAATAATATCTTTTCCTTTAGCCACCAACACATTCCCGTTAAAGGCATTGGCAGCATATAACTTCCCGAAAAGTGTATCAATTCTGTAAGCTTCTTCTTTATACAAAACAGCATTTCTTAATGTTGAAATAACCGGACGTTTTGAAGCAGAAGAAACCGAATTATTAAAAGGTTCGGATTGGTTACAGTTAACAATTAAAAAAGAAAAAAGAATAAGTGTAATTAAGTATTTCATGTGCGTTTATAGTGCCGGAAAATGATTTATTTTTTTGCTTTAGAGGGTTCATCGTCATCCTTATATGTATTGTAATCGAGTTTATTTCCCCAAAAATTCATCTGTTGTTTTATCCATATTTTCCTACCGACTATATATTCGCTTGGCAGATTTGCCTTGTATTGCAAGGGGTTTGGTAAAATTGCAGCTATTGCCGCGGCCTCATCTTTTGTTATTTTTTTAGCGGATTTATGAAACCAGAACTGACAAGCTGCTTCCGCACCGTAAACACCCCTACCCATTTCAATGCTGTTTAAGTATACTTCCATAATACGTTCCTTACTCCAAAATACTTCTATCAATAATGTAAACCATGCTTCTAACGCTTTTCTTAAATAACTTCTTCCTTGCCATAAAAACACATTTTTAGCGGTTTGTTGTGTTATAGTGCTTGCGCCTCTGATGCGTTTCCCCGCCTCATTTTCCTTCATCGCTTTTTTTATAGCGATCATATCAAATCCAAAATGCTTTAAATAATTTTGATCTTCGCTGCAAACCACTGCCAATTGAAGCTTTGGAGATATCTCTTCTAAAGTCACCCAATTGTGCTTCATAACGATACCTTTATCGTTGCCAATTTGCTCAACATCTCTTATAAGCATGAGTGGTGTAATTGGTATAGGAACCCACCTGAATATAATAACGGATACAGTAGATAAAACAAAAAACACTACAATTGTTTTCCATAAAATAGTCCAGATTCTTCCTAATATTTTTCTCATAAATTGTAAAATTATTCTATAATTTACAGTAAGTTTACATTTTGGTAGTTTTTTAACAACAATTCTTTTTTAATAACGTGAAGGCGAAATACATCTATCTTTCTTTAACAATAATAGCGGCACTTGCAGCGGGGTTGTACTTTTATAATAAATATAATGTTGCGCCAAAAATCGATATGTCTAAAATTGAGGTGGTTGACAGCGATACTGTACTTTTTGATATACGGGCATTAAAAGGGAAAAAAGTAATTGTGAGCTTTTACGCAAGTTGGTGCCCCAATTGTATCACCGAGCTGAAAGAAATAAATTCTATAAAATCCGAAAAGTTGTCTGATGTTACCGTATTAGCTATAACAGATGAAAGTATAGAGAAGATGGTTAACTTTAAAAATAACACACACTACCCTTTTACGTTTGTAACGCTTACCAATAATTTTAACACTTTCGGCATTTTTTCTATTCCTACTACCTATTTGTTAAATACAAAGGGGGAAGTGGTTTATGATAATGTTGGATACATTGACTGGAAAGATGAATCGACCTTGGAGCATTTAAAAAGTTTAATGCAATAAATATTAATAATTAGCGTGTATACGTTATTTTTTAAATATATTTAAATCCTGTTTACATACTTATTTTATGACAAAAATTAAATTCGGAACCGACGGTTGGAGAGCAATTATAGCAAAAGATTTTACAGTTGAAAATGTAGCGAGAGTTACAGAAGCCACAGCTGTGTGGATAAAACAAAATTTTAAAGAACCGAGCGCGGTAGTAGGCCACGATTGCAGGTTTGCAGGCGAGTTATTTGCCGAAACTACCGCTAAAGTATTTATTGCAAACGGGGTAAAAGTGTTTTTAGCAAAAGATTACGTTTCCACACCCATGATCTCTTTAGGAGCACTAAGATTAAGTGCATCTTTAGGAATTATTATTACGGCAAGTCATAATCCGCCGTCTTACAATGGTTACAAGTTAAAGGGCCATTACGGCGGTCCGTTAATTCCTGAAAAGATTCAGGAAATTGAAGATATCATTCCTGAAAAAGCAAATCAGAATTATGATGCCGTTGATTTAAAAGACGCGGAAGCTAAAGGTTTATTGGAATATACAAACCTGGAAGACATGTATGTAGAACATGTTGAGAAATCGTTTGATATTAAATCTATTAAATCGTCCGGCTTAAAGTTAGCCTACGACAGTATGTTTGGTGCGGGTAAGCGTGTGATGAAACGTTTGTTTCCTGAAATTATTCATTTACATGATGATGATAACCCGGGTTTTCACGGACAAGCACCGGAACCGATCCATAAAAATTTATTGGAGTTCAGCGAGCTTATTAAAAAAGACGGACACATTAATTGCGGATTATGTACCGACGGCGATGCAGACAGAATAGGCCTTTACGACAGTAAAGGTAATTTTGTGGATTCGCATCATATTATTTTATTATTGATAAAATATTTAGTGGAAGAGAAAAAATACGGAGGTAAAATTGTGGCAGCGTTTTCTGTAACACCGCGTATTCATAAATTGGCTAAGCATTATAATTTACCGATCGTTATTACACAAATAGGCTTTAAACACATTGCAGGCTACATGATAAATGAAGATGTAATTATGGGCGGTGAGGAAAGTGGAGGAATTGCTATTAAAGGCCACATCCCTGAGCGCGACGGTATTTGGATGGGATTAACCATTTGGGAATACATGGCAAAATCAGGTAAAACATTAGAGCAATTAATTGAAGACCTTTATAAATTAACGGGCGCTTTTGTCTATCAACGTCATGATCTTCACTTAACAGAAGATGTAAAACAAAAAATTATTAAAAACTGTGAGAATGATTTATATAAATCGTTCGGTACTTATAAAGTAGAACGTTTAGAAACGATTGACGGTTGGAAATACCATTTTGAGAACGACCAATGGCTAATGGTAAGGGCAAGCGGAACTGAGCCTGTACTGAGGCTTTATGGAGAAAGCGACACTTTAGAAAATACGCTTAAGCTTTTAAAAGCAGCACAGGATACTTTATTAGGGTAATATTATGAAATATTTAGCATACCTGATTTTTACTGTAGTTTCATTTACCGGTTTAGTTGCACAAACTATTTCTGTTGAAACAAAACAAGGAAAATCAGGTACCGCATACACATTTATTAAAAAGAATACCTGCACCATTGCTTTTACCGATAAGCGGCCCGACGCAACAGATAAAACTGTGCTTGCTATTATTCCTGCAGCATTTACAAATCTTGAAAATTATAAAATTGACGGGATTTATGCCGTTAACGGTACAGTAGAAAACACGTCTGTTATAAATACGTCGCTTGGCGGCGTGTTTTATATTGAAAATAATAAATGTAAAATATTTCAATCCGGTAAAGGCAAATTATTTAAAGACAGCTTACTTAATATTGCAAAAACAACTAAAGCCTCTTTCTTTCAACAGATCCAATGCATTGAAAATGGGAAAGCGGCACGCTTCAGCGATAAAAAAATATTTCAGCGCAGAGGTATTGCCATCTTAAAAGATAATACCATTGCCATTATTGAAAGCACACAAGCCATTACTTTAAAATTATTTTCAGACGACCTGGTTTTGCTTGGTGTAAAGCAGCTCATCTATACAGACATGGGTGCCTGGGATGAAGGCATGTATAAGGATCCGGCAGCAGGTAACACAATCATCATAGGCAAAGACTTGTCGCGAACCGCTAAACAAAGTAACTGGATCGTATTTAAAAAATAAGGTTCGGGAGGAGTATTAAACTGCTTGTCACTTTTCTTTAATAATTTAGATAAAACAGTACGTTAATTTTAGCAAATTTCATATATTTCACTGAAATTTTATTAAGTTTGTATTCCTATTAAATGTCGTTAGAAAGCAATATAAAAGCGTCGATAAGAGACGTTCCCGATTTTCCGAAACCCGGTATTATGTTCAAGGACATTACCCCTATCTTCGAAAATCAAGTACTTTGTAACGAGATCACAGAGGGATTTATTAAAGCAATCTCCGTTAAACCGAATGCTATTGTAGGTATTGAAAGCAGGGGGTTTTTATTCGGTATTTTATTGGCTAATAAATTAAACGTTCCTTTTATCTTGGTAAGAAAAGCAGGTAAGCTTCCTTACAAAACCATTAGTCACGAATACGCTTTAGAGTACGGCACATCAAAAATAGAAATGCATACCGACAGCATCAAAAAAGGTTGGAATGTATTAATACATGATGATCTGTTGGCTACCGGCGGAACGGCAGACGCAGCAGCACATTTAGTAGAACAGCAGGGCGCTAAAGTAAGCGGCTTCAGCTTTGTAGTTGAATTAGGATTTTTAAACGGAAAACAAAAATTAAATATACACTCAAATAACATAACATGTCTAGCGCAGTATTAGAAAACCCGGTTGGAATGAGTTTCCAAATCAATGAAAATCAGCACATGATTGCTGATATGATCCGTAAATTCGGTAAAGAACATATCTATCCTAAAATGATGGAATGGGACGAAGCTCAAACTTTTCCTGTAGACGTTTTTAAAAAGCTTGGAGAATTAGGTTTAATGGGCGTTTTGGTTCCTGCAGAATATGGCGGATCAGGATTATCCTATACTGAATATGTAACGGCTATTATTGAATTAAGCAAGATTTGTGGATCCATTGGCTTATCCATGGCCGCACATAATTCATTATGTACCGGTCATATTTTAGCCTTTGGTAACGAAGCGCAAAAAGCAAAATACTTACCAAAATTGGCAACTGCCGAATGGATCGGAGCTTGGGGCTTAACAGAAACGGGCACAGGATCGGATGCCGGCGGAATGGCTACAACAGCTGTTAAAGAAGGAGATTATTATATTCTAAACGGTTCAAAAAACTTTATTACACATGCTATTTCCGGTAACGTGGCTGTTGTTATAGTACGTACAGGAGAAAAAAATGACAGTCACGGTATGAGTGCTTTCATTATTGAAAAAGGAACACCCGGTTTTAAATCCGGTAAAAAAGAAAATAAATTAGGCATGCGTGCCAGCGAAACAGCCGAGCTGATCTTTGATAATTGTAAGGTTCATAAAGACCAGATGATGGGTAAAGAAGGCGACGGATTTATTCAGGCAATGAAAGTATTGGACGGTGGCCGTATCTCTATTGCTGCATTAAGCTGTGGTATTGCTCGCGGTGCATTTGAATGTGCTTTAAAATACTCTAAAGAACGTGAACAATTCGGGAAACCAATCTCTTCTTTCCAGGGGATTGCGTTTAAATTAGCAGACATGGCAACGGAATTGGATGCTGCAGAATTACTAACCTTTAAAGCAGCCGATTTAAAAAACCGGGGACAAAAAATGACCAAAGAAGGCGCGTTTGCAAAATATTATGCATCTGAAGTATGTGTAAGAAATGCTAACGAAGCCGTACAGATTTTTGGAGGATATGGGTTTACAAAAGATTTTCCGGCTGAAAAATATTACCGCGACAGTAAGCTATGTACGATCGGTGAAGGAACCAGTGAGATCCAAAAAATAGTTATTGCCAGGGAATTACTGAAAGAGTAATTTTTAGTTCTTTCGGATTATTAAATGCCTTCGTTTGTAACGAGGGCATTTTTTTTGCAACAACCTATGGTGATTACGTAAAGTAAGCTTAACACTAAACATACATTTACTTCTTGTTGTATTAATGAAGAGGAAATAATTTAGCGGTTGAAAATCTCCTGATATGTTTACAACCATCCGCACGAAACTACTGGTAATACTTCTTTCATTCATCCTAACAACTATTATTATGTCGGTAATTGTTTTTAATTATTTTGAGAACACGAAAGACTCCCTTTCAAATATTACGCAAAGTGCCGAAAGCTCGCATGTACTTTTATTAAAAGATATAAAAACAACCCATGAGTTTTTTGAGAATGAAACGATTAATCCTAATTTTTTTGAAACCGGCAAAAGTGAGCTTATTACCAAACACCTGCAAATATGCAATAAGCTGAATACAGCGTTAAACGCATTAAATATTGTACAGAAGAAAAACAATTTTCAATTAGATGATTCGATCAATCATCTAAAACAGGATTTTAGCTTATATAAAACACTTACTGCAACTGTATTTAAACAAATACTGGTAAGAGGCTTTAAAGATTACGGTATAGAAGGGCAAATGAGGAGATATGCCCATGATCTTGAAAATTACAAGGAAGAAATAGGGCTTGTGAACATATTACAGCTTCGCAGGCATGAAAAAGATTTTATTATAAGGCAGGAAGATCCATATATAAGTAAGCATAACAATTTGATAGCAACTATTAAAGACGATTTATCGATTAATAATTCAATTAGTGCCGATAAAAAAACGGAAATTATAAAAACACTTAATGGCTATTCGAAAGAATTTAATAACCTGGTTAACTATGAAAAAAAACTGGGTTTAAAAAGCGGCGCCGGTCTTAAAAAACACATTGATATTATTTCTAATAAAATTGAGAGCTCCCTTTCCGCCATGGTCGAATACTCAGCAGACAAGGAACAAAAGGCATTGGCAAACGTGAAGCTTATTTACCTCACTATTGGTATTATTTTTATTAGTATTGGGATTGTGGTTGCATTAGCCATTTCTAAAAGAGTTTCCAGATCAATTACCTATTTGAAAGAAAAAATAGATGAGTTTGTAAAAAGTGATTTTACAAAAAGAACGGTTCTGCCAATCAATAACTCATTAAACGAAATAGATGTACTGACCACAAATTTCAGTATTATGGAACAACATATTGTAGATCAGATGAGTAGTTTAAAACTAACGAACAATGATTTAGAAATGCTTTTTTATGCCACTTCTCATGATATAAAGCCCCCACTTTTAAAAGTAAAAGAGCTTACGAGCAGTGCTTCTGCTAAAACAACTGATCCGCTGATTAAAGAATATCTTAACCTGATCAATCAATCATGGGAAAAACTGGTTTCCATTATTGATGAACTTGGCATCATAACAAATGTAAGAAGTGAAGATATTAAACCGGAGCCGATAGACCTTGATAAACTGATCCGTTCAGTGTTTTCTGAGTTCAAAACGTTTCCCGGGTTCGATGATATTATTTTTTCTTTAGACGTTAGTATTAAAACCGGATTTCATTCTTCCCCGGGCTTGGTTAAAGCCGTGTTTCGGAATTTAATAGAAAACAGTATTAAATATTCGACAAAAAGAAACAGTTTTAGTTTTCTTAAAATATCTATTACCGGTCAAACCGAAGACATGCTTAAAATAGAAGTATCGGATAACGGGATCGGTATAAAAAAAGTATACCATGATAAAATATTTGATATGTTTTTTAGAGGAACCACAGAAACAACAGGTACAGGACTTGGACTATATATAGTTAAAAGCTCGGTTGAAAAACTGCATGGTGTAATAAGTATTGAGAGTGATGAGGATACAGGCACGCTATTTACACTATTATTACCAAACAGCTATGAAATAAAAAACATTAAAGAACGCATTATACATAACCGCGAAATTTCGGAACTTACATATTTAGCTTTAAATTAATAATCGCCTTAGCATAAATAAATACCTCTACCCCCTTGGTACTATTGTTAAATAATTTGTATCTTTATGTAAACCAAATTTACTTTTATGAAACACAGTAGCAAAGAAATGCTGAAAACCATTATCAGCAATCAGCATTTAATTATGAAAGCTTTAAAAGTTGAAGTAATTGAAAAAAAAGCTGAAACTAAGGACTCTAAAAAAGTTGCAGTAAAAAAAGCTCCCGCTAAAAAAGCAGCCGTGAAAAAAACTCACGTAAAATAAAATTAAAGCATCCGCTTAGTATTCAAACGGCACCTAGCTGTTTGAATACAAGCAGATCCTGTTACCTTCGCAATCAAGGAACTCAGCATAATACCCGATGTTGCCGTCAATTAAATTACTGTTGATCGTTAAATAGCCCTCCGCGTTTTTTTGTTTCAATAAGGTTTTTTCAACAATAATTTTCCCACCGTATTTTTCTACATTCGTTAAGCTGTCAGAAATTGAAACCACGTAAAAGAATAAAATTATTTCCGATGCCGGCTTGTGGTTTTCTTTAAGTGCTAAAGTCCCTCCAATAGAATTTTTATCCTTATCGAAAATTCCATATTCAGTATCCAGAAATTTATTTTTTTGTATTTTAATAGATAATACCGCGCTATAAAAAAGAATAGACTTGTCTAAATCTTTAACGGGTATTTCAAACCAAACAACCTGACCTTGTACCATGAATCAACGAAATATTTAAGTTTAAAATTAAGTGTTTTTCTTTATCGATCCTGTTCTCCAACTTAATTACAGTTTTTAATACCTTTGTAAAGTTTAAAATAACATAAAGTAAATTTTGTATTTTTTGGTTGTTTAATGACAAACATATAATTACCTGCTCCATCAATCTGCCACTTCAATAGAAAAAAAGATCAGGTCCTGATTATTTTCAGAACAGTATTGTAGGCCTTCTTTAAGGATAATATAAAGCTTTAATACTTCTTCTCCCTCTTTAGCGGCAAGAGATTCTATTTTCAAAATGTCTTCCAACAAAGCATGTACTTCATTTTTATCATAATAATTGCAGGTAATTTCTTCTTTCTTAAAAGGTGTATCAAATATATAACTTGACTTTATGATACGCCTCAGGTCGAATGAGGAGTTCGCATTTGCCATTAAGGTATTTAACTTATTCCAGGAAGTACTGTAAAATAAGGAGTGATATTCCGAACATAAATGTTTGCCTATATGGTCACATATACATAATAAAGCATAACCATAGTCCGTCCAGTTACCATGCAATCCTCTGCCATCATTGCCTTTTATAAGCCCAAAAAATTTAGGTGTAGTTGAAACCCTTTCTATTTTTGGAATATAATTAAAAATAATATCATAAAGCTCTCTCTTAAAACTCAGTTCTTCATCATAATACGTAAATAAATGCGTTTCCTGAACTTCCGTAAAAAGAGTTTCGTTTTTACAGCCGAATGCTGCTTTTACTTTTTCAATATCTGCGCCAAAAGGTATTATATGAAGGTCCATAGGTTTAGGTTACAAAATGAAAGTGGTTTATGCTTATTATCTTACCTATAAAATAATGTTTATAGGATACTCACTTTATTGGACAGGATCATGATTTTTTTGTAAACAAAAATAGAACCACTATGATAACTTAATATTTCCTGCACATTAAGCTTTATTTAAATATGTTGATTGAAGAATAGGGAAAACCAAAAAGACTGTTGATTAACGCAACTTGTTTTTAAGGCATCAATAAAATTGATAAAACGGGTATTGTTAATTTCATATTACCTAAAATTTACATGGATAGGGGCAAGAGTTAAACAAATGATAACGCTGTTTTAAAAAAAACAACAACTCGCCTCATCATATTTGTAATATGCGATTCACCTTATTTTTATATTTTATTTTATTCTTTACGTGTCATTTTGTTGTTGGCGCTCAAACTCCCTTAATAACTGCGGGCAGTAATTGGAAATACCTTGATAACGGCTCGAACCAAGGAATTGCATGGTATGCTACCGGCTTTAATGATGCCTCCTGGGCAAGTGGGAATGCAGAGCTTGGTTATGGAGACGGCGATGAAGCAACTACTGTAGGCTACGGCTCAAGCTCATCAAATAAGTACACAACCACGTATTTCCGTAAAACATTTACGGTCACAAATCCTTCACAGTTTTTTTCTTTAGATTTACAAGCAGTTCGTGATGACGGCATTGTAGTTTATATTAACGGAGCCGAAGTATGGCGAAATAATATGCCCGCGGGCACTGTTACAAATACAACTTTTGCAAGCTCAACTGTTGCTTTTGGCAGTGAAAGTGCCTGGAACCAAACAGGCATCAGCGCTTCTTATTTAGTGGCCGGTACAAATGTTATTGCAGTGGAGATACATCAGGATGCAGGTAACAGTTCCGACATCAGCTTTAATTTAAAATTAAGCGGCAGTTTAAATACATCTACAGCCACGGTTGACAGGGGCCCTTATTTAAACATTGGTACGGCAAACAGTATGATCGTTAAATGGCGTACAACAGCAGCCACTGATTCAAAAGTATATTACGGTACTACCGCAGGTACTTTAAACCAGGTAGCAACATTACCAAGCAGTGTTACCGACCATGAAGTTAAGCTTACCGGGTTAAGCCCCGCCACTATTTATTATTACGCGGTTGGTTGCACGGGAAGCACTTTAACCGCACAATCAAATGCTACTTATTTTAAAACAAGCCCTGTACAAGGCACAAAAGGACATTATAAATTTTGGGCAATTGGCGATGCGGGTACAGGCGATGCCAATCAACAAAGCGCTACAGCCGGCTTTTTAAATTATACGGCAAACAGTCACATAGACGGTTGGATTTGGCTTGGAGACAATGCATACAATAATGGTTACGACAGCCAGTACCAAAGCAGTGTGTTTACAAACAACACCTATGAAAATGAATTGAAACGTATAGTGCTTTGGCCCGCGCCGGGTAACCATGATTACAATAATCACATTCCTTTTTCTCCGTCACCGGCTTACTATGATATATTTACCTTACCGACAGCGGCTGAAGCCGGAGGCCTGGCTTCAGGAACAGAAAAATATTACGCTTACAATTACGGTAACATTCATTTCATCGTATTAGATTCTTATGATGAAGGACGAACAGCCACTGATCCTATGGCGGTTTGGCTAACAAATGATCTTGCCGCAAACACGCAGCAGTGGACCATTGCTTACTGGCACCATCCGCCGTATACAAAAGGAAGTCATGATTCTGACAACGGGAATTTTTTAGACGGTGAGCTTCCCGAAGTTCGTCAATATATTATTCCTATTATTGAAGCAGGCGGCGTTGACCTTGTGTTGAACGGCCATAGCCATTCGTATGAACGTACCTATTTAATGGACGGGCATTACGGCAATTCAAATACATTAGTACCAAGTATGATAAAAGATAATGGAAGCGGCAACTATCCTACGGCCTGTCCTTATCAAAAACAGACTACAATTACAAAATCACATAAAGGAACAGTGTATACTGTTTGCGGCTGTTCAGGTAAATTAAGCTCTGTATCTAGCGGCTGGCCTCACCCGGCAATGTATAAATATTCGAGCGCCACCTTAGGAAGCATGTTGGTAGAAATAAATGATAATAAACTGGATGCTAAATTTATTAATTCAACCGGCACAGTTTCAGACGCGTTTAGCATTGTAAAAAATGCCGGAAAAAAAATAACGATGACAGCTTGTCCGGGTGATATAAAAAAACTCAAACCCTCATGGCCGGGTACCGTGCAATGGTTTCCATTAGGAGTGACGTTAGATTCTGTTACCGTTAACCCCATGGTATCTACCACCTACTATGCTTACGATGCCTTAAGCTGTATTAAAGATACGTTTGTTGTGAACATGCTGCCTGCTTCAAGCTGCTCAACAGGTACAACCACTACTTCCGTTTATGAGAATGAATTAAACGATCAGGTTATTGTATACCCTACCCTGCTTAGCGATGCAAACAGTATCGTTAACGTAAAATTTATTCCTGAATTGGTTATTGAAACTATTAATATTTATGACGTTAACGGGAAACAACATCCCGCCAACAAACCTGAGCTTATTACTGAATCATCCATGCGCTTTTCAATAGACCGTTTAAACCCCGGAATTTATTTTATTGAATTAAAATTAAGTGACGGCCGGAGAGTATTTAAAAAAATTATAGTCAACTAACCGGAACTAATCATTTATCCCCTAACCTAAAACGATGAGATTTAAATTTACCAAACTGCTTATTTTATTTTACACAATAAGCGCCCCCTTAATAAATGCGCAATGCATTACCACAAACATTACAGGTGATTACACCGTTACCGCAAGTATTATTTTATCAGGCACTTATAGCATAACAGGCAACTTTGTAGTTCCTGCCGGCGTTACCGTATTCGTTAATAAGTATTCGGCTAACAGCTGCGGTAAATTAATAGTGTATTGTAAAAAAGCCATTATACAAGGCACCATTAATGCTGATGATGCCGGGTATACAGGTGGAACCGGTGGTTTACCGGGAACTAATGTAACAAGCCTTACGGGAGATATTGTTTCCTTAACGGCTTGTAGCAATAAAGATAATACCGGGCAGGTAACTGTTGAAGGAGGCCTTTCGGGGATTGCAGGCTCAGGGCCGGGTGCAGGCTTACAGGGAGCAATAGGCCAAAACGGATCGGGCCCTAAACAACAATGTTTATCGAGCAGTGATGAAGCAGGGATGATTGGTTCAGGTGCAGGAGCCGGTGGCGGCGCAGGAGGAAGTTATGGCGGAAAAGGTACAAACGCGGCAACGGGCGGAAACGGTACCAATTCATACACAGCTACAGGAGTTAACGTTTCTACAGCTTATACAGTTATTTCAGGAACGGGAGGAGCCGGTGGAACGGCCGGCACTGTTTACGGTACAACCAATGCAAGCGATATGGATATGGGTTCAGGCGGTGCGGGCGGCGGCGGCGGCGCACGTTCTTACATACAGGGCGGCAACGGTGGTAAAGGCGGCAACGGCGGCGGTATGGTAAAAATAATAGCACAGGATACATTAGTATTTTCGGGAGCAATTACGGCTAACGGTTCTCCGGGTGCAAACGGTGGTATTGGCGGTGACGGGGGCGTTACGGCTAAATGTTGCAGCGACGGGTGCGATGATTGCGGTGAAGCTAATTTATCATGCGGTGCCGGTGGCGGAAGCGGTGCAGGCGGCGGTGCAGGCGGCGGTATTTATTTAGAGTCAACCAATTATATGAATGTTACAGGTACCATGAGCGCTAAAGGTGGCAATGGTGGCTTGGGGGGCTTAAAAGGAAACGGCGTAAGCTGTAACTACAGCGCTACATTTTGCGGCACACAGGTATTAACCAGCGGTAACGGGAACACCGGGAACCTTGGCGGCGCCGCAGGCGGTGGAAGAATAAAGATTTTTGCAACGTCGTGCGTTACCAATACTATTAATCCCGTTGCCACGGGAGTTAATGGTGGAACAGGCTTTACAACCGCTGCACCTGGTACTTACAGCTTAATGTGCAGCAACACTACCTCTATTGAAGAAAATACAGCTTACCATAAATTATTAATTTACCCGAATCCTGCCCACGATATCATTCATGTTAAGTTCAGGTTTCCGCAATACTTAGCGGATGCGGGAGCCGAGCTGCACATTTATGACCTCAATTCAAAATTAGTCATCTCCGAAAGTTGTTCTTTAAATACGAAAGAAGAACAGGAAATAAACATCGCGGAATTGCCGCAAGGAATTTATATTTTAAGATTAGTATCCAATGACGTTATTGTAACTGAAAAAATAATTAAACATTAAAAACCAAGTTATGACTAAAAAAATACTTTTTTCAATAGTATCGCTGTTGGTTTGCCTTTTAGCTTTTTCGCAACAGCAGCATAAGGTAAGTCTTCAAACCTGCCTTAAGCCGTTTTATCACGGTGTGGCTTCCGGTGATCCTTTGCCGAATAATGTAATTATATGGACGCGTGTTACCCCCGATTCTGTTCAAATAAATCAGTCGATTGTAGTAAATTGGAAAGTGGCTACTGATACGGGAATGACGAACATCGTACAAACAGGTGTTTTACTGACCGATTCAAGCGCTGATTTTACTGTTAAAGCAGACGTATCGGGGCTGACACCTAACACTTTTTATTATTACGAATTTCAAAGCGGGAATTTTATCTCTCCGCGCGGAAGAACAAAAACAACCCCGGTAGGCAGCACTGCTGACAGCTTACGTTTTGCCTTAGTATCCTGTGCTAATTTTGAAGCAGGCTTTTTTAATGTTTACGGCAGTTTATTACAAAGAGAAGATTTTGACGCGGTGCTTGCTTTGGGAGATTATATTTATGAATACAATACCGGGGGCTATTCACCAAACGCTACTGCCAACAGACAATGGTCGCCGGGCAATGAAATTATTTCGATAGCCGATTACCGGATGCGTTACTCGTCTTATAAATTAGATAATGATCTGCAGCGCCTTCACCAACAATTCCCGTTTATTATTATTTATGACGATCACGAATTTGCCAACGATGCCTGGATGAATGGCGCGGAAAATCATCAACCTAATGAAGGTTTATGGAGTGCACGAAAAGCGATGGCACAAAAAGCATTTTTTGAATGGTTACCGGTAAGGCAAACAAGCGTTGCTAATCCTTATCAAATTTACAGAACCATTAAATACGGAACCTTGCTTGAGCTGATCATGCTTGATACGAGGATCACCGGCAGAGACCTGCAGGCGGGAACAAGCGGCGCAACGATTAATGCTACTTCCAGAAATTTGTTGGGAATAACCCAATATACCTGGTTAACGCATAAGTTGGATTCTTCACAGGCCAAATGGAAAGTGTTGGGCCAACAGGTTATGATGGCCCCGCTAAAAGTATTCGGCATCGGCTTTAACGGCGATCAGTGGGATGGCTACCCGGCCGAACGCGACAGGGTTTATAATTATGTACTCAATAATAATATTTCGAACATGGTTGTTATTACCGGCGATATCCATTCATCATGGGCTAACGATCTGCCTACTGCTTCTTATAATAGTTCAACCGGTGCAGGTTCCGCGGGCGTTGAATTTGTAACACCGAGTGTTACATCCCCGGGTATGGCTATTCCGCTTGGGGCAGCAGCCATACAGGCTGCCAATAGCCATATTAAATATTGCGACCTAAGTAACCATGGATATGTTATTATGGATATTAATAAAGCACGTACACAGGCCGATTGGTATAACGTAACTACTATTGACACTCATAATGCAGGATTCAGCTATGCCAAATCTTTTTATGTACCCGATCTTCAACGTCATTTAACGGTGTCTAATTCCGCAGCCATACCCCGCGGTTCCATATTTCATACAAAAGCGCCTTTATGCCCCCGAAGTATTCCCGCAGTTGTTACACCTACCACAACCACTACAGGGCTAAACGACTTGCTAAAACCCGTGGTGCTTTCCGCCTACCCAAACCCGGTAAACGATTATATGACCATACAGGTATACCAACCTTTAAGCGGTACTTTAAAATTTGAGGTGTATGATCTGAACGGTAAACTGATCAGCACACAAGAACTAAAAGATTTATCAGAAGGCGTTTATAAACATTTTATAGATACGCAAGAACTTACACAGGGTACTTATATACTAAATATTAATGCAGCAGGACACTCGCAAACACTTAAATTCATTAAGAATTAATAAGGTACTTATTATTAAAGTTTTAGTTATTACGCTCTTTTTTACGTTTGTCTTTTCTTCTTTTATAACAAAAGATGAGCTGCCGGTTTCAGAAAACATCACGCATACCGTAACTGTAAATATTACAGAAATAGCAATTCATCTTGATAGTATTGATGCGATTTTTCATTCCGCTATGCCTGATAAAAAAAGATGTATAGGCCATTATGAAGCATCCAGGAAGCTTTACAAAGAAATTGAATTTTATACGGAATATCATTTTCCGTTTCATTCAAAATACTTTATCAATTCACCATTGGTTAATAAGGCTGAATTTGAATATAGCTATAAAACCTTTGTCCCGCATGGGTTTCAGGTGGTAGAACAGATTCTTTACAGCGCTGAAGTTGACTCTGCTTTAAACATTAAGTATGAGTTGGCATTATTAAAAAACAGCTTCAACTATATTAAAGATAAAAGCCGTAATAAACTGTTTAAAAATTCCACGGTTATTGATATGCTCCGTTTTGAAATTGTAAGGATCATGTCGTTATACCTTAACGGGTATGACTGCACCTTTAATAAACAAAATTTACGGGAGATCATACACATTTTAAAAAGTTTTGAAAATACGCTTGAAGGATTCCCCGGCAATGCGGCAGGTAAAGCATCTGCACGACAAATGATTGCTCATGCCATACAGTATCTTTCAAAAAATACCGATTATGATGCATTTAACCGGTTGTATTTTATAACTACATACATGAAACCTTTATATCAAGAGCTCTTTACCTTTTATGATGCCGGGGCCACACAAGAGGTAACGAATTATGCCATTAATATTCGCCGTAAATTATTTTATGATAAGGCATGGCTTAACCCTAATTATTTTTCGGTGGTGCTTAAAGATTCAAGTTTGTTTAATAAACAGGCAGAGCTTGGAAGGTTATTGTTTTTTGATCCCGTACTTTCCGGTAATAACCAAAGGGCCTGTGCATCATGCCATGAGCCTACGCATGCTTTTGGCGGGAGTGTAGATTTTAATACTTCCTTCGGTGCGGATGAAAAGTTAAAGCGCAATACACCTCCATTATTGAACGCGGTGTTTCAAAAAAGTTTTTTTACGGATGGAAGAAGCCTGCAACTGGAAGACCAGGTAAATGATGTGATGGCCAATCACAAAGAAATGTTTTCAAAACCGGCAGAGGTGATCTATAAATTGCGGCAAAGTCCCGGTTACAGAACCCTTTTTCATGAAGCCTTTAAAAATACGGAGGATACAACGGTGACCTATTACGCGCTGTTAAAAGCCATCAGCGAGTATGAGCGAAAGCTGGTGTCTTTAAATTCGCGGTTTGATAAATACATTCGCGGGGACAACACACAGTTATCGAAAGAAGAGATAAAGGGCTATACTGTTTTTGCAGGGAAAGCCTTATGCGGCAGCTGTCATTTTTTCCCGTTATTCAACGGCTTAACACCTCCTTTTTATGGAGATAATGAATTTGAAGTGATCGGTGTGCCAAAAAATAAGCTCAATAAAGAGTTGGACGCGGACAGCGGAAGGTACCATATTTCAAAAAACACCATTCATCTCGCTTCTTTTAAAACACCCGGTATTCGTAACATAGAGCTGACAGCTCCTTACATGCATAACGGTATTTACAAGACACTGGAAGAAGTGATAGACTTTTATAAAAAAGGCGGTGGCGCCGGTTTAGGCCTTGAAGTGCATAATCAAACACTACCCTTTGATTCTTTACAACTGAATACAGTTGAGATTACTAACCTAAAAAAGTTTTTATTATCTCTTACTGATAAAACATTTAAAGCTTCTGTTCCTAAAACATTACCGGTTATTAATATAAAAGGGCTTGAAAAAAGAAAGGTCGGGGGGAGTTATTAATCCCTACAGTATTTAAAGTCATACTGAACTTATTTCAGCATCTCATGAAATCTGAAACAAATTCAGGATGATGTAATCTATTGGATCATCGTTTTAAATCACATCCGGCTGCATTCCATTCTCTTTTATAGCTGTTTATCAGATAGCTTTGTACCTCGCTATGACGAGCCAAAATAACCGGTTTCTTAATATTGGAGAAATATTCATTTTTCATTGGGTCATTACATTTGTTGCTAATTAAGTGAACATCCTGTAAGAGTTTTGAAGCGCACCGATCGGTGTCCAAAATAATCCGAAACCGCTTTATTAATATAAACACCATGAAACTTTTAATTTTAACGCTCCTAATAGCTTTAAATACTATACTATTCTCACAGGTAGCGGTGTCAACGGGATCTTATTTCCAAGACTTCGGCACAACAGATATTATGTCGTGGACCAACAACGTTACTTGTCCCGGTTGGTATGAAACAGGGACGTTTCAGGCACATTTAAATATTACGGCAGCATCGCCAAGCAATACCGGCGGCTTCTACACGTATGAGTGTAATGCAAACAATGATCAGAAAATAGGAACAAGGGCCAGTGGCGGAACAGGCACCATGAAGTACGGAGTGGTATTGCAAAATACAACGGGCTCAACCATCAGTAATATTATGGTGTCTTATAAAGGTTATCAATTGTCATTAGCGCAAAACGGCAACACCAATGTTATTACATTTGATTATATTGTTGGCGCTACTCCTCCATCTATTAGTGCAGCGGGAGGTACGGGCGTAGCGGCATTAAACTTTACACAGCTGCAAAGTAACGCTGCAAGCGGGAGCGCACAAGTAATGGGTTATCCTTGCACGCAAGTGGCAAATATTACCGGTTGTATTACGGTTACAATTCCTAATAATTCATATATTTTATTACGGTGGACCGATGTCGATGATTCAGGGAACGACCACCACATGGCGATTGATGATATAGACGTTCAATTTATAGCCACTACACTCACCGTAAATTCGCCGGTGATGTGTGCTTCGCAACCTGCTACCTTAACGGTAACAGGCGCTGCAAACTACATCTGGGCACCGCCTGCAACTCTAAGTTCTTCTACAGGCAGCGCGGTAGTTGCCAACCCTGCCGGCACTACGGTTTATACTATTTCGGCAACTGTAGGATCCTGCCCCACTAAAACAATTACTTCTACAGTTACCGTTAACCCTAACCCGGTTGTTACCGTTAATTCAGAAACCGTATGCGCTTCGGGCTCAGCCACTTTAACTGCAACAGGCGCCGCATCGTATACATGGAGCCCGGGTACAGGCTTATCTTCCACAACCGGCAGCCTTGTATCAGCAAACCCCGGCAGTACTACCGTTTATACTGTAACGGGTAACAGCGGAGCTTGTTCCGTAACGCCCGGAACCGCTACAGTAACTATTCTTTCAAGCCCTATATTAGCTGCCATAGGCTCACAAACCATTTGCAGCGGGAGTTCCACCACGTTAACGGCAAGCGGTGCCACGAATTATACATGGAGCCCGGGTACAGGTTTATCTTCCACAACGGGTAGCACTGTATTGGCAAACCCTGCTACTACAAACGTTTATACCATTTCGGGAGATAACGGTACATGTACTGCCCTGCCGGTAACATTTACGGTAACCGTTATTACAACTCCTACTTTATCCGTTAATTCGGCTACGGTTTGTTCGGGAGGTTCTGTTACATTAACCGCTACAGGGGCAACCGGTTACACTTGGGTCAATGTGTCAACTTTATCGTCAGGTACGGGAAATACAGTTATAGCAAACCCCTTGAGTACTACAGTATATACTTTAAGCGGCAGCATTGCGTCTTGTTCTGCAACACCTGTGCCTGCAACAGTTACTGTTCTTCCAAATCCTTCCATTACCATAAACTCAGCAAGCATTTGTACTTCCGGTTTCGCCACATTAATAGCTGCGGGAGCTGCCAACTATACTTGGAGTCCTTCCGCAACTTTATCTTCCTCCACAGGCAATAGCGTAACCGCTAATCCTTTAACTACTACCGTGTATACTGTAACTGGAAGTTTAGGAGTGTGCCCTGTCACTGCAGGCACAGCAACGGTTACCGTATTTTTAAATTCTGTCATTGCTGTAAACTCACAAACCATTTGCAGCGGGAGCTCCGCCACGTTAACGGCAAGCGGTACCACTAATTATACATGGAGCCCGGGTACAGGTTTATCTTCCACAACAGGCAGCACTGTATTGGCAAACCCTGCTACTACAACCGTTTATACCATTTCGGGAGACAACGGTACGTGTACTGCCCTGCCGGTAACATTTACGGTAACCGTTATTACAACTCCTACTTTATCCGTTAATTCGGCTACGGTATGCGCAGGGAGGGTAGTTGTTTTAACGGCAAACGGTGCCGCCTCTTATTCCTGGAACCCTGCAACCAACCTTAATATTTCTTCCGGAAATATAGTTACGGCAACACCTGCGGGTACTACTGTATATACAGTTACAGGAACGGTTAACACTTGTTCAGCGATTGCCGAAAGTACGGTAACCGTTATACCTTTTCAAAGCGCTGCCTTTACTTATACTTCTTCAAAGTATTGCCAAGCTGCCGGCAATACTTTACCGGTTATTACGGGCGTTGCCGGCGGAGTTTTCACCGGTTTACCCGCAGGCTTATCTCTTAATCCGATTACAGGTTTAATCACCTTATCAACAAGTACACAAAACAGTTATACGGTTAGTTACAGTACAACGGGTAATTGCACTGATACACAGTTTTTTACACTAAACATTAACCCTACTCCTTCTCTTATCGTAAATTCACGTTCCATTTGCGCCGGTGAAACCACCACCCTAACCGCCACGGCAACCATACCCGGGGGAAATTACCACTGGATGCCGGGAAATACTAACGGTACCGGACTTATTGTTTCTCCTTTAGCAAATATTATTTATACGGTAACATATATTTTAAACGGTTGTACTGTCGGTGAAACCTTACCGGTAACGGTTAACAGCCTACCCGATGCTTCTGTTGTATCTTCTTCCGGGTTGGGAACTACCACTGAGGGAGAAGATATTGTATTGACCGCTTCAGGGATGGGAACTTATGCATGGAATACAGGAAGTACCGGCAACACGCTTAAAGTACAACCAACCGAAAACAGCAATTACTGTGTGACTGTTACCAATAGTTTTGGCTGCAAGAATAGCGCCTGCATCACAATTCACATAGATAAAGAATCGACCCTGTATGTGCCTAATGTTTTTACACCAAACGGCGACGGGTTAAATGATGTGTTCAATATTCCATATTCAAACATCACTGAATTTAATATTAAACTATTTAACCGTTGGGGCGAACAATTATTTCAATCGGGTGATATTGAAAAAAGCTGGGATGGTACTTTTGGAGGCAAAGAGGTGTCTGACGGGGTTTACGTATATGTGATCACTGCTAAAGGAACAGATAAAATTGAGTATAATAAAAGAGGACATGTTACCGTATTGCATTAAATAAGCTATTTCTAAAAATGTGTTTAAAAAAATGGACGAACCGGAAGCTCTGCTTGCATCTTTTAATTGCCTGATAGCGATACAGCAATACCTGTTCACAGGTACCCGACCATATATATTAAGATACTTGCCTATTCGCTGAAAACCGTTTAATTTTGAAATAAGGTGTTAATGCAAACCGTTACACCATAACCTGCCGACCTATTGATTATTTCAATTCTATATGTTCATCTATTAAAAAGTCTTTTACCGTTGTCCAACGCATGCCGGTATATCTGTTGTTATCGTAAGCGGTAAAAATCACACGTCCTTCCATCATATCCCTCATATATTGCATGCCTTGCCATGCAGGGTAAAGTTCCTTAGGTGAAGGAGAAAAAAAACGAGTGATCTTTATGATCATGTTTAATAAACCGATACCTCCCGGCCTGAACAATTTATAGTCTTTACCGGTAAGTTCGGTTAACACTTTTACAAAGCCGTTGCACGTTAACCTGTCGCCTGCTATTCGCATATATCTTGGCGTATTGGTATCTAAAGCAACCTTTGCGGTAAACTCTGCAATATTATGAGTTGTTGTAAATTCAATGATCTGATTCGGATCTCCCCAACAAAGAATTCGCTTTTTTTTAATTAAGATAAGCGGCATATCGGTTACCAACAAATCCATAAACGCACCGTTAAATACAGTTGTTAACTTAATGGGCACTGTATCAGCATAACTGTCAAACTCTCTCCTGAGATCTAAATTCCTGTTTTGGCCTACAATTAAATTTGTATAATCACTTGCAAAGCCACTCGGGATAAACCTTGGAACATTGGCGGCAACAGCTGCATCCAACAGTATTTTTTGAGAATCAATAATGGTTTCTTTTAAGCCTGCCAAAGCAGAAACGACGCAATCAACACCCAAACATACGTTTACCACTTCTTTTTTATCAGCCATATTAATCTTAAAAACATGTACCCCTTTTTTCTCCAATGTATTTACTTTTAAAGGATCCGTTTCTAAACGCACGATCGCTTTTACGATGGCTCCTTTTGCAAGCAAAGCGTCTATTATTTTCTCTCCTAAATTTCCTGTAGCGCCCGCTACCAGTATTGTATTTTCCATACTTAATAATTTATTGTATAACGGTGAGTGGTATATATCTGCTTGCAATAACATACCCGGCAGCTGATTGTTTACTAACGTCAGCTAAACCTTAACAGCCCAACGCAGCTTAGCCGATCGGGCCCGTGGATTCGTATTTGATTCCTCTGTGGAAGGTCTGATGGGATCAGGAGCAACTTCACTGTACACTCCTTCACGACATAAACGTTGAAATGATTTTTTAACGCGTCGGTCTTCACCTGAATGAAATGACAGTATGGCTACGCGTCCGCCCGGAGCAAGTGCAAAAGGAAGCTTTTCTAAAAATTTATCCAATACGCCAAACTCATTGTTTACTTCAATGCGTAGTGCCTGAAAGCAGCGTTGACAGGATTTTTTAATGTCCTCTTTGCGGTTTTTTTCAGGAAGAAACTCCAACGCTTCTTTAATGATGTGTTGCAATTGTGTGGTGGTTGCTATAACTGTTCCTTTTGCCATAGCCGTTATAATAGCTTTGGCAATGGGCTCATAATGCGGTTCGTCGGCATTCTCAATAAACAGGTGTTGTAATGTATCGAATGAAATTGTTTTCAAAAGAGCTGCTGCCGACTTCCCGCTTTTAGGATTAAGCCTTAAATCTAACGGGCCTTCTACTTTAAATGTAAAGCCTCGTTCAGGATTATCTATTTGCATAGAAGATACACCCAGATCCGCCAATACAAAATTCAAAGGGCCGGCCTCTTCAGCAATCAGGTCTATTCCTGAAAAGTTCATTTTCTTAATCACAACTACTTCAGGCCCATAGCCCAATGCTGACAGGCGCTCCCTTGTTTTTGGCAATTCAAAAGGATCCACGTCCATAGCAAATAAGCGTCCTCCCGGCAACAACCGTTTTATCATCTCTACGCTGTGTCCACCATAACCCAGGGTAGCATCCAGTCCTGTTTGCCCGGGAATTATTTTAAGGAAGTCCATTATTTCATTCACGCAAATAGGCCGGTGCATGCCTGCCGGTGTCCGCCCTTGCTCTATTACTTTCGCCACATCCTCCGAATAACTTTCAGGCTCAAGCTCTTTGTATTTATCTTTAAAAGATTGCGGGTGCGTACCTTTATACCGGGCACGACGGACACGCTTTGGCTCCTGATCGTTCATACTTGTAAAGCTAAGCTTTTAAGCGCGGCAAATGATAAAGATTTGTAATGAGGATTTTTGGTATATAGTATCGCTAAATGAACTAACCTTTAAAAAAATCGGGTCGGAATTTTAAGCGCTAAATGTATTTGTAAAATGTGTTGTAGTAAGTTTCGTTTCATATTCTAATCCTCATCATAGTTTTTGTACCATGGCATATTAAACAATTAGTTTAGGATTTAAAAAGGACTGATTCTTTATATAACTTATAATATATAAAAACTCTATTTCTCCTTTAATAATTTTTCAAGTCCATACATCTCATCTCTTAAACGAGCGGCTTCCATAAAGTCCATTTCTTTAGAAGCCCTTAGCATAGCTGTTTTTAGCTTGGTAATTTGTTTTTTCAACTCATCGGCATTCATATACTGAACCACGGGATCGGCCGCATAACTTATTTCTTCAGGCTCTAAATAAGCTTTCACCAATTTACCGTCTGCCCTCACTTCAATACCTGAATTAGGCTGCAACAACATTTTTTTACCGGCTTGCTTAGGTGTGATACCATTCTTAAAATTATATTCAATTTGTTTTTGGCGGCGGCGGGCCGTTTCTTCAATAGTCTGTTTCATACTGTCGGTCATCCTGTCCGCATACATAATTACACGTCCATTTACATTACGTGCTGCCCTACCCGTTGTTTGCACCAAGCTTCTCACATTTCTTAAAAAGCCTTCTTTATCCGCATCTAAAATACATACCAATGATACTTCCGGTAAATCCAATCCTTCTCTTAATAAATTGATCCCGATCAATACATCAAACATACCAACTCTTAGCTGTCGTAAAATTTCAATCCTATCTAATGTATCCACTTCACTGTGAATGTAACGGCAGCGGATCTGTAATTTGGTTAAATATTTAGTCAGTTCTTCTGCCATTCGCTTTGTAAGTGTGGTTACCAGTACACGCTCATCTCTTTCAACCACATGATGAATTTGATCCAGCAGATCATCTACCTGGTTGGTTGCCGGCCTTACTTCAATGATAGGGTCTAAAATTCCTGTTGGTCTTATCAATTGCTCAACTACAATTCCTTCGGCTTTTTTCAATTCATATTCCGCCGGAGTAGCTGATATATAAATGGCTTGGTTAGTCAGCATTTCAAATTCTTCAAATTTTAAAGGGCGGTTATCTAATGCTGAGGGTAACCGAAAACCATATTCTACCAAATTTTGTTTACGTGATAAGTCACCGCCGAACATAGCGCCTATCTGCGGAATGGTTACGTGACTTTCATCCACCATCAGTAAAAAATCATCCGGAAAATAATCCATTAAACAGAACGGGCGCGTGCCCGGTAAGCGACCGTCCAAATAGCGCGAATAATTTTCAATACCGCTGCAATAGCCCAATTCACGCATCATTTCAAGGTCGTAGTTAACACGCTCTTCAATACGTTTGGCTTCGAGCTCCTTACCCTGTGATTTAAAAAAGGCAACATGCTTTTCAAGATCTTCACTGATTTGGAACATCGCGCGCTCAATAGTTCCCGGAGCTGTTACAAATATGTTTGCGGGATAAATATTAAAGGCGTCAAATTTTTCAATAACAATTCCTGATTCTGTATCAAAGGTTTCAATACTTTCAATCTCATCACCAAAAAAACTGACACGTACACTGTGATCGGTATAGGATAAATTTACATCTACCGTATCACCTTTTACCCTGAAAGTGCTGCGCTTAAACTCTTCGGTAGTACGGGAATACAAAGCACCCACTAAAAGATGCAATAATTTGTTACGGGAAATTACTTTTCCTTTTTCTATAGAAATAATGTTTTTCCTGAAATCGGTCGGATTACCAATACCGTAAATACAGGATACAGAACAGATCACGATGACATCTCTTCTTCCGGACAATAACGCGGAAGAAGCGCTGATCCTCAGTTTTTCGATCTCGTCATTAATTTGCAGGTCTTTTTCTATATACGTTCCGGTGGTCGGCAAATAGGCCTCGGGTTGATAGTAATCGTAATAGCTTACAAAATATTCTACCGCGTTGTTTGGAAAAAATTGTTTGAACTCGCTGTATAACTGTGCCGCAAGCGTTTTATTATGACTTAAAATAAGCGTTGGTTTATTTACCTGCTGTATCACGTTGGCAGCCGTAAATGTTTTACCTGAACCCGTAACACCTAATAATACCTGGTGTTTGGTATTGGAGTTTATTCCTTCTACCAACTGCTTTATGGCTGTCGGTTGATCGCCCGTGGGCACAAATTCTGAAATAAGTTGAAAAGACATTGTATAAAGATAATATCAAATTGACCCAAAAGGGTGTTAATAAATGTAATTATTTTTGTGATTAATGAAATTTTTAACCACATAGAAACATAGAAAAACTAAGATAATACTATGCCTTCATTAAATTATATTTTTTTGAAAAGGTCCATCACAGCCTGATAAGGATTAACTGCATTTTGTTTGAGTCGGTTTTCTATTTTTTGAATTTCGGCTTTCATGTTTGGATCAGCATAAAAACGATCGATCAACATATCGTGAATAGTCTGGTGCAGCCATTGTGTAGACTGATGATCTCGTTTACTTTCAAAAAAACCGTTAGCAATTGTATGACGTTTGTATTTATCAATCATATCATACACTTCCTTAATCCCTCTGTTTTCAGTGCTTGAGCAGGTTAATACTTCAGGGATCCAATTACTTTCCGTCGGTGGAAATAAATGCAGGGCATTTGCATATTCTCCTCGGGCCATTTTAGCTTTATCTAAATTAGTGCCGTCCGCTTTGGTAATGACCATACCATCGGCCATTTCCATAATGCCGCGCTTAATGCCCTGCAATTCATCACCTGCGCCGGCCAACATTAATAATAAAAAAAAATCGGTCAGCTGATGCACCGCTGTTTCGCTCTGCCCTACTCCCACTGTTTCTACAAGAATATAATCATAGCCGGCTGCTTCACAAATAATGATACTTTCTTTTGTTTTTCGGGCAACGCCACCTAAGCTTCCGGAGCTTGGCGAAGGACGAATAAACGCTTTCGGATGAATGGATAATTGTTCCATCCGTGTTTTATCGCCCAATATACTTCCTTTACTTAGTTGGCTGCTGGGATCAATAGCCAATACAGCAAGCTTATGTCCGCGTTCAATAACTTCCAACCCAAAGCTTTCAATAAAAGTACTTTTACCGACACCGGGAACTCCTGTTATTCCTAATCTGAATGATTTGCCGCTGTGTTGAATAATAGCATTTATGATTTGTTGAGCTTGTTCCTGATGCTCATGCTTTGTAGATTCTACAAGGGTTATGGCTTTACTGACATAAGAGATATTTGATGATAAGATCCCGTCCGTAAATTCAGTTATGTTAAAGGTGTTTTTCAAAAACTATTTATAAATTTTATTAGGATGCTTTTTTTGCAAAAATTACTTTATAGAACTATCGTTGTTTTAACTAAGAATGAGCATACTTTCTAACTTCCTTTATAGAATACAATTTATCCTTTCCTAATTTATGATTATGCAATTCATTTTTTATACCGAATGCTTTCATTTTTATGTTGGCCTAAACAAATTTAATTAAATTAATCAAAACTCTTTAAATACAATTCCTCTACTTTTTTTCGTGCCCAAGGTGTTTTGCGTAAAAAGTTTAAGCTTGATTTGATGCTCGGGTTTTCTTTAAAACAATTAATGTCAATATTGTAGGCAAGCCCATCCCAACGGTAACGCAACACCAATTCTTCCAAAATAGACTGAAGGGTTTTACCGTGCAAAGGATTGTTTGGTTGAGTCATATTGAATTATTTAAAACTCTCTGTTGCTTTCCGAACACTGCCATGTTTTAACAACAAGGCTTTGGCAGCTTCATAATCTTCGAGCCCGGTGTTTTTCATGATCATTCGTGTGCCCCTGTCAACCAACTTATTATTACTTAAAGCCATGTCCACCATTTTATTTCCTTTTACTCTTCCCAGTTTTATCATCACGGATGTTGAGATCATATTCAACACCAACTTCTGCGCAGTACCCGATTTCATTCGGGTTGAACCTGTTACGAACTCCGGCCCCACAATTACTTCAACCGGAAATTTAGCGGCGGCAGCAACAGGTGAACCGTTATTACATACAATGCAACCGGTTTGAATAGTATATTTATTACAGGTTTCCAATGCTCCAATGATGTAGGGCGTTGTGCCCGATGCGGCAATTCCTACCACAACATCATTTAAATTTATATTGTAGGTTTTAAGATCTTCCCACCCTTGATTAATATCATCTTCCGCAAACTCAACCGCTTTACGAATGGCAGTATCCCCGCCTGCAATTAAACCTACTACCCTCCCCTGCTCAATACCGTATGTTGGCGGACATTCGCTTGCATCTAATATCCCTAAGCGTCCGCTGGTTCCGGCACCCATATAAAACAACCTTCCTCCACCTTGCATTTTCTCAACAATAACCTCTACCAGTTTTTCTATTTGTGGAATCGCTATAGCTACGGCTAAGGGAACACTCGCATCTTCTTTGTTCATGTTCCGCAACAGTTCCTGAACGCTCATGTGTTCAAGGTTTGTGTAGTATGAATCGGCTTCGGTTTGTTTATCCATATTGATATATAGTTATTTGAAAGATTAAAGTATTAAGATTAAAGATTAGTTAAACGTATAGCAGATCTTAATACTTTAATCTTATATCTTTTTTACGCGAATTGCTTCACGTCTTTATCCGTAATTTCTTTACCGCATAAAATAATTAAACGCTCAATCACATTTCTGAATTCACGGATGTTGCCTGTCCAATCTTTCTTCTGTAATTCTGCAAAGCCGGCTTTCGAAATTGTTTTTAAAGGCATACCGTAATCACTGCAGATCATATTTATAAAATGCTCTGCAAGCATTGGTATGTCTTCTTTACGATCGTTTAATGACGGAACGTTAATAGGAATTACACTTAATCGGTGAAACAGATCTTCCCTGAATTCTCCTCTTTCAATTTCTTTTCGAAGGTCTTTATTGGTTGCCGCTAAAATTCTTACATCTACTTTTATTTCTTTATCACCGCCTACGCGTGTTATTTTATTTTCTTGTAAGGCACGCAATACTTTTGCCTGTGCTGAAAGACTCATGTCTCCTATTTCATCTAAAAAAATAGTGCCTCCTTCCGCCAATTCAAATTTACCTTTACGGGTTGCTACAGCGCTTGTAAAGGCCCCTTTTTCATGCCCAAATAATTCGCTTTCAATTAATTCACTTGGTATAGCCGCGCAATTCACTTCAATTAAGGGGGCGTTGGCGCGATTGCTTTTAGTGTGAATTTCTCTTGCTACAAGCTCTTTGCCGCTTCCGTTACTGCCTGTAATTAAAACACGGGCATCCGTCGGAGCAACCTTTTCGATCATTTCACGCACATGGTTAAGAGCTTTTGAGTCTCCTATCATTTCATATGCTTTATTGATCTTCTTTTTAAGATTTTTAGTTTCCGTAACGAGCGATGTCTTATCCAATGCATTTCGTACTGCCACTAATAAACGGTTTAGATCAATCGGTTTAGCCAAATAATCGTAAGCCCCTTTTTTTACGGTTTCAACAGCGGTTTCAATATTTCCGTGCCCGCTCATCATAATCAAAGAAGACTCTGTACCGTTAGCCATTAATTTTGTGAGTAATTCAACACCATCTAACTTTGGCATTTTAATATCACTTAATATGACATCGTAGTGTCCTTTCAATGCCATATCCAGCCCCTGCTGGCCGTCTTCGGCCTCTTCAACAGAATATTTTTCAAATTCAAGAATTTCTTTAATAGATCTGCGAATGGCTTTTTCGTCATCAATGATCAGTATTTTTGGCATAACTATCCTATTTTTTTACGTAATTGTTTTACTTCGCTCTTCACCTTTTTATTATTCAAACGTTTGGCTCTGGCTGCTTTGCTAATTTTGGTTGGTTTACGCGGCTTAAAAACTTTTAAAGCTGAAAGAATTACTTTATAAAATTTTTCCTTTACTAATTCTTTATTCTTTAACTGGGTACGATCTGTTTGTTCCTGTAAATGAAGGGTGTTTTCTTTATCTAATTTATTGGCCAGCTTATTTAATAACAAATCTCTTTCTTCACCGGTCAGTTTTTGAGACTCGGTAATATTAAACCACAGCTCTACCTTCATTTCAACCTTATTTACATTTTGTCCGCCGGCTCCGCCTGAACGTGCTGTTTTAAAAACACATTCTTTAATGAGCCCGCGTTCCTGTATGTCTTCAATTGTCTTCATTTCCTACACTGCCCTCTCCAAAGGGGATAAGCTTAACTCAAGATTAAAAATAAATTATTTTTATCCCTTAAGTCCAATAATCTCTTCAGTCTTTTAAAGTCTTTGTTTAACTGCTTCAAATAAAATAATACCTGTTGCTACCGATACGTTTAGAGATGCGATATTTCCTACCATCGGAATCTTCACCTGTATGTCGCTGCGTTTAATATATTCATTAGAAATACCGTTTTCTTCCGAACCCATAATAATAGCTGTTGGCTTTGTCAAATCGGCATCATAATGGTAGCTGTCTGTTTTTTCATGGCACGCTACAATTTGCAAGCCGCTTTCTTTAAAATACTCGATCGTGTTTTTTAAATTTTCTTCCCTGCAAACGGGTATTCTATTCAACGCCCCTGCGCTTGTTTTTACGGCATCGGCATTTATTTGCGCGGCACCGCGGCTTGGTATTACAATAAAATCAACTCCTGCACAGTCAGCACTGCGCGCAATAGCGCCAAAATTACGTACGTCCGTTATCCTGTCCAATATTAAAACCAAGGGTACTTTTCCTTTTTCGAAAACAGTTGCAAGCATGTTTTCCGCTTCGTAATATGTTACTTGTGCAATAAACGCTAAAACTCCCTGGTGATTTTTAGTAGTGATCCTGTTTATTTTTTCGGGCGGCACAATCTGTATCGGAATATCCAGATCTTTAATAGCTTTACGAAGTTCCGTGTAAAGTTGGTTCGACAGTCCTTTCTGAATAATAATCTTATCTATTTCTTTCCCTGCATTAACGGCCTCAATAACTGCCCGTGTTCCAAAAATTAAATTTTCTTCGTTATGGTTGTGCTGATGCCCGGCATCCCTGCGACGTTGTTCCATATTAATCTAAATTAAATTGCTTTAAATGATGCAACGCGTGCTTGTGTAATAAATGCAACTGTTCTTCATAATTTAATTCACCGAAAAAAGGATTCATTTCTTTGTGGTCTTCATTGGTACGATAAAAGTTTATGAACGCGTCTATTTCTTTTCCCAGCTCAGATATGGCTTCTGTAATAGAATTATTTCTGAGTTGAGCAGGTGTTTCAGACATTAACACATTTTTGGTATTTTCCTTAAAGGGTTTATCACTTAAAGCAAAAGTCCTGCTTTTTTCTAAAAATTCTATAGGAATTGCCAAACCTTGTTTAATACGTCCGTAAGCAACGCCAATACTGTCTGTCATGTGCTCTATCATACCTTGCGGTGTTAATACTCCCCATAAACCGATTTCGTTATCAGATAATTGGTCTAATAAAGGAATATATTCTTCTTTTAAAAATTTCTCTTTTGAGTTCATATACAAATGTAAATTATTTACAGATTTTATGGCTTAATAAATCGAAATTATATTAACAGCCTTAAAATATCAAAACGCATACGATTTTAACGGCACCCGTATATTTTTAAATTTAGATGTGTATCTTTGTATTATGGCGCGCCCCCGGTTTTTTTATATCACATTACTTGCGTTAACAAGCTCACTGCTGCTTTCGGGATGTTTTATATTCAGGGGTAAAAACAAATGCGATACATGCCCGACCTTTTCCCATAAAAAAAGACATTAATTAATAGTTTTATTAATTGTATAAATGTGTCAATTTCATTTTTTTACAGAAAAACATTGACATAAAAATACTTTTGGAATCATATCAATTTGCTTGTTAACCTCTTTCTTCCGGTCAGCAAATTAGGTTTGCTAAACAGTGAATGAATTGCAGATTATTTATGTACTTCTATAATTGCCGGCGATTTACTTTACACCGGTATTGAAGCATTAGATGCCTTTTAAGTAAAGAAAATTTAAGTGATAACGCTGTGATAAAATTATTTAAATTCTAAAAATATAAGGGAATAAATAAAGCAATCAATCTACAATTGCAGGCCCAATAAGAGAATGTCATCGGTTTGCTCTATACTGCCCTGCCATTTATCAAGGCATGAATTTAATTTATTACACTGTTCCGTTAAACAAGTTGATGCTGTATGACCGATAAATTTTACCAGGTTTTTGGTCATCATTCGTTTTTCTTTTTCCCCGCCAAACTGATCGGCAAAACCATCCGTAAAAAAATAAATACGGTCCTCTTTATTATACAGTATTTTATGGTTTATAAATGCTTTATGGGAATTGATGTGTGACCCGCCAATACCGAATTTATTGCCTTTTATCTGCTCGATCCGATTCTCGGTATAATAATATAAATGCCTGTTTGCGCCGGCAAATTCAAGCTGCGAATTTTCTTTATCAATCGTACAAATAGCAATATCCATTCCATCATAACTTTGGTTTTCTCTTGACTTTTTTAATGCAGTGTTCAAACTCTCATTCATTTTTTTTAAGATCTCGGCAGGCTGTGTAATATGTTTAAGATTTACGATTTCATTTAAAATCCCATAGCCGATCATACTCATAAACGCCCCCGGAACACCATGTCCCGTGCAATCTACAATGGCAATAACCAACTTATTATTGTGCTGCGAAAACCAGTAAAAGTCACCACTTACAATGTCTTTTGGCCTAAATATGATAAAAGAATCCTTCACGTAATCCTTTAGCATGCTTTTATCCACAAACATGGCATTTTGGATCAGCTTAGCGTAATTAATACTGTCAGTAATGCTTTTACTGCTATCTTCTATTTTTTTATAGGCAATTAATAATTCTTTATGCAATAATTCTACAATGTCTTTTTCACGCTTTACTTTATTTTTAGATAAAATATTTTCTATGGAAGACGGCAACCTAATAAGGCTGTTTTTTAATATATAATCGTCTACCCCCGCTTTCATGCATTCTACGGCAAACTCTTCAGACACGGAACCTGTAATGAGAATAAAAGGAATATTCATTTTCTTTTTTCTCGCTATCTGTAAGGCCTCCAGCGAAGAAAATTGCGGCAAAGAATGGTCTGATAATACCAGGTCAGGATCAAATTCAAACATTTTCTTTTCAAAGTCATGCCTTGTAGACACTACTTCTATAGAAAAAATAAAATTATGCTTCATTAATACCCGTTTGATCATATCAACATCGGCCGGGGAATCTTCCAGTAATAGTATTTTTAAAGGGTTATGCATAGGACGGTATTTAGAAAATTATTTTGGAGTTTGATTAAGAATAAGCCAGTAAAATCCAAGCTCTGAAATGGCTTTTAAAAAATTTTCGAATCCCACAGGCTTAACAATATAACTGTTAACCCCAAGCTCATAACAGGTTTTAATATCGGGATCTTCTTTTGAAGAAGTTAATATAACTATGGGAATTGCTTTTGTAAGCTCATTAGATTTTAGGTTTCTCAACACTTCCATACCGTCTACTTTAGGCATTTTCAGATCCAATAAAATTACTTTTGGTACAGCGTTTATGCATCTTCCTTCAAACATACCCTTCCCATAAATAAAATCCAATGCTTCCGCACCATCCTTTAAGTGAATGATCCGGTTGGCCATGTGGTTTTTCTTTAAGGCGCGTAAGGTCATTTCGGCGTCATTAGGATTATCTTCTACCAATAAAATTTCAATTTCGTTTTCCATATCCTTTATTTTATTTTTCCGGCAAGCTAAAACTAAAAACAGAGCCTTCGCCCACTTGCGAATTTGCCCATATTTTACCGCCATGTTTTGTAATAACACGCTGCACAATGGCTAAGCCTACTCCTGTTCCTTCAAACTCATCCATAGTATGCAAACGTTGAAATACGCCAAACAACTTATGTGCGTATTTCATATCAAACCCTACCCCGTTATCTGTAATACTATAAATGATTTCATTATTTTCTTTCTTCGAAGTGATGCTTACAACAGGATTTTCTTTTTTAGACGAATATTTTACGGCATTAGAAATCAAATTCATTAATACCTGGTGTATCAGGCTGTAATCGCCCATTATAGGGCGAAGCTTAGCAACTTCAAGCTTTGCATGGTGCGTAACCGATTTGTCAATATCAATTAAAACACCTTCAACAAGTTCATTCATATCAAGCTCCTTTCGCTGTAACACTTTTTTGCCGAGTCTTGAAAAGGCTAAGAGGTCGTCAATTAAATTGCTCATTTTTTTTGCATTTTGCTGTATATTTCCTAAAAGTCGTTTTCCTTCATCATCAAATAGTTTTTCATAATCTTCTTCTATCATGCCTGCATAGCCGTCAATAGCCCTTAACGGCGCTCTCAAGTCGTGCGATACGGAATAGCTGAAAGATTCCAGTTCCTTGTTAACAGCTTCAAGTTGGGCAGTGCGTTCTATTACTTTTTGTTCAAGCCCGTCATTTAAATATTTAATTTTTTCCTCCCCGGCCTTTCTTTCAGATACATCCCTAAAGTTCATGACGATCGCTTCTACACTTTTATCTTCCAACATATTAGTTAATAAAGCTTCCAACCATATATAGTTACCGTTCTTATTTTTAACCCTGAAAGTGGATATTATTGATTTGGAAGGTATTTTTAGAATTTCTTTCATGATGCTGTGTAATTCCGGCACATCCTCGGGGTGCATTTCTTGCAACTGAACTTGGTTTGATCGCTCATCACTTGTCCAACCGGTAATTCTATAAGTAGAAGGACTTCTGTACAATATTTTAAAGTCTTTATCTAAAAGCGTGATACCTTCCGAACTGTTTTCAATTAATGCCCTGTAACGTTTTTCAGCTTTGAGCCTGTTCTCTTCCGCTTTTTTTCTTTCCGTAACATCGATTGATAAAATAAATAATCCTTCTACCGACGGCTGAATGCGGAGCTCGAACCAACCCGTTGAATTATCGGGAAAGGTAAATTCATTTTCAATATATTCAATGGAACGCTCCTTCATGCACCGTTTCAACATTGTGAATAAGCCCGATTTTTCTATACCCGGATATAATTCCGGCATGGTACGGCCAATTATTTTATCTTCCGTATAACGGCTTTGCACAATTGCCGCAGGGTTTAAATACACATACCTATAGTCAAAATCAATAATCTGCAAGCCTTCTAAAATGGAATTCAGGATATTATGATAACGCTCATCTTTTTGGCGGTTAGCCTCCTCCGCCTCTTTTCTTTCTGTAATATCAAAAAAAACACCTTTTAACCTTACCGGTTTACCTGACATATCTTTATCGACTATGGCTTGTGAATACACATAGCGTATCGTCCCGTCAGGCCTTACAATTCTTTTTTCAATTTTATAATCGTTCCCGAATTGAACCGTTTGCCTGAATACATATTCTGATATTTCCTTATCATCCGCATGCACCATAGCCATACTAAGTTCAATGGATGGGATTACTTCATTGGGTTTATAGCCGCAGATCTTAAAAAACTGTTCAGACCATGATACTGAATTTGAGATCAGATCAATTTCCCAACTTCCTAAATTTGCTATTTCCTCGGCCTGTGAAAAGTATTTGTTTTGCATATACATTTCGTTTAGATTCAAAAACTATTAGCCGGCATTTCCAATGATGCGCGAGCTCATTCACTGTCAATACATACTTAATTAATTTCTTTCTTATTGTGCATTTCTAAATATTCATCCACTGCTTTAGCGGAATCACCGATCACGGCAATTGCACTATGCAATTCTTTTTCATTGCAGTTTAACACTTCACACCATGCATTTACAGAAGCTGCGTCATGCAATACAATTTTTATAGTAGATATGTTAACTTCTCTCATTTTACTAAGTAAAAAAAAATTGCATGGCTTTTTATCCGTAAAATCCCTGATTTTTCTGTTATCCGTAAAATCCCCTACTTTTGCACGTAGTTTTACGTGCTTCTCGTAATGCAATTTTATTATTTATCTTTACTGAGACCCTGTTATTATGACCAAAAAAATTAAAATAGCTGTTGTTGATGACCATTATCTTTTTCGGCAGGGACTCGTCAGCTTGCTGAATGAGTATGAAGATCTTGAAATAATAATAGAAGCTTCAACGGGTAAAGACCTTTTGAACCAACTAAAAAATGTTCAGCCGCATATTATTTTAATGGACATTCAAATGCCCGAGATTAATGGAATTGAAGCTACTATTGAAGTTAAAAAAAAGTACCCGGAGATTAAAATAATTATTCTTACCATGCACAATGATCAGGCCCTTATGTTTGACCTGGTTAAAAAAGGCGCTAATGGTTTTTTATTGAAGGATAAAAGCGTAGATCATGTGATTGAGGCGATTTATTCGGTAGACGAAAAAGGGTTTTATTATACAGAAGATGTGACCAAAGCCATGATAAAAGGTATTAAAAACACACATAAGGTCAAACATTCATTAACTTCTACATCCCTTACCGAGCGGGAGCTAAAAATAATACAGCTTATTTGTAAGCAATATTCGTTTAAAGAAATTGCCGATCTATTGGTATTAAGCCCCAGAACCATTGAAACACATAAAGAGCATATTTTAGTAAAAACAGGGTCTAAAAATATTGTAGGAATAGTACTTTATGCGGTAGAGCATGAACTCATCAATTAATAGCAATACACTGCCGTTATAAATAACAATAAGGCAAATTATTTGATCTTAAACCGCAGGCCGGCATATAGCATTCTTCCATAAATAGGCCCCCAAACCATACTTGCATCAAAATACGGGCTAAACGGCGCATCGCTTGCCACTATAGGGTTTAACTGTTTATAATCCATTGCGTTTTCAACCCCAACATAAATATTAAAATCGGCCCGTTTAATTTTAGTAACGTATGTAATTTGCGCCAGTACATTATAAAAACCGGGCGAATAGTCTGCCCTTTGATACTCTGCAGGGTTTGTATGCGTTTGAGGCAAGCGCTTTCTGCCGTTATATTGGAGTGTTGCATCAAACAGCCAGTGCTTGTTTTTTGTTTCGTAGCTCATATTTATAAAAGCGCGGTGTGTTGATACAAAAGGCTTTTGAAGCAAACCACCGGTGTAAAACACCTTTGTATCTACAAAACGGTAGGCTGTTTTTACGTTCAACCGTTTTCGTACCTCCCAACCAAACTCTACTTGTGCTGTGTTTGAATAAGAGGGTCCGTTTAAATTATAAAAAACAACCTGTTGTGTATTTCCATCAAGGTCTGCTACCACCTGTTGTATAAAATCAGTGCGGTACAAGTCAACCGTTACATAAGCGTCTTTATAATTCAACTTCATTTTTTGTGTAAAATTTAAACCATAATTCCAACCTACTTCAGGCTTTAAGCCGTAAGGCAAACTTAAATCGCTGCTTTTAATGATCCAATTACGCGATGTTGCCATATATGCCATGTTTTCCGCAAATACGTTGGCTGTTTTTAAAGCCCTGCCGCCACTTAATCTGAATACTGTTTTATTATTATTAAGCGCATAACGCAAATGCAGGCGCGGTGTAAAAAATAAGCCGTAATAATTATGGTAATCGGCTCTTAAGCCGGCCACCATATTAAATTTATTTCCTGTGTTATGAGCAAACTCCGCAAAGGCGCCGCCTACTTTTTCATTACGGCTGAAATTAAACAACCGGTAGTCTTCGGCAACTTTATCGTTGGTATAGCTTGCCCCTACTTTGTAAGTATTGGCGGCAGACTTAATAACACCCTGATAAATATAGTTGGCATAAAAAGTAGTTTGTAAACCGTTATACTTATTTAAACCATAAGTGTTGTGCTGCTCATGATCGAGATAAGACAATTGTAAACCCATACTTGTGCCCGGCTTTTTCTTAAACACATAGCCTGTTTTACTGTACAGCTCCCATTTTTTATTTTGAATTTCGATTCCGTATAAAGGAATAGTAGCCAAAGGTGCGGTTAAATTAAACTGTCCGCCTTTTCTGTAATCCGTTAAATAAGCCACGCCAAACTGTGCTTCAAAACCTTTGCCGCTGTTATAACTGTACTTATTCATTATGTTATATTGTTTACCGATAGGTATATCGGCAAAGCCATCTTTATTAAAATCCTGAACCAAAGGGTTAAAGCTGGCGTGTGATAAAATACCTGCCGAAAACTTATCGTTGAACCGGTGCTTTACATTTAAGTTATATTCATTACGCCCGTTTTGATTGACGTAAGTATTAAAATTTAAACGGTCAGATGTTTCAGGACTTTGCAGCTCCGTATTAATTTGTCCCGTAAAGCTTTCGTACCCGTTAACAACAGAGCCCGCTCCCTTGCTTAATTGTATAGATTGTATCCATGTGCCGGGCACAAAGGTTAATCCGTAACCGGTAGCAAGTCCGCGTAAATAAGGCATATTCTCTTTGGTTATTTGTGCATACTGGCCTGATAAACCAAGCATTTGAATTTGCTTGGTTCCGGTAACAGCATCTGCAAAACTTACATCCACACTGGGGTTTGTTTCAAAGCTTTCTGATAAATTACAGCAAGCCGCTTTCATTAGCGAACGCTCATTTAATATTTCTACTTTAATAGGATTCATGTAGGAAAGCTCAGTGCCTGTAGTTTGATACACCACATCCACTTCATTTAAATTAATACCGCTTTTTAAAACGAGGGTGATAAATTTAGTGGTGTCCTTAATAAAAATCGTATCAGCATCATAGCCTGTGGCACGGATCACTAATTTATTTGTTTCGGAAGTGGTTTTTAATGTGAACACACCGCTCTCGTTGGTTACTGTATTAACGGAGGTGTTTTCCCAAAATAAGATGACTCCGGGTACCGTACTCGTATCCTTTTTAGTTCCGATTTCCAACACCCTGCCTCTTATTTGCGAAAACCCAAGCAAGGCATAAACAATCCCCGTAAGGGAAAATAATAACCGTTTCATATATAAAAGCCCGGTTATTTAGTGTGCTTGTTGCTTTCGTACTTACAGCATTCAGGCAATGCATTATATGCTGCCGAGTCCTGTTTTTGGTTCGCTGTTTTATGGCCTGATTTTGCAATGGATTTTTCGATCTGTTCCAACGTTACTTTTTTTGAATCGTAGGTAACGGTTACGGCCTGTTTGGTTTGATCCCAAACACAGTTTTTAACTCCCTTAATATCGGCAGCGTTTTCAATGCGTGCTTTACAGTCTTCGCAATTTCCTTTAACGGATACTGTAGCTGTTACGATTGTAGATTGCGCCATGCTTGTAACAGAGAACAGCAAATTTATAATAATGGTGATGAATAATTTCATGTGTAACGTTTTTTTAAAAATGGTTGAAAATGGAAATTGTCAGTTAAAATGTATTTTGTCCTCCTCTTACAAGCCCGATAAATATCGGGAGTATAGAGAACTTAACAAAATACGTATCGAGTAGTATTTGCAAAAAACAAGCAAATGTTACTCTAAATAACAAAACTTTAATCAAATCCTTAAAACCCCGGTGGAAACAATATCATCCTGCACAAGGTTAGGAGGATGATTTTTTTTATGAATTAAAAAATGAGAGTGAACTGTAGTATTAAATAAATAAGCAGTTATTGAGCAATGATCAAGAATAAACAATTGCTGAACTGAAACTTTACAATCGGATACAATAGTAAAAAATGTAAAATCCATTTTAAAGGCTACATGTTTACTGTCATTTTTACAGCAAGTGTTCATTTCACTTTCGTCTTCGCCCGAGCAGCAGGAGTTAGATTTGAATAGGGATACTTTTTCAAGATTTCCTCCACAATAGTGAGAAACAACAGAAATACCTACCGTAGAAAAAACATAGATAAATACTAATATGAAAAAGGATATCTTAAAAATTGATCTTTTCAATGCTGTTAATTTCTGCTTACAAATTTACTGTGTAATCTTGTTCAAAAATAACAAATTTGTTAAAGATTTACAAACCTTCTATGACATCGGCCCAAGCTCAGCAAAAAATATTACAGCTCTCAAAAGAGCTTGAAACGCACAACCATAACTATTATGTTTTAGATAATGCCACCATTAGCGATTTTGAATTTGATAAATTACTTGAAGAATTAATTAGCTTGGAAAAACAATTTCCTGAACTCTTATCTGCAAGCTCTCCAAGCCAACGCGTGGGCGGACAAATTACCAAAACCTTTAATACCGTAAAACACCAGTACGCTATGTTGTCGCTCAGCAACAGTTATAGTGTAGAGGATATGATTGATTTCGACCGTAAAGTAAGAGAAGGTTTAGGATACCAATCGGATCAATTATTTAACGACCAAATTGAATACGTGTGCGAATTAAAGTTCGACGGTTTATCGATCAGCTTAATTTATGAGGACGGTAAATTAGTGCAGGCCATTACCCGCGGCGACGGTGTACAGGGCGATGAGGTAACGACCAATGCAAAAACCATAAAGTCAGTTCCTTTAAAACTGCATGGTAATTACCCGCCAAAGTTTGAAATTAGAGGAGAAGTATTTATGCCGCGCCCCGTGTTTAACGCTATTAATAAAGAGCGTGAAGAAATAGGTGAAGCTGTAATGGCAAACCCCCGGAACGCTGCCTCAGGAACCATGAAGATGCAGGACTCGGCTCAGGTAGCTAAACGTAAACTCGATTGTTTTTTATATAATGTAATGGGCGAAAACTTACCGTTTAAAACCCATTATGAAAGTATACAGGCTGCTAAATCATGGGGCTTTAAAATTTCGGAAGAAGCAAAGTTGTGTCACGGCATTAATGAAGTATTGAAATTTATAATGCATTGGGATAAGAAACGGTTTGATCTTTCTTATGATACGGATGGTATTGTTATAAAAGTAAATGATTTTAAACTGCAAAAGAACCTTGGTTTTACTGCTAAATCACCACGTTGGGCTATTGCTTATAAATTTAAAGCAGAACAGGTCAGCACCGAATTATTAACCATTTCTTACCAGGTTGGGCGCACGGGAGCCATTACACCGGTTGCTAATTTAAAGCCCGTCCCTTTGGGCGGAACAACAGTAAAACGCGCTTCTTTGCATAATGCCGATATTATTGAAAAGCTCGATGTACGAATTGGTGACCAAGTGTTTGTAGAAAAAGGCGGAGAAATTATTCCAAAAATTATTGGCGTTGATTTCAGTAAACGTAAACCGGACGCTAAAAAAACAAAATACATTGATCATTGTCCTGAATGTGGAAGCAAGCTGGAACGTAACGAAGGGGAAGCCAATCATTTTTGTCCTAACGAAAACGAATGCCCGCCGCAGGTGGTAGGCCGTATTGAACATTTTGTATCGCGCCGTGCCATGAACATTGACAGCCTTGGCGGTGAAACTATTGTGCAATTGCATAATGCCGGTTTAATAAAGAACGTTGCCGATCTGTATGATCTTAAAAAAGAACTGCTCCTTCCTTTGGAACGCATGGCGGAAAAATCGGCTCAAAATTTAATTACCGGTTTGGAGGCAAGCAAGCAGGTTCCTTTTGAACGCGTACTGTATGCCATTGGGATAAGACATGTGGGAGAAACCACCGCTAAAAAAATTGCCAAAAAAGTAAAGTCGCTGGATGTACTTTTAAATTTAACCAAAGAAGAATTATTAGCCATTGATGAAGTGGGAGAAATTATTGCATTGAGCCTGCATGAGTATTTTTCGAATACACAAAATAAAGTGATCATTGAACGTTTAAAACAAGCGGGGCTTCAGTTTTCATTAAGTGAAGACCAACATCAAAACGGAACAGATACATTAAAAGACCTGACCTTTGTGATCAGCGGTGTATTTACACAACACAACCGCGACCAATATAAAGAGATGATAGAATTGAACGGCGGAAAAAATTCGGGATCTATTTCAAAAAAAACAAGCTTTGTATTAGCCGGGGATAACATGGGCCCCGAAAAATTAAAAAAAGCTGAGTCTCTTGGTATTAAGCTACTGACAGAGGATGAATTTTTGAAGATGATAGAATAATTTATACATTAGACTTGTATGAAAAGAAAATCCCTCTTCATTTTAATGCTTTTATTTATAAACGGCTTTGCCTTTTGCCAGGTAAATTTTAACCTGGGAATGAAAAATTATAATGAAGAAAATTACCCGGAAGCTATTTACTGGCTTAATAAATCTATTAATTCAGGAACGGAAAACATTTATAAAGCATTAACGGTGCGAGGCCTTGCTAAAAGTAAATCAGGCGATTTTAAAGGCGCCGACAAAGATCTGTTTGAAGCGTTGAAGCTAAACCCGAAAGATAAATATGCGTATTATAACCTTTCCTTATGTTTTACGGATCAAAAAAAATACAGCGGCGCGCTCACTTATATTGATTCTGCCATGGCGCTTTCTGAACCTCAATTTTATTTATACAATCAAAAAGCATTGGTGTATGGCTTGATGAACGATTATACAAAAGCCATTGACGAAGAAACAAAAGCACTGAAACTGGCCCCGGGTGATTTTAACAGCAATCAAAACATGGGATGGTTTTATTTTTTATTAAAACAATACAATATTGCTTTAAAGTATTATAATATATCTTTAAGCATTAATCCTTACCATATCAAAGGCCTTGCAAACCGTGCGGAATGCTTTATAAACCTGCAACTGTATGACAGTGCCATTGTTGACCTTAACACTATTTTAAGCAAGCATCCTTTAACCCCTGCTGTTATTGCCAAAAAGGGCGAAGTAAGGTTTATGCAAAAAAAATACAATGAGGCCTGCAACAATTTTGAAGACCTACGGACTATTAATGATACGATGGCAAAAAGATACATTGAAACATACTGTAATAACCGCGAGCTTATTAACTATTATGCAAACGGACTAAAGGAAGAGATATGTACTTATAAAAACGGCACTAAAAACGGAAAACACCTTACATGGTTTGAGAATGGAAACCCCGCGCTGGAAAGTGAATACGTGAATGGAAAACAGGAAGGCAAGTACACAGAATATTATGAGAACGGGAAGATAGAAAAGACCGGGATGATGGTAGATGATTCGCCCGAAGGCGTTTGGTTGCATTATTATGAAAGCGGTAAATTAAACTCCAGGGGTTATTTATCGGTCGGAAAACAAGACGGCGAATGGTTTTCATATTATGAGAACGGAGTTTTAAAAGCGCAGGGAGATTTTTGTTTAGGATTAAAAACGGGTTTATTTATAGAAAACTATGAAAGCGGCAAACTTAAAGCCTATTACTATTATAAAAATGACATTACCAATGGGGAATATAAATTATTTTATGAGAACGGGCATTTAAAACAACAAGGAACCCTTTTAAGCGGCAAGGAATATAATACCCCGCAGCGATGGGATGATAAAGGATATGAACTACCGGATTAAATAACCGTAAAAAAAATTTTGCCTTGGAATAATTATTACCTTTAATAGCCTTCCAAATTTAAATGAGCCACAAGTTAGAACTTGAAAATTATGCAGTATCCGAGGTGTATACTTTTAAGGGATATAGCATTTTTATGCGCCGCAATACTATTATTCAGCTTAAATTTGAGCAAGGTTTTCATTCTGATATTGAAGATGCAAAAAACATGGTGCGTACCATTACAAAGGTTAAAGGAGACGGAAAATGCTTATTACTTGTTATTTACGCAGAAGACAATACGTTTACAAAAGAGAACCGTGAATACATTGCAAGTGATGAAGTAAGCGCCATTATTAAAGCCGACGGTTTAGTCATTAAAGGATTGGCGTTACGCATTATAGGGAATGGTTATTTAAAAATTAATAAACCAAAGCGCCCTACCCGATTGTTCAATACAAAAGATGATGCCGTTGCCTGGTTAAAACAGTTTCAATAGATTACTTCATTTTTACGGGATAAAAAACAAATTTCTCTTTAGGTGCGTTTTTGTCGTATGAGGGCTTATATACATCTTTTACCGAATCAGGAAGAGTTACATTAGCTCTTAATTCCATTACATCGTTGATGATTTTTCCATTATACTTTATGATATAATTATCTGAAATTTCTGTAAAAATAATGCTGTCATTATTATAAATATTATAAGTAAGGTCGCTGATCCATAATTGTTTTCTTCGGTTTTCAATATAGTCTTTATCATCTATAATTTTATCGTATATATTCTGTACACTTTTATTAAAATTGGTTTTATCAACCACTTCAGAAATTTTAAGAGCTTGCTTATCATTCATTAGTTTTATTATTAAAACATTAGGTATTCCTAATATTTTCCCGTTATTTAATTTGGTCATTAATTCCATATCTAATTCATTAACAAATAATCCTTCATAATAAGGATTAATATTATTTGAAGTTGCTTTATCGGTTTTACAGGAATAAATTAAAACAAATGCTGTTAAAATGTATAGATATTTCATACTATATTTTGTAAGAATAGATTCGGAATTACTTAATGCTAAAAAATGATATGGCTATTACTTCTTTTTATTAGGCTTCTTTTTGTACTTTTTATCTTCTACTTCGGCTTCGCGCAACAACTGTTTCCAGTTATCATTTACATCGTCCGTCAAGGCCAAAGTTTCAGAGTAATCGGCTTTATCAACTTTTAAAACGTTAATGGCCTTATCCATAAAACTTTCTATTTCATCCAACACCGGCTTTTCTTCCGGGCTGCAAAAAGATACAGCTACTCCTTTATTATTTCCACGACCTGTACGGCCCACACGGTGTACATAGTTTTCCGCCACATCGGGCAAGTCATAGTTTACCACATAATCAACATTGGCAATATCCACACCGCGCGCACTAATATCGGTAGCAATTAATAATTTTACTTCACCGCTTTTAAATTGCTGCATTACTTCCAATCGGTTTTCCTGGTCTTTACCGCCGTGCATGGTAAGGCTTTTAATGTTAACGCGTTTCATAGCTTCATGCACACGCTCTGCACGTACCTTGGTTCTTACAAAAACTAAAATTTTTGTTTCAGGATTTTCATTCACAATCCGTTCTAAAAAGAAACGTTTGTCATCCATATTAACATACATCACAGAATGTGTCACATTTTTTGATACTGGATCTTTCGGTGAAATTTGAATACGGATAGCGTTTCGCACCAATGAATACGCCAGTTTTTTAATTTTTTCATTAATGGTAGCCGAGAAAAAAAGGGTTTGCCGATTACGCGGTAAATATTTAATCAGGTCTTCAATATCTTTATAAAACCCAAGGTCAAGCATCAGATCTGCCTCATCTAATACTAATACTTTTATATCTCTTAAGTTAATATGCCTTTGGTTTACCAGATCAAATAATCTGCCCGGTGTAGCAACTAAAATATCAACGCCGCCGGCCAATTCTTCAATTTGCGGATTTTGGTCTACACCGCCAAACACGCCTAACGTTTTAACATCCGTATATTTTCCGAGTTTGTTAAAAACTTCCGTAATTTGTATGGCCAGTTCATGTGTAGGCACCATAATAATAGCCTGTATACCTTGGTTAACGCCACCCTTCGAAATTAAATGGATAATAGGAATGGCAAACGCCGCCGTTTTACCGGTACCCGTTTGTGCAATCGCCAACACATCTTCTCCGTTTAAAATATTGGGTATAGCTTTAAACTGAATGTCAGTCGGACGTCTGAAGTCTGCTTCTTCTAAGCTCTGTTTTATTTCAGGGATAATATGGTAGTCAGCAAATTTCATTAAAAGCGTATTAATAATAAACCGTAAATGTACTACAATAAAACGGGTGTATAAACAGGGTATCGGGTATTTTGAATTTTCGAAAATTGTTATATATTTGGTATAACAAAATATAAAGCCATGGTAAAAAATTATTCTAAAAGCCTTTTATTTATTTGTGCTATTTTATTGAGCTGTATTCATTTATCTCTAAACGCGCAGGCTTTTCGTAAAGGTTCCCTATTGATAAGTCTTTCGGAAGGTTCAACGTTTGCTGATTATAGTACAAACGATGTAAGCGGTAAAAAACCGACACGTGTAAATTCACAATTTATGTGCGGCGACAGGGATCCTTTTATTATTGAGTATGGTTTAACAAACAAATGGGGCATCGGCTTAAGCTCAGGAACGGATATTTTTAAAGTTAATTCTGCAACATTTTACAATGTTTCAACGGCCGATAATACAATGAAAGTTTCTACAAGTGAGCTTACGTTTGATGTTAATTACCATGTGTTCGTTAATAAGCGTTTAGACCTTTCTATTTTTGTTTCTACAGGGTTGTTTTCCGCAAATTCTAAAAGTACTGCCGGCGATGTTTCATACAACTATAGTTCGGGTGGCACCATATTGCGTGCCGGCATAAAAGCAAGGTATTATTTTTGGAAACGTTTGGGAGCGTTTGGAATGATCAGCTCCTATAGCGCAAGCGGTTCACCTAAAAATGTAAAAGATAATACAGTCGGTAAAAACTATGCTACCTCGGTTACAGGCATGGCTATAGAGGCAGGATTTTGTTTCCGTATCCTGAAATAGCATGATCTTATCTGTATAACATTTATTGTTTTCTTACATTCTTGCTCCCCTTTTGCTTTGATGACTGCTGCTCCCGGGGCGTAATGAGCTGCAAATTACTCGTTACAGGTTAAAACAGGTTGATCCTAAATACTACTAATGCCCCATTATTAAATAATAATTTATAGTTGATTAAATGGTTAAACTTTTACTCCCCTTTTTTCTTATTTCTTTTAGTGCATTTTCTTCTAACGGCGATGGTCCTATTGGAGCGAGGTCAGCCGCCTTAGGGCATGCCTCAGTTACACTGCAGGATATATGGAGCACCCGCAACAACCAGGGATGCCTGGGGTTTTTAAGGCAGGCGCAGGTTGGGGCATTTTATGAAAATCGTTTTTTTGTAAAAGAACTCACGCAAAGCGGCTTTGCAGCAATTGTTCCCGTAAAAAAAGGAACATTCGGCGTATGCTATTCTTCCTTAGGTTATAAGCTTTACCGCGAGTCGCAATTGAGCTTAAGCTATGGTATAAAATTAAGTGAGGCTATTTCTGCCGGTGTTGCTTTCGATTATTTAAATACAAAAATTGCCGACATTTATGGGCAGTCACATGCCTTTACCGGATCTTTTGGGATTACGGCAAAATTGCTCCCACAGGTAATTATAGCAACCCATATTTATAACCCGTTCAGGGCAAAGATCACCGATTATAATCATGAAAAAATTCCTACCATTTTTAAAATAGGCGCGCAGTATATTTTTTCAAAAAAAGTATGCTTATTAATAGAAGCGGAAAAAGCCTCCGGTAAAACCATAAATGTAAAAGCGGGTATTGAATACATGCCTTCTAAATTAGTATACATTCGGGCGGGCGCTTCCTCCTCCCCTACACAAGCCGCGTTTGGCCTAGGTGTAAATTATAAGGGCTTAAAAATAGACCTGAGTTCCATGTATCACAGCATTTTGGGTTTATCTCCACAAATAGGATTAAGCTATGCGTTTGGTAAAGTAAAAACAAAAGCCCCCGGCACCGGTACCGAAGAACCTGAAAAACTATAGCTTTATCAGTTCAAAATTTTATATCCTTAGTCTTTGTATCAGCATGTGTTTTTTAACACACGCCCAAAATGATACCGTGAAAACTAAAAACAATGAGCAGGTAGAGGATATGATCAATCAAAATATTGAGCTGTTGTCAGAACAGCTTCAATCTGAAGAAGGCGATCTGTCGAGCCTGACAGATGTTTGGAATTACTATAAGAAAAATCCGTTGAATTTAAACCGTGCAAAAAAAGAAGAGTTGCAGGAGTTGCAATTGCTGAATGACATCCAGGTAAATAATTTATTAAAGCATCGCGAAAAAAACGGGTTTATGATCAGCATTTATGAGCTGCAAAGCATTGAAGATTTTGATCTCGTAACCATTAAAAAAATTCTGCCGTTTGTGTATGTGAGCGATAATTTTAATTCAGCCTTTTTTAGCGTCAAGGAAATGTTTAAGGACGGTAAACATGAAGTAGTGATGCGGTATCAAAGAATAGTAGAAAAACAATCAGGTTATAACTTTCCTGACAGCATTAAATTAAAAAAACCAAACTCTTATTATTTAGGAGACCCGAATCGTGTATTTGCCAGGTACCGGTTTCAATATAATAACAATGTATCCTTTGCTCTTAGCGGTGAGAAAGACGCGGGCGAACAATTTTTCAGGGGGACACAAAAACAAGGGTTCGATTTTTACAGTGGGCATATTGCCGTTAAAAATATCAGGTTTATTAAAACGCTTGTAGTCGGCGATTACCAAGCAACATTTGGCCAGGGTTTAACTATATGGCAAGGGTTTGCATTCGGCAAATCGTCTTCACCGATGAATGTTAAACGTTTCGGTTACGGAATAAAACCGTATTATTCGTTTGATGAGAACCGTTTTTTTAGAGGAGTAGCCGCTACGGTGCGCTACAAAGCATTTGAATTTACGGGCATGGCTTCTCACAAAAATATAGATGCCAATGCCATTGCAACAGACACCCTTAATAACGGTGAAATTGATGTGGTTGGCATCAGCAGCTTGGAAGCCGGGGGAATGCATAATACAAATTCTTTAATAGCCGACAAAAGAGCCATTAAGCAAACTGTTTTTGGAGGTAATGCCGCGTTTAATAACAGAAGCTTGCATGTTGGCATAACAGCGCAAAGCACGCACTTAAGCGCAGAGCTTATTAAGTTGTCCACTATTTATAACCAATACGATTACCGGGGCAAAGCAAATTTTGTTGGAGGAATAGATTATAATTATGTGTTTAAAAACGTGAACCTGTTTGGCGAATATGCAGGCAGTTCGAGCACCGGCAAGGCTTTTTGCCAGGGAGTAATTGTTGCACTCGATCCTAAGCTGACCTTTACGGCGCACTATCGTAATTTTGATCGCAACTTTCAAAATTTATTCGGCAACGCTATTTCTGAAAACACTTTACCACAAAATGAAAAAAGCATATACATTGGTATGGAAGCTAAACTATTCAGAAATCTTACCTTTTCGGTATATCTTGATCAATATAAATTTTCATGGATAAAAGCGGGTGTCAGCGCGCCATCGAACGGAAGAGATATTTTTGCACAGCTTAATTATGCGCCCAATAAAAAAATGGATATGTATATACGATTCAGGCACCGCACTAAATTTGAGAACAACAGTACGGATAATGTGTATGAATACATTGTACCCTATATACAAACTAATTACCGGTACAATGTATCGGCGCAGCTTACACCTGAACTTAAATTTAAAAGCCGTATTGAATATACGCATGTCGAAAAATTAAATGATCCCGGTGATAACGGCGTTGCACTGATCCAAGACCTTATCTATAAAAAATTAAAATTCCCATTCTCTTTTACCTTGCGTTATGCGGTGTTTGATACTAAAAGTTACGACAGCCGCGTTTACGCTTTCGAAAACGATGTGCTTTACTCTTACTCTGTACCGGCATTATATTATAAAGGACAACGCGCTTACTTTTTGGTAAACTGGGACATTACCCGCAAGTTTGAGATCTGGATACGTTTGGCAAGAACTATTTACGACAATCAAACTGTTATATCAGCGGGAAGTTTAAATGAAATTAATGCCAATCATAAAACGGAAGTTAAGCTGCAGGCAAGATTTAAGTTTTAACATAATTCTCCGGATATATACATAAAACTACGGATGAATTTTAAAAACTACCGGGGCATTCATAAAACTACCGGGGCATTCATAAAACTACCGTAGCATTCAAAAAACTACTGCTGAATTCATAAATAAACTGCTGAATTCATAAATAAACTCTTGCATTCATAAAACTACTGCTGAATCTAAAAATAAACCGCTGAATTCATAAATAAACTATTGAATTCATAAATAAACTGTTGAATTTATAAAATTACCGTTGCGTTCATAAAACTACCGTTGCATTCATAAATAAACTGCTGAATTCATAAAACTACCGTTGCATTCATAAATAAACTGCTGAATTCATAAATAAACTGCTGAATTGATAAAACTACGGATGAATTCAAAAAAATACCGGTGCATTCATAAATAAACTACGGCATTCATAAAACTACAGTTGCACATAAAGATTATTTTTTGCGTTTTAAACTTAACTTACTTACCGGTTATGCGCTAAAAACAACCGGTTATAAAATTGATTCAGCTAAGTTTTGTTAATGGTGTACTTAAACACAATACGCCGCGTTACAGGTAAAAACGTTTCAATGCGGAACGCTTTATCATTTAAACGTAACACCGCTTACAGAGTTTAAAAAAAGAAGGGATTGTAAATAAAATTTAGTTTACACCGCAAGTTCCAAAGCCTACTTGTTCCCAAGCAAACGACTTTAATTGTCCCGAGTTAATTAAAATCATTTTAAATCTTTTAAAATCTAACACCATGAACTCAATAAAATTGTCTTTGAACTATGAACAGTACGATCCAAGCGGATTAGCTGTATTCGGTAAACACATCTCAACCTGTATGACCGGTAATGCAAACATGCCGAGCGCGATAAGTGTTTTGCCCTTGCTCGATACGGCAGTGGTAAATTTAACCAACGCTATTAATAACCAACACCCCGATACTGTAATTATAGACGCAAGGGTAAGAGATGTAAGACAAAGACTCAAAGTTTTAATACGCCTGGCTGAAATGGACGGCGCTAACACTGAAGAAATTGCCTTAAGCAGCGGCTTCGATTTAAGAATGCCGACTATTCGTAAACCACAGGTGTTTTCTGTAAAGCAGGGTTTATTAAGCGGTACGGCAGACCTTAGCTGTTCTGTTTACAGGAACTCCGCTTACATTTGGGAAATGATCAGTGATCCTATTGATACAAACACCTGGTCGGTATACGATACAAGCGTTGTATCAACCCAACAGGTAACAGGTTTAATGCCCGGTAATAAATATTGGTTCAGGGTTAAAACGGTGTTATCAAAAAGCAAGCTGCCGTACAGCGATCCATACATGATCCACATTGTTTAAAATACAGTTCAGCTCATTTAAAAACGCGGATTAACAACCCGCGTTTTTTAACGACTTATAATTTAATCCCTATCATCAACACATCATCTACCTGCTCGTAGTCTTTTTTCCAGTTCATAAAAGAAGATTCAATTTTTTCATGTTGTGCTTTAGCGGGTAGCTCCGCAATGGAAATTAATAATTCTTTCAGGCTTTTAGACATGAATTTTTTACCTTCTTTGCCGCCGAACTGGTCGGCATAACCATCGGTAAATAGATAGATGGAATCATTTTTTTGTAAAGAAATTTTAGTCGTTGTAAATTCTTTATCATCGTGCGTAAAGCCTGCAATGGCTGTTTTATCGGGCCTGTACTCTAAAAGTTCATTCTGCCTGATGATATATACAGGCCTGTTTGCTCCCGAAAATTCAACTTCGGTTAGGGCACCGTTAAATTTTAAAATAGCAATGTCCATTCCGTCTTTTTGTTTCGACTCGTCGGAATGTTGTTTTAAAACCTGTTTGATCTGTTTGTTTAAAAAGGAAAGGATTTTACCGGGTTCAGATATGTTTTTTTCAAATACAGCCTGCACTATTTTATCTATCCCGATAATACTCATTAAGGCTCCCGGAACCCCATGCCCGGTACAATCGGCAGCTATACAATAAAAATAATCATTTACCTTGCTGAACCAATAAAAATCGCCGCTCACCACATCTTTGGGCTTATAATAAATAAAGCTTTGTTGAAACACCTCACTTAAATCTTTAATATGAGGTAATATTGCCTGTTGAATTCCTTTAGCGTATTGTATGCTGTTATCTATTTCCTGTTTTTTTTCCGCTATGATATGGTTTTGCGCCGCTAATTGAATATTTGTAAATTGCTTTTGTTTATTTTGCCTGTACAGTAAAACTACCGCAATAATAACTATCAGGGCAACAGCCAACAGAATAAAAATAAAATAGATGTTTTTTTTATTTCTTAATTCCTGTATTTCATTGGCCTGTTTCAATTGGCCGACATTTGCTTCCGCTTTTTCAAGCGAGTAGCTGCCTTGTAAATTACTTATGCTTGTAGAATATGCTTCTTTATCAAGCTCTTCTTTTAAGTTCATAAATTTTTCATAATAGCTGTATGCCTTTTCAAAGTTTTTTAAATTATAATACGCTTTTGCCAACCCCTTTAATGCCATAAGCCGTATATCTTTAATATCGTGCCTTATATTATAACTATTAACAAAATCAAATTTAGTAATGGCATCTGCTGTTTTACCTAATTCTAAATTACATAAACCCATATTAAGGTTACAGATGATGATGCTTGAGGAATCATTTATTTTTTGATGGATCTGCAGGCTTTTTTCATTGTAGAAATTAGCCGATCTATAATCTTTTTCTACATAAAACAGATCGCCTAAATTACCATAGAGCCTTCCCATCTCAGAAAACAAACCTGCTTTTTTTGCGGCATCTATCCCTTTATTAAAATAGACCAGCGCTGAGTCAAAATATTGTTTTTTTCCATTCGCGAGGTTCCTGTCGGCATAATAACTTGCCATGGCATTATAAATTTTCATTAAGCCCGACGTATCCCGGCATTTTTCAAACAGGGCTAATGATTTATAGAGGTATTTATCTTCTTTGTAATTATGCTGCTGAATACAAAGGATCCACCCGATGTTATATAAGGAAAAGGCGATCCCTTTTTCATTATGAATGGAATCATTTATACGGTATGCTTTAAAGTAGTTTTGCTGAGCTTTATCGTAATCGGAATGGAACCAATACGCATCGGCTATACAGTTATAGGATGTAGCCATCCCCTTTGTATAGTTTAATTTTTTAGAAAGTTCGAGTGCTTCGTTAGCATAGTTTATGGCTTCTTTAAACGCATTATTACTAAGGTTATAAGAAAGAGAAATTAACTTTGTAATTTTTAAGGTATCCGTATCCTGTAATCCCGCAATTTCAAATTTAAGCGCTTTAATATTCTTAAGGTTTTGAGCCGAAAGAATGAAATGGAAAGAAAAGAAAAGGAAGAAATATAAAAAACGAAATTGATGCATACAGAACTAAAGATATAAAAATAAATTGAAGATATTGGTTTATCAATGTCTTCAATTATTTATAAAGCAGCGCTTACCAACCGGATGTTCTTAAATACCTTTAAACCCGGGTAATGAAGGGCCTATGCTCCTCCTAATAATAATGTAATTCTGTTCATAGTATAAAATTTATTTATATAAAAATACGGGCTCAATGCCCGCCATGATAGAGGGGTAGCACCTCAAACCGCACTAAAGTTTCGGTAAATTAAAAATCCCCGTATGATGGACTCACACAGGGACTAAACCAAATTAGAAAATTGAATTATTAAACTTTTGCTTCCTGCGCTTTTTTAATAATTGCTTTAATATTTTCGGTTGTTGTAGAGTTTGGCCTTTCAATAGCTGAACCTGTAGCTCTATCCCAAATTAAGCTTGCCAATACGCCAAGTGCTCTTGACACACCGAATAACACGGTATAAAAATCATACTCATGCATGCCGTAGTGTACTAATAAGGCTCCTGAATGCGCATCCACATTTGGCCAGGGATTTTTAATTTTTCCGGTCGATTCTAATATCGGAGGTGCCACTTCATATACCATTTGTACTATTTCACAAATGTTATCGTGCTTAATATATGTTTTATAAAAATCCTGTTGGGCCGTAAAGCGGGGATCTGTTTTGCGTAATACGGCATGGCCGTATCCGGGAACTACTTTTCCTTCGGCCAATGTTTTCCGGATGTAGTCCGCTATTTGCTCTTTAGTAGGTAAGCCACCGCCTAAATTTTCTTTTAATTCCATAATCCAACTTAATACTTCCTGGTTTGCCAAGCCGTGTAAAGGGCCCGCTAAACCATTCATACCCGCCGAAAATGCCAAATACGGATCGCTTAGTGCTGAACCAACCAAATGTGTTGCATGCGCTGATACGTTCCCTCCTTCATGGTCTACGTGAATCGTTAAATATAAACGCATTAACCGTTTCATATCAAACTCTTCATAACCCAACATGTGAGCAAAGTTTGCTGCCCAATCTAACTTGTGATCCGGTTCAATATGAACGCCGTTTTTATATTTACGGCGGTAGATATAGGATGCGATCCTTGGTAAACGTGCAATCAGGTTCATTGAATCTTCATACACGTAATCCCAATAATCTTTTTTATTAATTCCTTTTGCGTATGCTTTTGCAAATAAGCTTTCTGTTTGCATAGCCATTACGCCAATAACAAATTGGGTCATTGGGTGCGTATCTGTAGGTAAGGCTTCAATCACATCAAACACGTGTTTAGGGACGTTGCTGCGTTTTTGCCATTCGTTGGTAATAAAGCTTACATCGTCTTGCGTAGGTAATTCACCCACCAACATTAAGTAAAAAATTCCTTCGGGAAGCGGCTCTGTTCCGCCCGGTGCTTTTGGTAAGGCTTTACGTAATTCAGGGATAGAGTATCCTCTGAACCGAATCCCTTCTTCCGGATCTAATTTAGAAGTTTCTGTTACCATACCGGTCATACCCTTCATCCCTTGGTATACCTGTGCTACAGTAATTTCACCTAATTTCAAATCACCATGATTTTTGATAATGTCTTTAATTTCTGCTGCCAAAGGCACTGCTTTCTCACGAAATTTATCTTTTAACCTATCCATCTTTTTACACTGTTTAATTAACCATGTAAATTTATACAGTGTAATGATTTAAACAAACTTTATTTGTATTATTTTTCAGGAAATTGGTCTAAATATAAGCTGCAACTATCCGCATGCTTTAATTTATACTATTAAGAGCGGTTAAAGAGGTAGTTGCTACCTATTTAAGCCTCCGGGCGGCTGTTACTTTTTGCGCAGCTTTGCTTTTCCTGTTGCTGTTATTTCGAGCGGTATATTCGACTTTTTATAAAAGTTGTTCTCATCCAACTCCGCGGTTACTTTAACGTTATAGGATAATTTTTCGTTGGTTGCATACTTCCATGCCGTTTTAAAGATTTTATTTACTTCTACTGTTATAGGAATCTCAACCGTTGTTTCACCGGAAGGTTTAATCATTACAGGCTTATTATAACTGCCGGTGGAAGTTACGAGGTTATCTCCTAATGCTAATTTATAATGAATGTTATGTATGTTCAGATCGATCATATTTCCTTTATTGATAATTTTAATTTTTGCGGTAATATTTACTGTTTTATCAAAAAGCTTAATATCATTAATGTCAACACCCTCCACTTTTAGTTGAGGCGGTACAGGCACTTTAATTTTAATGCGTTTTGATACCGGAATTTTTGTATTCCCTAAGATGGTATTATATACGATGTAGGATTCTATTTGAACATAGGTTGAATCTTGTTTTTGAAGTGATTTTATGGTTCCCATCGTTTTAGTGATAGGAATTCTTAAGGGCATTTCAATTTTAGAAGTTTCGCCGGGTTTTTGCTTAATATTCATTGCTTTGGTTTCATTAAACAGTAATGAATCGGCTAATGTTATTTTGTAAGACAGGGTATCAATATCGAGCTTAAAAATACTTTTATTTTCCAGCACCATATCAATTCCAATATAAGCAGTATCATTTTTTATAGTTGTTTTCACGAGGCTTATATCATCCAGATCGGGCAACACAAGCTTTAAGCCTTTTTTAGGATTAAAAAAAATAAATACTATTCCTGCTCCTATAATCAGGAAAAGCGCGGTAAAGATGATCCACCTTTTTGATCTTTTTTTGTGCTCCATGGTACTTTTCAAGTATCAAGTTTGTTGCCGGTTAAAACCTGATACCCATCACACATACATCGTCTGTTTGCTCGGTTGCGCCTTTCCAATTTTCAAATTTTTCTTCCATAATTTTTTTCTGCATAGGTAAAGGCATAGTACAGACTAGGGCGAGGATCTCTTTAAATCGTTTATAATTAAACTTTTTATCTTTTTCTCCTCCAAACTGATCCGCATAGCCGTCAGAAAATAAATAAATCATATCATCTTTTTCAAGATCAAAGGCTTGCAAATTATAATTGACCGTATGATCGGTTACCGACCCGATGGCTTGCTTATTGGGTTTTAATACAATTAATTGGGGCGCATTAGCTTTTTTACGATACACATATACAGGATTATTTGCCCCTGAAAAATAAAGCTTACTTGCCGTATAATCAATCCCTATCAATGCAATATCCATCCCGTCCCTCATCCTGTTTTTAAGCGTACCCGACTGATTAAGGTTAGCGGTAATATTTGCATTTAAAAAATCTAACGCTTCGGCCGGCGAATTAACGGACTCTTCCGTAAGCGATTGTTTTAAGAAATTGCAGGCTACTATGCTTAAAAATGCACCGGGCACTCCGTGGCCTGTACAGTCTGCTACCGCTGCCAATGAAAACCGCCTTGGATTATTACCGCTTGTTGTGGTTGAAGCTGCCCAATAAAAATCGCCGCTTACAATATCTTTAGGTTTATATAAAATAAAATAATTAGAATCAAATAATTCATCGAGCATTTCTATTTGAGGCAAAAGTGAGTCCTGGATACGTTTGGCATAATTGATACTATCTGTAATATCTTTGTTTCTATGCTCAAGCTCAATTTTTATTTTTTCCGCTTGTTCTTTTTCTTTTTGTAATAAATATGTTTTTTCCCTTACTTTTTTCTGTAATAATTGCTGAGCTTTTCGTAAGCTTTGCGTTCTCCAATACACAATTGCATAGGTTAATAATACAATGAATATAGTGATGATAACATAGAACCATATTTTTTTCCAAACCGGTTCATTTATTTTAAGTATTACTTCGGCAGGCGATGTGCTCCATAAGCCTTCGCTGTTACAGGCCAAAACCTGGAAAACATATTCACCGTCGCTTAAATTTGGGTAATCAACAAATCCCGAAGTTGTTATTTTCCAAAGTGAATCAATACCGATAAGCCTGTATTTATATTTTATTTTTTCGGGATTTATAAATGAGATCCCTAAAAAATCAATGCGTACCGTATAATAACCATATTTTTTTTCAATCCTTTTTTTGGAATTATAGGTGTCTTTGTCAATAATAACTTTTACGATTGATACTTTAGGCTCTACCCTGTTTTCTTTCTGTATTTCAAAATTATAATGAACAATGCCTTTAATGGTGCCAAACCAAACATTGCCTACGCTGTCTTTATATAGAGCATTTAAATTATTTTCAACAAACAATAAGCCTTCATTCTCCGTTATGCCGCGAAACTCTTTTAAAAACGCTTTTTTCTCGCTTAACCCGTTTTTATGGGTAACCCAAACTGAATTGTTATTATCCGTAAGTATTCCGTAACAGTAGTTCGATAATAAACCGGATGACACTCTATAGTTAACAAATATTTTCCCGTTATATTTAAATACACCATCCCCCTCGGTTGCTATCCAAATAATTCCGGTTTTATCTTCATATACCCCGTTTATATTAAATGATCTTAATTCATCAATATCTTTAAAAAAGGTAAACTTTGAATCTTTTAAAAAATAAGGCGGTGACCCGTGCGATGAGATCCACAGCCTGTCTTTACTATCTAAAAATAAGTTTACAATGTTATTATGCAATAACCCATCAAGCGTAGTGATTATTTTTATAGTTTTTGAATACTGATTATATGTGTACAACCCTTCATTTGTACCTATTATTATATTTCCATTATGTCCTGCAATAATTGTGTTAACCGATAGATTAGCAAGTGCGTGCAGTTTCGAAAAATTTTCAAATTTTAAAGTGGTAGTATTTAAGGTATAAAGGCCTTTCGAGTTAGTACCGATCCATAATGTTTCCGCACCGTCAAACATAAGGGCGTTTATTTTATCTGTTACAAAACCGGTATGCGAATCAAATAATTTAAAAGACTTGCGGGAAGGAATAAAGCTTCCCAAACCTGTTTCATTTCCTATCCATACTACACCGCGTTTGTCAATAGCAATGTTTTTTATATCCGGATTTTTTAGTCCGTCCTTATCATTATAAAACGTCAGTTTTTCAATCGGCTTTTCAATGAGCCCGGCACCAAAAGTCCCAAACCACATGTTACCTTCAAAATCCTGAAATATAGATTGTATATATTCATTTTTTAATCCGTTATTCTCATCAATTGTTGAAATATTATAATTTATGTATTGATTTCCCGAGAAAGTCAATTTCCTCAATCCTTCACCGAATAAGCTGATCCATAAATTATTTGAACGATCCGCGTAGATCGCTGAAATAATAATGTTTTGAGAATTTAATTGAGTTAATATGTGATTAAATGGAAAGTATGTATCATCCAAACTTCTGATCCCATAAACACCATCACTTTCGGTTGATACCCAAAACGATTTTTTTGTAGCGTTTACAGGAATAATTTGCTTTACATTTTTCCCTTTAAATTCCTCAAGTTCACTAATGCTTTCTGAATTAGTATTTAACACATAAGCGCCTTCGGGTGTTGCTGCTATTATATGTCCTGATGCATCAAACCGGAATGAGTTTACGGAATTGATGCCCCTATAGTGTTTTTGTTTTAAATTAAATAAGGTATCAACTGTAAAAAAGCCGCCGCTTGTAGCTATCCATATTTTGCGATACTTATCTTCAGAAATTTGGTTTACTTTAAAATCCTTAATACCGGCATTTTTCAAGGAATTAAATTTCCCGTTCTTTATATATGAAACTCCATTTTGCGATTGCCCAAGCCAATAAATATTTCGTGTATCGAGGTAATGAGTTGTTACAAAATTATCTGCAAGTTCTTTAGTAGTAAATGTATTAAACGTAGTACCGTCAAATAAGCTGAGTCCTTCACCGGTTGACAAGCTTATAAAGCCATCGTTTCCTTGTGAAATATTATAAATATAAGATTGCGAAAGTCCGTTGTCTTCTGAATAATTTCTAAAATTATACATTTGACTGTATCCCGAAAAATGGATTCCGATAATTGCAATAACCACTAAACATTTAATTAACTTCATATATCTTCTAGTCTTCAACCTTAACTCCTATCTTCATTGTGTATTTTGGAATACCGCCGATCGGTGATGTAAAAAACGGCATTAGTTCTCCATACTGATTACTGATAGCGACCACGATATTATTATTTTTAATGATTTTTTGTTTTATGAATTGGATATCGAGTGATGTATTGATCTCTGATTTCGTAATCTTATAAACATTTTCCATCCAGTTTTTATCCATGGTCGGCTTGGTTATTTCCCCTTTTTTAGCAACTGATACCACACGAATAATTCCATCATTATCAAAATCAAATATTTTAACCTTAACCGCGGTTACGTTAGGGGCAATAAACGGGTACAGGTGTGAAACGGATTTTTCATTATCCGATAAACGAAACGTGTATTCGTAAGAAAATATATTTCCGCCTTCCACAGGTTTGTTTTCATTAGGATCGGATGACAAAAATAATTTATATAAATTACCGTCGTCTCCTTCAAGCCCTTCTATTACTAATTTAAACACACGGCCACCCAGCTCAGCCTGTATTTCTCCTTCAATAGGGTTAAACGGCCCCATAATGTACCAGGTATTATCATATTCTTTTTCATTTGCAAACACCTTTGTTGCTAATTGAGTTCCGCTTTTAAAATTCCCTACAGGGTTTTGTGCTTTAGCCGAAGGATCTGAATGAGCTTTATTGCCGCCATAAACAGAGAACCGGCATTTGCTGTTAAACGGGCCGTGGTTTTCATCAATAGCGCCGCCGGTTTCAGGATCAAAAAGCCTTATATAAATCGGCTTCTTGTAAGATTCAGGAATAAGAAAAAAGAAGGTTTGTGAAAAATCATCATCGCCCCAATCTTTATTTGCATCTTTACTAAAAGTGCACGCATAGGGTATCTTTTCCTCCAAAGACGGCGTTTGCTGTGCCTTTAGGATACTACAACTAATTAATTGCATAAAAAATAAGTGTATATATATACGTTTCATAATTTTATTTTCTTTCAATAATAGTTACCTGCTTATCAATTTTAAAAAGTTCAGCTTTTCCGGTTAAATTGTTTTTCGCCGTAGTGCCTAATTGTATGGTATATTTTCCCGGCTTAAAATAAGTATGCCTCACATAAGTGCCGGTATTATATTTACCGTCGCCAAAACACCAGTATATCTTATTTAATGTGTAACCTTTTAACGCGCATTTTTCTGAGTTAAAGTCTACCACACTTCCTGCAAAAATTGTATCAGAACAATTAATAGATAATTTTGGAGGGTCTTCAATTGCCAGGCTATAGGTTAATTGATTTGCGAAAACCTCACCCGTACTTTTTTCTATAGCATTCAAAGTCACCGTATAGTTTCCGGGCTTTGTAAAGCAATGCCGTGAGGATAATTCGTTTGATTTAAATCCGTCCCCAAAATCCCATTCATACGATAAGCTTGCAGTATCATTGTCTTCAAAAGCTGTTTCTTCATAAAACGTGTAACAAAATTTATTTTTAAAAACGGGCATTTCGGCCTCCTTTAAATCAGGAATACAGATCGTGAAATAATAAATATCATCATCATTATTATTAATCCTGTTAGTAGAAAAATAACCCGATGTTCCGGAAGAATCTGTCCATATACCAAAGTCATCATAAATACTGTTAACTGGATAATCTAATACCTCAATGTTATTATCTAAAGGATCGTTCATATTCAATGAATAAATATCAAGCCCTCCTAAACCATTAGTTTTTGTTGAAGAAAAATAAAGTATATTTTGTTGAGATGAAATAAAAGGAAACAGCTCATTGCCGGGAGTATTTATTTTAGAGCCTAAATTAACGGGGTTTGTCCACTGATTATTTTCATATTTAGTAATATAAATATCCATTCCGCCATAGCCCCCCGGCATATCCGAACAAAAAAACAGCGTAGTCTTATCCGAAGATAAACTAGGGTGACAGTAAGAAAACATCTTTTCACAAAAGCTTGCAACTCTTGGTTTACCCCATGATCCATTAACCTTTTCTGAATAGTAAATTCTTAAAAGGTTTGGCTGTAAATTTTTTCCGGAAGCCCTTTCTTCATTACCCGTATAAAAAATAGTATTCCCGTCACCGGATAAAGTAAAAGGGCCTTCGTTATATTTTGTATTCAGCTTTGATAAAGAATTCACGTTTTTAAAAGTAAGCGAATCTTTTTTATCGGCTGAGAACAAATCTGTTAATTCAGTTGATATTTTGTCGTTTGAATATAAAATTCCAATATTGTTAGTACGCGCGGAGGCAAATAAAAGTGTATTGTTTATTAAAACCGGGCTAAAATCAGCCTTGTCGGAGTTTATGTTCAACTTCACTATTTTTATTTTTGTAGTGTCTTCTTCTACACGATACACATGAACAGTATCTGTTTGAGCCTCGCAGAACAAGCGGCTCAAACCTATCATTATATATGTGTAAACCAATTTCATTAAAAATACCGCGTGCTTAGTGTATTTACCTTATAGTGAAATAAATACCGTAGCATTACCTCATGACTCCCCGAAGTATAGCTATTCAGGCTTGTAGTAGCATATTCATAGGCATACCCTACTCTCAACTGATCATTCACTTTAAGATCAAGATACGCCAGTACTGATGAATTTATGGTATACCCTACCCCAACACCTAATATATCTTTTAAATAAAAAGTAGAAGATACATTCATATTTACAGGAGAATTTAATATGTATTTTACAATAACAGCAGGCTTTATCTTAAAATTATCTGAAACATTTATAAGCCCGCCTGCAGTAAAAATAAAGGTTTTATAAAGATCGAAAGATCTATTATAAAGACTTGGTGCCGATAAGCTGAAATACATTTTGGTTGATGAATAGTACATGCCAAATCCAAATTCAGGATTTATTTTTTTATTAACGGTTTGTTGAAATGAAGGATCATCCTGTTGCGTAGTTTGCGTCTTTTCCCGGTTTTCTTTATAGGAATCAATACCTCCCGACAAGCCAAAGGACAAATGCCCTTTTAAAAATTTTATACGATACGCATAAATTATACTTGCTTTAAGGTGTTCGGTAATACCAAACCGATCACTGATGATCACAAGGCCTAAATTTAATTTTTTATTTTTTAAAGGCGAATGCGCTGCAAATGTGATAGTGGTAGGAGCTCCGTTTATACCTACCCATTGTTTCCTGTAAAGCCCGGTTAAATCCAAGGCTTCACGGCTTCCGGCATACGCCGGGTTTAACAATAAACCGTTAAACATATATTGTGAATAAGTGCTGTTGTGCTGGGCGTATCCGAATGCAGATATACATAATATGAGTATAAGCGCTTTTATTTTCATTTTCCCCGCTTAACAATTATAAAACCGGTATATACCTTATCCCTGTTCATTTGTAATGTGTAATAATACGTATCCTCAGAAATTATTTCATTATTTACATTTACCCCGTTCCATGTATTTTTATAGTTTGAATTACTATATATTAAAGCTCCCCAGCGATTAAATACCGTAAATTTCACATCTTCATAATAGGTTATTCCCGGTATTATAAAAAAATCATTCACGCCATCATCATTCGGTGAAAACGCGTTAGGAATCATTAAAGGCTTTGCATAAACCAATATATCATCATAGTTTGAAGGACATACACCATTTTCAATAGTCCATCTAAACGTGTTATCTCCTTCGGATAAGGTAGTATTCGTAGTAACATTATATGCATTTTCTATTACACCCGTGCCTTCAATTACACTCCACCTGCCCGTACCTATAAGAGGATTAATAGCTGTGAGCTTAGTTGCCGGGTTATCAGTTGATTGATCACTACCTGCATGCGCTGTGTCAGGCATCAGGTCACGAACTATAACTATATCATCACTTTTATCAGGGCAAATTCCATTTTTGGTTGTCCAGCGTAAAATAGTTGTACCCGAACTTACTGAAGTCAGTAATGAATTATATTGCGTGGGATTTAAAAAAATTCCCGTTCCTGACACTAAACTCCATGAGCCTGTACCTACAGAAAGCGGTGTTGCCGAAAGTGTCGTTTGATCCGAGCAAATCCTTAAGTCATTTCCCGCAAAAGATACCGAAGGCTCCGCGTCCACCTTAATAATAACGGTATCTTTTGAGGCAGGGCATGAACCGTTAGTTATAGTCCATATCAAACTATTATTCCCCGGGTTAAGGTTTGTTACCGGTGAGGAAGCAATTGTCGGCGATGAAAAACTATTTCCTGATAAAGAGCTCCATAAACCGGATCCTGTTACGGGACTATTAGCGTTTAAAAGAGAATTGTTCGTACAGATCAATTGATCTGCACCTGCATTAGCAAGAGTTGGCAAAGAATCCCTCAGTATAATAAGCGTATCGGAAGAGGAAGGACATGTGCCGTTTATAACAGTCCATACAACTATATTTTGTCCTGTACTTAAGCTGTTAACCGAGGTAGAATAGGAATTTACCTGTGTTATATTGCCTGTGCCTGATAATACAGCCCATGAACCTATTCCTACTAAAGGCATGATCGCGTTTAATGGGCTTGCCTGTGCACACACTATTATATCGGGTCCCGCATCCGCGACAGAAGGCGTTTGTTCAACATATATTGAAACCGTGGATGTTGAAGGGGCGCAAACACCGTTAGAAATTGTCCAGGCTAAAATATTTTGCCCTATAGAAAAAAGTGATGCAGTGGTTGATGGATTATTAGCTGCTAAGAAAGAAGCATTACCGGATAGTACAGACCATAAACCGACGCCTGTTAAAGGGGTGTTGGCGTTTAATGTTGTTGTAACGGCACATAAGGTTTGAGAGGAGCCGGTGTTAGATAAACTTGGAGGAACATTATTATTAACAGTTACAGTGCTTGTTGAGGCAGGGCAAGATCCATTGGAAATAGACCATACAAATTGATTCATACCATAGCTTAACCCTGTTACGGGGCTATTATGTGAAGAAGCACTTGTAACAGATGCCGTACCTGTTATAACAGTCCAAAGGCCTGTTCCTATTGCAGGTGTATTGGCATTAAGAGTAGCGGTAGTTGAACATACCGTTTGTGTAGCCCCCGCATTAGAAATTGTAGGCGAAACATCTCGGTTAACGGTTACGGTACTTGCTGATGCCGGACACACTCCGTTAGAAATAGTCCATACAAAATTATTTGTGCCGTTACTTAAGCCTGTTACAGAGCTGTTTGAAGAAGCAGGGGTGGTAACAGAAGATGTCCCGGTTATAACAGTCCATACCCCCGTTCCGGTTACCGGTGCATTGGCATTGAGTGTAGCGGTGCTTGCACATAGTGTTTGTGTTGTTCCCGCATTAGAAACTGAAGGTGGAACATCATTAGTAACGGTTACGGTACTTGTTGATGCAGGACAAACTCCGTTTGAAATAGTCCATACAAACTGATTTGTTCCGTTGTTTAAACCTGTTACAGAGCTGTTTGAAGAAGCAGGGGTCGTAACAGAAGATGTGCCCGTTATAACAGTCCAAAGGCCTACTCCTATTGCGGGTGCATTAGCATTAAGAGTAGCAGTACTTGCACATAGTATTTGTGTTATTCCCGCATTAGAAACCGTAGGCGAAACATCTCTGGTAACGGTTACGGTACTTGCTGATGCCGGACACACTCCGTTTGAAATAGTCCATACAAAATTATTTGTGCCGTTGCTTAAGCCTGTTACGGGACTGTTTGAAGCAGCAGGGCTTGCAACAGAAGAAGTGCCCGTTATAACAGTCCATACACCCGTTCCGGTTACCGGTGTATTGGCATTAAGGGTTGCGTTGCTTGCACATACTGTTTGTGTTGTTCCCGCATTAGAAACCGTAGGCGGAATATCTCGGGTAACGGTTACGGTACTTGTTGATACAGGGCAAACTCCGTTTGAAATAGTCCATACAAATTTATTTGTACCATTGCTTAAGCCTGTTAAGGGGCTGTTTGAAGAAGCAGGGCTTACAACAGATGCAGTGCCCGTTACAACAGTCCATACACCCGTTCCGGTTACGGGTGTATTGGCATTAAGGGTTGCGGTGCTTGCACACACTGTTTGTACAGTTCCCGCATTAGAAACCGTAGGCGGAACATCTCGGGTAACGGTTACGGTACTTGCTGATACAGGACACACTCCGTTGGAAATAGTCCATACAAATTTATTTGTACCGTTACTCAAACCCGTTACTGAACTATTCGGCAGAGAGGCGTTTGTAATAGATGATGTACCTGTTACAACAGTCCATAACCCCGTGCCTGTTACCGGCGTATTGGCATTAAGGGTTGCCGTATTAGCGCATACGGTTTGTGTGGTGCCGGCATTAGATGCTGTAGGTGGTTGGTTGACCGTAATAAGAATCGAAGAGCTGCTTAATGTATTGGCACATGCACCTGTTACATTTACCGTTCGTCTAAAATAAGTGGATACAGTTAAGGTTAGCGGTGCATAGTTTTGATTTGTAAATGTACCTGCTGCGTTTACCCAGGTTATATTGTTACTACTTTGCTCCCATACATAAGCATAAGGCCCGCTGCCCGTAGGTATTGACCCTGTTAAAGAGGTGGGCGCGTTTCCTGAGCATAGTGTTTGGTTTGCCGTGACCGTATTATTATTTAAAGGATCGCATCCTAATTTAGCAACATATATATTGCTGCTCGCGCTCCCCGGTGTAAGTGAATATGCACCAAATATAGCGCCGTTGGCATGATCGCCGGCTATATAAATTCCTCCTGTATTGTCTACGGCTGAACCATTCACTAAATCATCACCGGTATTACCTGCCTTTACCGACCATTGAAATGCCCCGGTATTTGAATAGGATGTCACAAAAATATCGGCCCCGCTTGCTGTAAATGCAGGACCCCCAACTGAACTGTAGTCTAACCCCGTTTTAAAATTACCCGAAAGAATAACGTTACCGGCATTATCTACTTCAAGTGCCCTTCCTATTTGCTCACCGTTACCGGACCCTGTTACAGGGGTTCTCCATATAAAAGTTCCGGCCTTTGATAATTTAGCTAAAAAAATATCGAACCCTCCACCGCCAATTATAGTCTGCGTTAATGTAGGAGAAGGCCATTTAAAATTAATATCACCTTCCAAATATCCGGATACGTATAAATTAGATACATCTTGTGCAATGGTCCACCCAACCACATCTTTACCCCCTTGGCTGCATGTAATATTATTTTGCCATACGTATGCTCCTGCTTGCGTATAGGCAATAATAAAAACCTGTTGCTTATTATTTTGTTGTTGCTGCAAAACCGCTGACGCTGTCCCCGACGCGTTTCTAAAAATTATATCTGAATTATATACTCCAATAAAATATACATTATTAGCATCTGCAACAACATTATAGCCGCAATCCACCTTACTGCCTCCGCCCGATATAACCCATTGCGCAACACCTGAAGCATTATACTTAGCCCCAAATACCTCCGCGTTACCTGCATTTGAAGAGGTAGTTTTTGTAATGACGCTGCCATAAGAATTAAAAACAGCCGGTGAAGTAACATAATAACCGGTTAAATACACGCCATTAACATCTGCAAACATTTTCCACGGTTCGTCATCGCCTGCACCACCATAGTTCACAGCCCATAGAAACAGGCCTGCAGAAGTGTATTTAGCTAAAAAACCATCTTTCCCTCCGGCCGACGATAAACTAAATGTGGAAGCTGAAGGATCAAAATCTGCCGTACCCGTAAAATAACCGCATACATATACATCCCCGGAAGGATCAACGGCAACACCTTTTACTTGGTCACTGTTTGTTCCTCCTATTTTTAAAGCCCATTGAAAAATACCCGTATTTGTATATTTTGCTAAAAAGCCATCGTCCTGACCGTAAGTGGATGTAAAAGAAACACCATATTTAGCGCTCAGGTTAGTGTCGAACGTACCTCCTATATACACATTTCCTGAACTATTGTCATGTGTAACTTCCCAAGCATATTCTATTCCATTGGTATTAGCTTCCTGTGCCCATAACCAAGGCGGTGCTTGACCAAGGATCAAATCAGTATTTAAAAATATAACGAAAAACCATAAATATATTTTCATTAAATTCTAATTGATTTATTTTTCACCTAAATAATTCAACTTTTATTCCTCAATTATTTGAAATTTCGGCTTGTGAAAGCTTTAATTCATAGGCATAAAAATAAAACAATAGTTTCTTGCTGAAGTATTACGTGTATTTTTTTCCACAACATTCTAATTATGCTTGAATAAAAAAAAAGGCTGCTCTTAACGAACAACCTTTGTAGTGAGAACGAGATTTGAACTCGTGACCTTCGGGTTATGAATCCGATGCTCTAACCAACTGAGCTACCTCACCATTTTTTAACTCTTATCATCTCCGATAACTATCGGGAGACTAACATCACCATTCCTTAAAAATAAAACCCTCTGTATTGCAAAGGGTTTTAAATTGTGATCGTGTAGGGATTCGAACCCCAAACCTTCTCATCCGTAGTGAGATGCTCTATCCAGTTGAGCTACACAACCAATCCAAAAAAATTGGAGTGCAAATATACTTATTTTAGTTAAATTGCAAACAATTTTAAACGAATTTTCATGCAATCTACCATCGAATCTATTTGGAACAACCGTGAACTACTTAAAGATGCTGCTAATCAACTTGTAATCCGACAAATTATTGAAGAATTAGATAAAGGAAAATTACGTGTAGCAGAGCCTAAAGCAGACGGAACATGGCAGGTAAATGATTGGATAAAAAAAGCCGTTATCTTATATTTTCCCATTCAACAAATGGAAACCATGGAATTAAAACCTTTTGAGTTCCATGATAAAATGAAACTCAAAACAAATTTCGCAGAGGCAGGTGTTAGAGCTGTTCCCGGGGCTATTGCCCGCTATGGAAGCTATATTTCAAAAGGGGTTATTATTATGCCGGGCTTTGTAAACATTGGCGCTTATGTTGATGAAGGAACCATGATTGATACATGGGCCACCGTAGGCAGCTGCGCGCAAATTGGCAAGCATGTTCATTTAAGCGGAGGCGTAGGCATTGGCGGAGTATTGGAACCTGTTCAGGCAGCACCCGTAATAATAGAAGATAATTGTTTTATAGGTTCACGCTGTATTGTTGTGGAAGGCGTAAGAGTTGGCAAAGAAGCCGTACTCGGAGCAAACGTTTGCTTAACGATGTCTACTAAAATTATTGATGTAACGGGAAGCTCCCCTGTAGAAACCAAAGGCTACGTGCCTGAAAGAAGCGTTGTTATTCCGGGCTCATACACCAAACAATTTCCCGCCGGAGAATATCAAGTACCCTGCGCATTGATTATTGGCAAACGAAAGGAAAGTACTGATTTAAAAACATCCCTTAATGATGCATTAAGGGAACATCATGTAGCGGTTTAATTTTTGGATCACAAAAACATACTCGTTATACAAACCGCTTTTATCGGTGACGCTATCCTTGCTTCATCCGTATTAGAAAAATTACATTTATTTTTTCCAAAGGCTAAAATTACACTGTTGCTGCGTAAAGGAAACGAATCTTTATATTCAGAACATCCTTTCTTACACCATGTATTAGTATGGAACAAACAGGAAGGTAAATACAAAAGCTTGTTTAAGCTTCTTAAAGTAATTCGCCGTCAAAAATTTGACACTGTTATAAATTTACACCGTTTTGCAAGTTCCGGTTTTTTAACGGCATTCTCTAAAGCACCCTACACATCAGGTTATAACAAAAATCCATTTTCCTTTTTATTCAACAACAAATCTCCGCATAAAATCGGTGACGGCAGGCATGAGATAGAACGTTATAATGATCTGATCGAATCTATAACAGACAAAACAGTTGCTAAGCCAAAATTATACCCTACGTTCAAGCAGTTCTCTAAAATAGAGCCGTACGTACAACAACCGTTTGTAACCATGGCGCCTTCTTCTGTTTGGTTTACCAAACAATTGCCCAAAGAAAGATGGATAGAGCTGTGTAATACAATCCCTCCGGAAAAAACAATTTATTTATTGGGCGGGCCTTCCGATAAACTATTATGTGAAACCATTAAGAATGCCGGCGTACATATATCCATTCATAATTTAGCAGGAGAATTATCCCTGTTGGAATCCTGCGAATTAATGAAGTATGCCGTTATGAATTACGTGAACGACAGCGGGCCTTTACACTTAGCGTCATCCGTTAATGCTCCAACAACCGCTTTCTTTTGCTCTACTGTTCCGGTATACGGCTTTTTTCCTTTGTCAGATAAATCAACCGTTGTAGAAGTAAAAAATTTATATTGTAAACCCTGCGGGTTACACGGCTACAAAACTTGCCCCGAAGGGCATTTTAAATGTGGTAAAGAAATTGTTTTACCTCTACCTGAATAAGGAAATAGTTCCTTGTTTATTGATGGCTTTATCACTTGAATTTTTTGCGGTGATGATATAGAAATAAGTTCCTGCAGTACAAGGTTTTCCGTTGTTCGTTCCATCCCAGCCATCATTAATATCATTCCAAGAAAACAATTTTAATCCCCATCTGTCAAACACCATGCAATTAAAATCACTTATACCGCTTGCCTTTACTTTAAACAAGTCATTCACCAAGTCATTATTAGGCGTAAATACATTAGGTATAATTAATCCGAAATCTTCATCCAATACTTTTATGATTACCGTGCCTCTATCAGTACAAACACCATCGGTTACTATTAAGGAAACTGTATAATTTCCCGCAACCGTGTAGGTTTGAGCCTGTGCACTATAGGTAACAGCGGTATGCCCGTTATCAAAATCCCATACATAACCGGTTCCTCCGGTACTGTTATTAATGAAATTGACGACTAACGGTTTTAATCCTGTAGCAGGATTGGCAGTAATATTCGCATGAATATTATCAACCGAAACTATAATAAAGGCCGTGCCTGTACCGCAACTATTTGTATTAGAAACAGTAACAGTGCCTCCCGTACTTATTACAACAGAGCTTGTATTAGTACTATTAGACCATGTATAAGGGGCGCTGCCACCCATTACAGTTAACGTAGAAGTTTGACCCGGACAAATTGTCGGAGAACTTGAACTAAGGATAAGAACAGGTATGTTTGACATGGTTACAGTAAGCGCATCGCTTGCAATACCGCAGGCGTTAGATACACTTGCCGTAAAAACACCGGCTGTATTAACTTGTATTGTATTACCGGTGGCACCGGTACTCCAAGTGTAATTAGTAACACTGCCTGTAGCCGTAAGTGTTGTAGTATTTCCGGCACATAAAGTAATAGCGGAAGAAGATAGCTGTACAGTTGGGTTTTGCATGGAGGTTAATGTAATAAACGAAGTTCCTTGCCCGCATGTATTAGTCACAGTAGCAGAGTAAACGCCAAAATTAGAAACAGTAATGGTAGGTGTTGTGGCGCCTGTGCTCCAGGAATAAGTACCGATGCTACCCGTTAAAGACAAGGTAGCTGTTTGCCCCGGGCATAATACCGTGGAAGTAGAAACAATTGTAGCCGTAGGAGCTGAACTTCCTATTACTACACTAGAGGTAGCCGTTGCCGAGCCGCATTGGTTAGAAACATTTACAGTATAAACCCCCGCAGTATTTACGGATACACTATTTGTGTGAGCGCCTGTACTCCAAGTATAAGTAACGGCCGTATTTGGGTTAGCTTGCAAAACGGCACTTTGCCCGCTGCATAAGGATATAGAGCCCGGTGTAACGGTTACGGTTGGTAAAGGAACAATAGTAAGGGTTTGAGTAGCTTGTGCCGAGCCACAGGCATTGGTAGTGGTTACTACTATAGAAGAGGTGGTGGCACTAACGGTTTGCGTAGTGGCCCCGCCGGTCCATAAATAATTTCCGCTGTTGCTGTTTGCCGTTAATACTGTAGAGCCTCCCGAACAAATAGTATTTGTTGAAGCAGTTATGGAAACCGTTGGTAAAGGAGTTGTGCCTACAGAAACAGAAGTTGTGGCCGACCCGCAGCTCGAAGTTGTAACTGTTGCAGTGTACACACCGGGCGCATTGATAGAAGTTGTAGCAGTAATTGCTCCGTTACTCCATGCATAGGTACCTGTACTTCCCGATAATGATAAGGTTGCTGTTTGGCCGCTTGCACACACAGAAGGATTTGATGAAGCAATTGAAATGCTCGGCGTACTTAATAATGAAACGTTAACCGTTGAAGAACTGCTTCCACAGGCATTGGAAACATTTACCGTATAAACGCCTGCTGCATTTAAAGAAACCGTATTAGTATTAGCACCCGTGCTCCAAGTATAGGTTACAGCAGTATTAGTATTGGCCTGAACAACAGCGCTTTGTCCTGCGCAAATGTTTACGGAAGAAGGGCTTATAGTTACTGTAGGCAAAGGAATAATAGTAAGAGTTTGAGTAGCTTGTGCCGAGCCGCAGGTATTTGTAGTAGTAACTACTATTGAAGAAGTCGTAGCACTAACGGTTTGCGTAGTAGCCCCACCGGTCCATAAATAATTTCCGGTATTAGTATTAGCAGTCAGTATAACAGAGCCACCCGAACAGATGGTAGTTGTAGGAGCCGAAATAGAAACCGTAGGTTGTGGCGCTGTACCCACCGAAATAGAAGTGGTAGCCGAACCGCAGCTTGCTGTTGTAACAGTTGCTGTATAAACCCCGGGAGCGCTAATAGAAGTTGTAGCGGTAGATGATCCGTTACTCCATGTATATGTACCCGTGCTTCCTGAAAGAGATAAAGTAGCTGTTTGCCCGCTTGCACACACAGAAGGATTTGATGAAGCTACTGAAAGGGTTGGTACACTTAATAGAGAAACACTAACGGTTGAAGAACTACTTCCACAGGCATTGGATACACTGACCGTATAAACACCTACCGCATTTAAAGAAACCGTATTGGTATGAACACCTGTGCTCCAAGTATACGTTACGGCAGTATTTGTATTGGCCTGCACAGTAGCGCTTTGGCCCGCACAAATGCTTACGGAAGAAGGACTTACTGTTACCGTTGGCAATGGAGTAACGGTTAAGTTAACACTGTCTTTTGTCGTTGTGGTTTGAGTACCGCATGATTTTATAGCCGAGAAATATAATTTAATTGTGCCGTTATCTCCTGCTCCCGGGGTATATGTTGTACTTAATGAATTAGTGGGTGCAAACGATCCTGTTGCGCCGGCTCCCGTACTCCATAACACAGAAGTGTAAGTGCCTGAGGTAGTTCCTGTAAAACTTTGAGTAGCATTTATACAAACGATTTTATTGACTCCCGCATCTACCGTGAGAGGTATATACGGAGCCTGGCAACCGTGGTTTACATAGCTTGCAACCCCGGCAGGTGTGAACTCTACCGCACCGCCGTCTTGAGCCCCAATACTACCTGACTGGTTAATAAGCAAGGCTCTGTCATAAGTAACTGCATCCGTACAGCCTAACGGTAAAGAAAAACTCATGGTCAACGTTCTTGTTCCTCCTCCCGATGCATAATTGGCAAAGTGACCGGCGGTATTACCGGCTGCCTGAAAAATAACATAAAGCGTATCACTTAAATTAACAAAGCTTTGTGCTAAAGGAGACCAAGCCGTGCTTGTAACTAACAATACTTTTGAATTAGCAGGTAAAAGTCCCGCTATTGGCTCTCTTAAAAATCCACAGCCTAAAATAGTTGCATTTACCGTAGCAATATCGGCGGCAGTACCTGCATTTTGTGCTAACCCCAGCCAGCTGTTGTTTGGCCAAACTACGCTTAAATTTACTGTATTTAAAGGGAGACTCCCAACTTGAAATGTTACCATTTCATTCTGACCTTCCTGTGAACCTGCACAAGCATCCACCAGAATACTTTGAATTTGAAAACATTGAGATTTAACGTAGCCGGAGCTTACAAGTGTTATTAAAAGTAAAAAACGTTTCATGATTTTATTTTGTTATAATGGTTTTAAAATATTCTGTTTTTTGCGGAGTCATCAGTTTCACAAAATAAATCCCTTCATTTAAGAGGCTTATTGATATATTTGTTTTTGATTCGGTAATTTTTTCTGTAAATAATAGTTTACCCGATACGTCATATAATTCTATTGAACCATTTGGCGGAACATCGTTTTTAAATTCAACAGTAAGGGACTCTTCATTTACATAATGTTTATAATTCCAATTGTTGGCGGCTTTAGTTTCTACAGAAACAGTTTTATAATGTTTAATGCTTCCATCCTTTTCTTTAGTAGATAAGCGATAATACGTAATATCATTAAAAGGGGAATCATCCGTTAATGAGTAATTTTTAACTAAACCATCTTTTAATGTCGGCGTAAATTTGGCAATCTCAATAAAATCAAGCCCATTATTACTTTTTTCAATACTATGATAAATAATGTTGCTTTCCCCGGCAATTTTCCAATTCAGCAAATTTTCATTACCACTTTTAATACCTGAAAAATCAAGAAGTTCGATAGGCAAAAAGCTACAGGCTGTATTATTTATAACAGTCTGATTGGTGAAAAAAACAACTTCTATATTGTCTATACCTAAATGCGGATCATTCTGCGGATCATCTACATCAGTCCATCTTAATAAAAGGTAACTATTATCCGGTATGGCAGCTGCCACCGAAATACAACCTGAATTCACACCTGACCCTACGGCGCCGGGATAACCGTTACCCTGGCTACCGTTATTGGCAACTGCAACAAATTGTGTTTGTATGTAATTAAGCGACGGCATGGGTGTAGCACCTGTTGCGTTCATAGGAATTGTAGCAACCGAAACTTTATAATCAACCGTTAATGTATTAGTGGCAGCGTTTGTATTACCTCCAAGAGAAAATTGAAAGCCTGAGTAACTGACTGAAAAACTGTTGATGGTTTGCCCGGAGGTGTTTTGAAATAAGATCCCATACTTAACGATTCCTGAACCACCGCTTGGTCTTGCGCCAATTTTTCTATCAGAAACTCCGTTTAATGTATAAGCGTAACGACCACCTGCATTAGTAGGAGCTGCGGCAACAATGTTAAGTTCTGCTGTTAAAGGGGCATCATAAGACCAACCCGTAAGATTTGCCGACCCACTGGTTATATTATTTCCGGCGGCGGAAATTACACTTGTCCCAAAATCCTGAGTATAAGTATAATTTGGCGACGCAATTAAAAATTGAGCTATCAGATTTTGATGCATTAGTCCAACAACTGCTATAAATATAACCCGCTGAGCTATTTTCCGAACGTCTATTTTTTCATGTAAACTCATGATCTTATTAAATTAAAATTTAGTAAGTGGTTTCGGAATAATTATGCATCAGAACGATTGCAATTCCTGTAGGATGTTCACTTTATAACTGTAAAATTATAGTATTAATGTATCTAAAAAATAATTTTGAGGTTAACTTATTGTAAACATCTCCAATAATGACACATACTTATAAACAAATAATTAAAAATATGTGCAATCCGGTATATTAATACTAATAAATGATGTGCCATGATTGAATTATACAATAAATTTAAAATTTTTAAAAAATTATATTTGCTGTTATTGACTCAAAGAGCAGCTTAAGTTTTTAGATTTCAATATTTTAGACGAATCATCTTAAATTTTAGAGGAAGCAAAATCTCCTATTTGAAGATTTATTTACATTTACTTAAATTTAAAATAATGAAAAAAGGTACTTTTTTTATACTAATGCTCATAGCTTGCGGATTTTTACTGTCATTTATAAATACAGCTGCCGGTAATGAGTTGGGACTGAATGCACCCGTGCCTATGGCCGAAGAAAAGATGAAAGATGTAAGTGGAAAAGATATTTCTCTTAATTCAATAAAAACAGGAAAAGGATTATTGGTTATTTTTTCATGCAATACATGTCCTTACGTTAAGCTGAGCGAAAGCCGAATTAAAGAGGTTTCAGACAATTGTATAAAACAAGGCATTGGATGTATTATTATTAACAGCAATGAAGCACAACGCGCGGATGAAGACAGTTTTGACGCCATGACTAAATATGCTTCTTCACAAAAACTAAATTGTCCTTATGCAATGGATATAAATTCCAAGTTGGCCGATGCTTTTGGAGCAACCCGCACCCCACAATGTTTTTTATTTAATACAACAGGCCTAATCTATAAAGGAGCTATTGATGATAATGTTAAAGATGCCGGAGCTGTAAAAACACCATACCTAAAAGATGCGATTGATGCTTTGGTTAAAAATACCACTCCTGCCATGCAGGAAACTAAGTCAATCGGCTGTACTATTAAAAGAGTTGAATAATTGCAACCCCTGTATTATAACGAAAACGCCTTAACTCATATTAAGGCGTTTTTTTATTTATGAATCTGTTAAAATTAAACGGTAAGAATTTCTTTTTCTTTTTGCTCTAAATGCCTATCGCTTTTTAGTGAAAATTCATCCGTTAAAGTTTGCATTTTAGTTTCTCCCGCTTTAGCTTCATCTTCCGGCAAACCGGCTTTTTGCAAAGCTTTAATTTTATCGATCGATTCTTTACGAATAGTTCTTAACCCAATCTTAGCATCTTCTCCTACAGATTTAGAAGTTTTAACCAGATCTTTCCTTCTGTCTTCTGTTAACGGCGGCACAATAATACGAATCAGCACACCGTCATTTTGAGGATTAAATCCAAGGTTAGCAGCCTGAATAGCCTTTTCAATAGGTGTAAGCATCGATTTTTCCCAAGGCTGAACCAGTATAGTTCTTGAATCCTGTGTATTAACGCTTGCTACATTGCTTAAAGGTGTTTTGGCTCCATAATAATCTACCATTATATTATCAAGCATAGTAGGATTTGCTTTTCCTGCCCTGATCTTTGCTAACTCCATCTCTAAATGCGCTATAGTCTTTTCCATCTGACTTTTTGCACTTTCTAAAACTGTTTTAATATCACTCATAGTTATTTTTTTTACAAATGTAAATGTATTAAAATGATTGCTGAAATTTATTATAATTTTTAAATGGCTACTTCAGCTTTAATATGCGGATGCGGATCATAATTTTCTAAATTGAAATCTTCAAATGTAAAATCGAAAATAGATTTTATTTCCGGGTTAATTTTAAGAGTTGGTAATGTTCTGAGGTCTCTCGTAAGTTGTAGTTTAGCCTGGTCGATATGATTAGAATACAAATGCGCGTCGCCCAATGTATGTACAAAATCTCCGGGCTCCAAGCCGCAAACCTGCGCAACCATCATGGTTAATATAGCATACGATGCAATATTAAACGGAACGCCTAAAAAAATATCCGCGCTTCTTTGATACAGCTGGCAGCTTAATTTTCCTTCAGCTGCATAAAACTGAAAAAAAGCATGGCAAGGCGGCAATTTCATAGTATTAATATCAGCCACATTCCACGCACTTACAATTAACCGACGGGAATCCGGATTTTTTTTGATCATATTAATAACCTGGGTGATCTGGTCGATATGCTCACCCGATGCCGTAGGCCAACTCCGCCATTGGTAGCCGTATACAGGCCCGAGATTACCGTTCTCATCTGCCCACTCATCCCAAATACGCACCCCGTTATCTTTTAAATATTTAATATTAGTATCGCCTTTTAAAAACCACAACAGCTCATGAATAATTGATTTTGTGTGCAGCTTTTTTGTAGTAAGCAACGGAAACCCTTTTGAAAGATCGTAGCGCATTTGGTAGCCGAAAACGCTGATTGTGCCTGTGCCGGTTCTGTCTTCTTTTTTTACGCCGTGTTCTAAAACATGGCGCATTAAGTCATGATATTGTTTCATTTGTTATTAGTATTGCTTTTAAATACAATAGCTTTTATCCGTAAATAAACACCTATTGCTATTATTCAAAATTAAAAAATCCTTTCCGGAAATACCGGGAAGGATTTTTATACTTATTAAAAGTTTTAAATATTTTTATAAAAGGGTTAAATGCCCTACAAATTCTTTATCCCGGTTTTTAAAATCTTTTACAAAAATTTTGTATACGTATACGCCTTGCTCTGCAAGCTTACCGCTTCCTTTTATGCTACCGTCCCACCCTTTTGTAATATCAGTGGTTTTATAAATTAACGTTCCCCAACGGTCGTAAATAAGCATTTCAAAACTGTCGGCTAAAAATCCTATACCTTGCGGAATAAATACATCATTCCTGCCTTCTGCTTTTGAAGGTGTAAAAGCATTAGGAATAAACAATGCAAATTCCTGTTCAACGATCACTAATTTTGTAACCTCATCTTTACATCCAAAATTATTTGTCACAACTAAAGTTACCGTGTAAGTTGCCGCATTTTCATAAACATGGCTTGGATTCTGAATATTTGAAGTATCATTTTGTTCACTTAAAAAATAATCACCAAAGATCCAATGCCTGTTTTTTATGGGTAAGCCAACCGATGAGTTATCACTAAAGCTTACTTCATTTATTAAAACTGTAGGATTAGTAGGCAGGTTCGAAAAATCAGGTAGTGGTTTAGGATCTACAATAACATAGGCTGTTTGTGTTAGTGTTGCAGGGCAACCGTTTACATCAATTACACTAAGCGTAGCATCATAAATTCCATGAACAGGAAAAACAAAACCCGTGCTGTTGCATTGTCCGTAAGCGATATTATTACTAAATAGCCAAGAGCAACTTGCCGATGGTGGATTACTGCTGCTTTGTAAAGGCGCCGCATAAGGTTCACAGCCCCTCAAATTGCCAAGCGTGATAGTAGGTGTAGGATTTACACTGATGGTAACAACCGCCTGCACAGTTTGTGTCAGTGCGCAATTTGCATCCGATAGAGTAACGGTGTACTGCGTAGTTGTATTTCCGGTAGCAACAGTAGTGGCATTATTAGAATTAGAAAGATCGGTTGACGGGTTCCAGCTATAATTATAAGTTCCACTGCCGCCTGTGCCCGATGCACTTATATTTACTGTATTACCCGAACACAAAGTAGTATCCTTGGGAATCGTAACATAACTTAAAATATTATAAACGCTTACATTAACAAAGCCTGTGTTTAAACAACCGGCAACGGTAACAGAAACCGAATAAATGCCTTGATTAACCACACTTGCATTATTTATGACAGGGTTTTGTGAGTTTGAAGTAAAGCCGTTAGGACCTACCCAGTTATATATATTTCCACCTGCGGGGGCCGTAAGGTTTATATTAGCATTGTTACAGATAGTAGGCAACGCATTTATATTAATAGGAATGGCCGGTATAACCGTTATACTGATTGTATTAACTGTATTACAACCTGATGTTCCCGTTGTAAGTGTATACACGCCCGAAGTTAAAATTGGTGTGATAGTAGGATTTTGCAGATTGGATGTAAAACCACCCGGCCCCGTCCAGGTATAAGTAGGGGCGGTAGCTGTTGCTGTTAAACTTAATGTATTGCCTGAACAAATAGGGCTGTTTGAACCAATGGTTACAATGGTGTAAGGAATAACTACGGTACTTATTGTATTAACTGTCGGACAATTTAATGTACCCGTAGTAAGTGTATAATCACCGGAGCTGCTTACCGAAGGAATTGTAGGATTTTGAAGGTTAGAAGTAAAACCACCCGGCCCTGTCCATGTAAAAGTAGTGGCAGAGCCTGTTGCTGATAAAGCCAAAGCGGTACCTTGGCAAATAGGACTATTAGAATTTAATGTTACAGTTGTTATTGGCACTACAGTTATACTAATAGTGTTTAAGGAAATACAAAGCGAGCCCGACGAAGCAAGCGAATAGACACCTGAACTTGTTACGGAGGTAATAACCGGATTTTGAACATTGGATGTAAAAGCACCCGGGCCTGTCCATGTATAAGAAGTGGCGGCCCCTGTAGCCGTTAAACTTAATGTACCGCCGGCACAAACAGGGCTGTTTGAAGTTAATGTAGGAGACGAAGGAGAACCTAAAGCTATATTAATAGTGCCCGTATTCGAGCAACCGGCTGCATTTGTTACAATAGCCGTATAAATTCCGGCTGCCGATGCAGGAACATTTGTTATGACAGGGTTTTGAGCAGAAGATAAAAAGCCACCCGGTCCTTGCCAATTATAAGTTAAGCCGCCCGTAGCCGTTAAACTTAAAGTTGCGCCTGCACAAACAGGTGCGTTAGAACCAAGCGTTACAGTCGGTGACGGTGAAACTACCACTGTACTTGTATTTACAACTGTAGTTTGTGTACCGCCAGCGGTTATGGAACCAGCAACAGTTACGGAATAAGAAGTTGTTACAGCAGGTGATACATACACAGTTTGTGTGGTTGCCCCACCCGGAGTCCATGTAAACGTTGGATTAAGTAATGTAGTACTTGCTACTAATGTAGCGGTTTGAGCAGGGCATATTGTATGAGAGGAAGAAGAAGGTAATATTGAACAGTCGGTAGCACCCGTTCCCCCACTCTGATTAAAGTTGATATTCTGCGGCTGGTTAGAGAAGTTGGTGATCAGCATCATGTAAAATTCTCCCACTAAAGCATTATTTATAGTACAGGTTTCTGCCGAATTTCCCGAATAGCTGCAATCAGCCATATTACCGCTAGGATAGAATCCCGGACTTCCAACGTTGGTTGGGCAATTCGGTGAACAGCTATTACTTAAAGCACCGCAAGCGGTTTGAGAAGTAAAAGGCCCCCAGCATACAAAGTCCACATCGAACCCACCTGATCCTGCAATACTCATAACAATAGAACCGCTTGTTGACACTTGGAAATAATACCAGGCCGGGTTAGGTTGTGAAAATAAACAGCCGTAATCAGTACCCGGTGCCGCAGTCCCGTTATTAACACCTGCCGGGAAAGTAACTCCGTTTGCTCCAACACTGCTGGCACAAAATGGAGCGGCTGAGCCGCACGCAACTTGTGAATAAAATTTACAACTTATGAGTAAAGTCAAAAACAATATGTAGTGGAATTTTAATAGTTTCATTATTCTTTCAAGGATTAATTATTCATTAATATAAAGGTAATAATTTGATAACTAAACCGATTCATTTTAAATAACTCATACCGGCTATTTACTCAATAAAAATTTAGATACTTGCGGTACCCTCAAAATCCGCTAATAAGCTGTACTTCTTTAATTTCAAATTTCCTGATGCTCAAATCATTCATCTCTAAACATAATTTTCCTTCCGCGTTAACATCTATTATTTTAGCTTCAAACACCCTGTCATCAGGCATTTTAAAAGACAAATGTTGATTAAGCCCTAATAGCCTGCTTAAATAAGTTTCATTGATAAAATCGGTTTTGTTTGCTTTTAAAGTAAGGTACCACTTTTCAAGACAGGTGCACAGTTTTCCTAAAAGCTGCTTTCGTTCATACACAATGCCTGTAAGCAATTTTAAGGAAACAGCATAATTGTTTAATTCATTAAATTCAATCTGATTAACATTTAATCCGACACCTATAACCGAATACTGCAAAACGGTGTTATGGTAAGTGTTTTCTATCAGAACTCCTGCTATCTTTTTTGAATTTACCAGGATGTCATTAGGCCATTTTATTTTAATGTCATAATGGCTATTACCTAAAATATCAGTCAATAAGTCATAAAGCGCCAAAGCACTTATTTTACTCAGAAAAAAAGATTTACCGGCACTTAAAAACCCGGGCTTCAAAATCACTGAAGCCGTTATGTTACTTGATATATCACTGTTCCATAAGGCTCCTCTTTGCCCTTTGCCGTTAGTTTGATTATCCGTATAAACTACCGTTCCTTCAATAGCGTTAACATTCCTTAACAAGTTCATGGCATAAGTATTGGTACTTTCCACTTCAGTTAAAAAAAGCATGTTCTTTCCTATAAACAATGTTTCCATTTAGGCAAAAAGGTTAAATTTGTTGCTTATACATAAACAAAAGTAGAAAAGGGAATAGTATTAGCAAATTTAAAATATGGCAAAAGCAATCGTAAAAAAAACAACTCCAACAACAAAGAAAGCAGCTCCGAAAAAAGCAGCGAAAAAAACACCGGCAAAAAAAGTTGTGAAGGTTCCCTTAACCGAAAAAGAAGAAGCGCAAAAAGAAGCTAATAGAATTGCAAATACAGAAAACAAAAAAAAGGTTACAAGCAAAGCTAAACGCCCTAAAAAAAATTCGACCGCCGAACAAACCACAAGCTTGTTGGATGCTATTGTTGAAGGGATGCAGGATAAGAAAGCAAAAAACATCACCATTATTAACTTAAGCAAACTTGAACACAGGGTTGCAGACTATTTTGTTATTTGTGATGCAGACAGTAACACACATGTTAATGCCATTGCCGACTCTTTAGAAGAATCAGCCATTAAAAAAACAAGTGAAAAACCCTATCACAGTGAAGGTTACCAAAATGCAGAATGGATATTGTTGGATTATGTAAATATTGTGGCGCATGTATTTTTACGCGACACGCGGGCCTTCTACAATATTGAAGGCTTATGGGCAGACGGAGAATTTAAACACATTGCGGATTAAACAAACAAAAAAGAAAAACGTTATATACTTATCATGAGCAACGAATCTGAAAATAGTACCCCTAATTCTAATCAAAGCACTCCAAATACCGAAGAAGAAAGGAAGAAGCAATTTGAAAAAATGAGAGACCGTTTCGGTAAAAAGCCGACCAATCCGTTTGGGGGATCCGGTAATAATAGTAATGGAAACAGTTTTTACTGGATCTACGGAATTGTTATTGTGGCACTTTTAGGCTTTGTTTTTTTTGGACAGGATTTCGAAAGTAGAATGTATGAAATAGACCAGTCAAAATTTGAACAGGAAATGCTGGCAAAAGGCGATGTTCGGAAAATTGTTATTATTAACGAAAAATTTGCGGAAGTCACTATCGATAGTGATAGCCTCAGTTTATCGCGCTATTCCTTTACAGATAAAAAAACAGGAAAGGTTGCGCTTATGTTTCCTACTCCGAAATCCACACCCGGCCCGCATTTTAAAGTGTCCGTTCCCGACGTAAAAGATTTTCTTGAACAGGTTCGTATGGTACAGGCAAACGCAAATGTGCCGCTTGGCATAAGAGTTTCTCCTTCAAGAGAAGACAGAACGGAATGGACAGACCACATGGGATGGTTGTTGCCTATCGTTATTATGATAGGGCTTTGGATCGTAATGATGAGACGCATGGGTGGTAGCTCAGGCGGCGCAGGCCAGATCTTTAATATCGGAAAATCGAAGGCGGTTTTATTTGATAAAGATTCCAATACAAATATTACATTTAATGATGTAGCCGGATTAGACGGTGCAAAAGTTGAGGTAATGGAAATTGTTGATTTTCTTAAAAATCCAAAAAAATATACTGACCTTGGTGCAAAAATCCCTAAAGGTGCCCTATTGGTAGGCCCTCCGGGAACAGGTAAAACATTATTGGCAAAAGCAGTTGCCGGTGAAGCTAAAGTTCCTTTCTTTTCCTTATCAGGTTCTGATTTTGTGGAAATGTTTGTAGGTGTTGGTGCATCGCGTGTGCGTGACCTTTTTAAACAGGCCAAAGAAAAAGCACCTTGTATTATTTTTATAGATGAGATAGATGCTATTGGTCGTGCACGCGGCAAGAATGCAGCTGCCGGCGGAAATGACGAGCGTGAAAATACATTGAACCAGTTGTTAACTGAAATGGACGGTTTTGGAACCAACAGCGGCGTTATTATTTTAGCAGCTACAAACCGCGCCGATATTTTAGACAGGGCATTAATGCGCGCAGGCCGCTTCGACAGACAAATATATGTTGACATGCCGGACGTTAATGAGCGTAAGGAAATTTTTCAGGTGCATCTAAAGAAAATAAAAATTGACCTTTCAGTTGATATTGACTTTTTAGCAAAACAAACACCGGGCTTTAGCGGAGCAGATATTGCTAATATTTGTAATGAGGCTGCCTTAATTGCTGCACGCGCCAATAAAAAACAAGTTACCAAACAGGATTTTTTAGACGCTGTAGACAGGATAATAGCAGGCCTTGAAAAGAAAAATAAAATTATTACACCTCACGAAAAACGCGTTATTGCTTTCCATGAGGCCGGGCACGCTACAGTAAGTTGGATGTGTGAACATGCTTCTCCTTTAATTAAAGTAACTATTGTGCCGCGTGGACGTTCATTAGGCGCTGCTTGGTACTTACCTGAAGAAAGACAAATTACCACAACCGAACAAATAGTAGATGAAATGTGCGCTACACTCGGCGGACGCGCTGCGGAAGAAATTGTGTTTGGTAAAATTTCTACGGGCGCTTTAAGTGATCTTGAAAAAATTACCCGACAGGCTTATGCGAGTATTGTGTATTACGGTTTAAATGATAAAATTGGTAATGTGAGCTACTATGACAGTTCGGGTCAAAGCGAGTATAGCTTTAATAAGCCGTTCAGCGAGCATACCGCTAAAACGATTGACGAAGAGGTTAAAAAGATGATCGATATCGCCTATGCGCGTACTAAAGCGATACTGGTTGCAAATAAAGAAAAATTAACCTTATTAGCTGAAAAATTACTGGAAAAAGAAGTGATCTTTAAAGAAGATTTGGAAGCTATTTTCGGGAAACGCCCTTTCGACAAGGATGTAGAGATCTCAAACGAAACCATTTCACATATAGAACCGACAGAACAGTAACTCATGATACTTCATTAAACAGCTAAAATCCTCCTTCTTTCGAAGGGGGATTTTTTATGCTATACTAACTTTAAACCTTCGTTCACTCATTGGTATTTTTTTATTATACTTTTTTTTGTAATATTATATAAACATTTAATGCTTAATTACATGGAAACTATTTACGTATTTATCGTTGCACTTTTGGGTCTTGGTTGTAAATTTCTTTATGCAAATCAATCATTCACCAAATCAATTAAATGCATGGCTTTATTGTGTTGTGCTCTACTTAATAACGGTATAACGGGGCAAAACACAGTTAACCGCAGCAATCATAATCATGAAGGACAGCTTCAAAAATTAGTTCCGTCAATACCGTACATTGTATATGATGGCGATTCATTAAGCGGCTTTAATAGACCGGCTGTATTGGAGAATGTCAAGGCAGAAAATTTTTCGGATGAAAACTCAAAAAGATATTTGTTTTTAAGAGAGAGGGAATTTATAAATACAAAATACGGAATTAATCCTATTTCAAATTTCAGAACTTATCCACCTATACCACAAGCTCCCTGCACTAATATTGATTTTGAAACAGGTACTACGTCAGGTTGGATTACAACAGGCGACGCAGTTATAAAAACCGGTGCGGGGCTCGATCCTTTCGGAGGATTTCCGGTAGTATGTCCCGGTGGTAATTTTTCTTTACAATTAGGAAATAATACAAACGTTACCACAAGCATTGCCAGGCAAACCTTTGCGGTAACACCGAGCAATGCTTATTTTGTGCTTAAGTTTGCTATGGTAATTTTAAATTATCCCCATTCCGCAGCTGACGCCGCCAGAGTATTTATCCGGTTTAAAGATGGTGCCGGAAACATTATACCTTGTCCGAATTTTGAATGTTATTACGCTGATCCCTTTGGTACCGGTGGCAGTTCATACGGGCTCTCGGGATTTCAAACCGGGGCTAACGGTGTAAATATCGGCAACCAATCTTATCCTACCACCTATGTTCCGTGGACAAATTTAGGATTTGACTTAACCCCTTATAACGGACAAAATATAACTGTTGAAATTGAAAACAGGTGGTGCGTGTATAACTATGATTGGGCTTATTGTTATATTGACGGGGTTTGTTCTACTTTAACGACTTCAACAACCGGGGGATGTTCCGGAACCAGCACGGGCACGTTAACTGCACCCGGCGGTATGGAAACGTATGCATGGGCAGGGCCAATAGGCAGCACCGTTGCCACACGAACAACACAAGCAGTTACTACTAATGTACCGGGTGTATATACAGTTACCTGCACGCCTTTTTCTACCTGCGGCACTGCAGCGTATGTTTATACGCTTAACTTTGCCCCTACCGCAACACCTATAGCTGATTTTACGTTTACAACAACGCCTTGCCAACCAAGCTTTGCTGTGCCGTTTCAAAGTACGTCTTCCCAAAACGGAGGACCCGTTATTTCAGGCTATACTTGGACTTGGGGTGACGGCACAGCAAACGGAACTTCCGGGGTGGAAACCCATACATATATTACCGGTGGCACAAAAACAATTAAATTGAAAATTACTAATGGGTCTTGCGTTGACAGCATTACTAAAAGTATTACTTTATCATCAGGACCCACTTCAAATTTCACTTTAGCAAATGCTTGTTTAAACGCTGTTTCTAACTTCACCAGTACGAGTACCCCTGCGGGTGGTATAGTGTCCCAGGTATGGCAATGGGGCGACGGCCTTGCTAACGGCAGCGGCACCTTGCCGGGGCATACCTACCTTACCTCGGGGTCTTTTCCCGTTAAGCTGGTTGTCACCGATGCGGGCCTTTGTAAAGACTCAATTACTAAGACTATTGTCATATATCCTAATCCTGTTATTACCTTTACGGCAGGCCCTGTATGCTTTAATACACCCGTTACCTTTAATAACACCTCGGCCATTACGCCAACGGCCACCATTACAAACTGGGCTTGGGATTTTGATACTAACGGAACGACGGATAACACGACGCAATCTCCCTCGAATAACTACGCCTCCGCAGGTACTTATACCGTTTCCTTAAAAGCCACAAGCAATAACGGCTGTGTAAATACGGGAAGCATCACCATAACGGTTAATGCCTTGCCTACGGCTACATTTACACCGGTTAATGCCTGTGTGGGCGCTAATATAGCATTAAACAATACATCGAGTGTAGCAGCCCCTGCCGCATTGGCAAGTTATACGTGGGCCTTTGGAGCGGCGGCTAACCCGGCAACAAGCAGCAATCAAAACCCGCCGGCTTTAGGATACAGCTCAAGCGGTATTAAAACCATTACCTTAACCGTTATGGCTAATACCACCTGTACGGCTTCCATAACCAATACGGTAAATGTGTACCCTTCGCCTGTTGCAAGCTTTAGCGCTACATCGGTTTGCCAAGCCACACAAACCGCTTTTACCGACCTGTCAACGGCGGGCACCGGCACGGTTAATACCTGGAACTGGGATTATACCACTAACGGCTCGGTAGATAATACCACTCAAAACCCAACCTTTGCGTTTCCTGCCTCGGGCACTTACACTGCCTCTTTGCAGGTTGCTACCTCGAACGGGTGTACAAATACCTTTACATTGCCTGTAAATGTGTGGGGACACAGCATCCCTGATTTTTCACCAAACAATGTGTGTTACGGCACGGCTACTACTTTTACCAATTTAACCAACGTTACAACTAATCCTAATGTTGGAGGTACGCCGGGCTATACCTGGGCTTTTGCAGACGGTACCGCTAACTCAACTGCTTTAAATCCTATTCACAGCTATACACTGGGCGCCAACGGCAATGCCCTGTATAACGTTACGTTAACAGCCACAAGTACACACAGCTGTACAGACTTTGTGGTAAAACCGGTAAATGTGTATGCTATACCCACAGCTTCGTTTACATCCAATACCGTGTGTTTAGGCAGCCCTACTGCCTTAACGGATGCAAGCAGCGGAAACGGCAACCCCGTAAACGGGTATGTATGGGACTTTTTAAGTAACGGAACAGTGGATGCAACGGGTGTATCAACGGCTAATTATACTTTTCCGGCCTATGGAATAAACCTTGTAAGCTATACAATATCCACCACTCCCGTGGCAGGACTAACCTGCTCCAACAGCACCTCCACCCTTACGGTGTATGTAAACCCCGCGCCTGTTCCTGACTTTACCTTCGTTAACAAGTGTATCAATGCCCAGCCCAATACCTTCGACGGAAGCGTGAGCACCATTGCGGTAGGGACCAATACCAATTACGCGTGGGCTTACGGAGACATGGGTACTTCTACGGGCACTGCGGCAATCGTTAGTCATACTTATGCCACACCTGCCGCCTACAATGTAACCCTAACCGTTACCTCCAATAACGGTTGTGTGGCCACGGTTGTAAAAGCGGTGGATGTCTACAAAAAACCGATACCACTCTTTTCTAACAGCTCGGCCTGCGACCGCAGCGCCATGACCTTTACCGTTACGGAAGGCCCCGGTAGCGGAACCATTACAGACTGGTATTGGGATTTAAATAATTCTATTAATACCATTGAAGCCAACGGCCAACCTATGGCAGCCAATACATTCTCT
>JANYGK010000022.1 GCA_025362395.1 Bacteroidota bacterium
ATTTTGGTTTATGAAGGTGGCGAAAGCATGCGCTTTGACTACACTGCTATTAACGAGGGCGTAAACGGCTGCCTTAGGCTAATGAAGAATTTTAAAATGATAGATATTGACATTCCAAATAATACTGCGGTAAAAATTAAAAAGGATAGTTGGATAAGAGCTAACAGCAGCGGGCTTTTTCACATGAATGTACTAAACGGCGCGTATGTTGCCAAAGATGATCTGTTGGGAGTTATCTGTAATCCTTTCGGGTATGTTGAACATAAAGTCCTTTCTACTGTTGACGGTTATATTGTAGGCATCAATAACCAACCGGTTGTAAACCAGGGTGACGCGCTCATCCATATTGGCATGGAATAATATATGACCTCTGCTTACTTAACAGCAGGGCTACCGGTATTTAAATTGCAAGTAGTTTATAACCATAAATATTTTCTTAAAAGGATTATAAGATTACATGTCTGCAAATATGTCAAATAGGCTGTTAAGTCGGGGATTGGCAACATGTATAACATGGTGTTTTATGTGCATTACTCTTACGGCTCAAACAAAAGATGCCACACCGTTAAAAGATACTCTAAAATTTTACAAGAAAATAAAAACGGTGATGTATAAGCACAAGCTTACCAAAATGGCTTACGATGCTATTTTTGTTGAGCCAAAGCCTATTGAATATCCTAAACACCCGGGCTCGAAAGAAGAGAAAATAGTAAATCCGTATTTAAAGTACCAGGATAAAATTATCAGGAACATTAATATTAGAGTATACGATCCTTTCGGGTATTCGGTAACAGACACTGTTCCCCGAAAAATAACAACGCTGGAACATGCCGGAAACAGAGCCCACACGACCACACGTAAATGGATTATTATTAATAAGCTTTTGTTTAAAGAAAATAAGCCTGTTAACCCTTTGGAATTAAGTGAATCGGAAAGGGTGTTACGGGAAGCACGCTATGTAAATGATGTAAACATTTCCATTGTGCCTACGAAAAATAAAGATAGTGTGGACGTAAATGTGGTAGTAGTTGATAAATGGCCAATCACCATTCCTTTTTTAATAACGGATGTATTTGTAAATGCTAAATTCAGAAATTATAATTTATTTGGTGTAGGACAAACTTTTGAACAGTTTGCACAGATAAGGAGGCCCACTGTTCTCGATTTCTATGGCTCTTACGGCATTGATAATATTGATAATACTTATATTACGGCATCGCTGTATTACCAAACCAATAAAAATGTAACGCAAACATCCGTATCGTTCGACAGGGGCTTTTACTCTCCTTTGGCTAAGTGGGCAGGCGGTGTTTATCTTTCAAAAGCATGGAGTTTTTTTGATTATAAGGATTCTATAGATGAACCAAAAAGGGTAAATTTAGATAATATACAGTACGATGTGTGGGGCGCTAAAAGTTTTAAATTAAGTAAAGACACCAGCATCTTTAATCAGAGTACAAATATTATTACGGGAGGCAGATATTATGCTAACGAATTCCAGCGCAGGCCAAATGCAGACATAGACCCTAATAAAACTGTTTTAAACTCATACGGAGCAGTAGGTAATGTTGGTTTTGCCGTTCAGCAATATTATAAAGATAAATATATTTACAGGTTTGGGGCCAATGAGGACGTACCCGAAGGACTTATCATCCAGTGCATTTACGGTGTTTTAAAAGTGGAATCAAAAAAAATAAGATATTACAGCGGCTTTGAAATAGCACGGGCCAAGCATTTCAAACGCTTCGGATACATATCGGTAACACTTACCTACGGTATTTTCTTTAATAAACATGTCCCAAACGATGTTACCACAAAATACAACCTTTATTATTTTAGCGATCTTTTAAAAAAAGGACGTTGGTATTTCAGACAATTTTTAAAATACGATTTTGTGCATGGCGAAAATAAACTCAATAACGAAAGAACAACCATTAGCCCTGATGACCTTTACGGCTTTAACAGCGGCTCTTTATCAGGAAACACAAAGATGATGCTGAACTCCGAAACCGTAGCTTACCTGCCTTATAATGTTATAGGGTTTAGACTTGCACCGGTTATTACGGCAGGTTTTGGTGTAATTGGCAGCCCTGACCGGCCGCTGGCTCAAAGTAACTTATACCAAGCTTATACGATAGGATTAATGGTGCGTAATGAAAACCTGTTAAGCAGCACCTTCCAGGTTTCATTTGGCATGTATCCGTTTTTTCCGGACGGGGGAAATTACATCCTTAAATACAATCCTATTGCAAGTTTTACGTTAAGGGTGAGGGCATTTGCTGTTTCAAAACCGGCGTTTATAAGCTATTAGGGGAATTGTAGCTTATATTCTACACTTTTAAATTCCACATATATAGTATACATGTTTTTAAACAACTGTATTTCAATAATTTAAAAATAATATAAAAATGGCACAATAATGTACTTAGTGAGTACAGCTCTTAGTATTAAAAAAAATAACATTGTTATAATTTATTGCGTTCATAACGGTATACTTACTGTTATAATTCGGGGGAGTTCAAAGACGCAATAAAATTTATAATCAGTGTTCCTAAAATGGCGATGATTCATTCATCGCCATTTTGTTTTAATAAAGCCGACTAAACTAAAATTATGGGAGACACAAAAAACTTAACAAGCACAGAGGCCATTAAAAAATTAAAAGAGATGGCCGAGGATATTAAAACCTGTATGTTCTGTACGAGAATTGACAGAATGCCTATTGAAACCAGGCCTATGAGTACAAGGATTGTAGATGAAGAGGGAAACATTTGGTTTATCAGTTCGCAAGACAGTCATAAAAATTTAGAAATAAAGGATCATGATGAAGTCCAATTGATCTACGCGAAAAATTCTGATTTTCATTTTTTATCGGTATACGGCCATGCTACAATTTTAAAGGACAAAGCCAAAATTGAAGAACTTTGGACCAAATGGGCTGATGCCTGGTTTGAAGAAGGCAAAAAAGACCCTAACGTTACGCTAATATGTATTAAGCCCAAGGAAGCTTATTACTGGGATACAAAAGACGGTAAAATGGTTTCTTTAATTAAAATGGCATTTGCTGCTGTTTCAGGAAAAACCCCGGATGACGGCATTGAAGGAACCATCCGTTTATAATCATTAATTTATACAAAAAAAGTTTCGCAGATTAATCTGCGAAACTTTTTTATTAAGCCTGTGTTATAAATTATGCTATGCCTATTCCATGGCAGTTCTTGTATTTTTTACCGCTTCCGCAAGGACAAGGATCATTTCTTCCAATTTTTTGCTCAACCCGCACAGGCTGTTGTTTTGGTTTTTGAAGTTCTTGTTGTTGCTGTGCTTCCTCCTCGCTCCTGCTCTCTACTAATTTTTCTTTTGTTCTTTGGGGGACTTGCTCTTGTGTAAAGCGCGCTTGTTGTAACTGATTAGCATTATTATCTTCAACAGGCAAGCTGCCTTTCATTAAAAAAGAAATAATATCCTTACTCGTTTTAGCGATCATTTCTCTGAATAAATTAAATGACTCAAGCTTATATACTACTAAAGGATCTTTTTGTTCGAGGGCCGCATTTTGAACCGATTGTTTTAGGTCATCCATTTCTCTTAAATGCTCTTTCCACGAATCATCGATCATTGCAAGAATCACTGTTTTTTCGAACACAGCCAACAATTCCCTGCCTTTTGTATCATAAGCCTTTTTAAGGTTTGCCATTACCTGTACAGTTCTTACGCCATCCGTAAAAGGTGTTACAATATTTTCGAAATTATTATTAGGGTTTGTATATACATCTTTCACTACAGGAAAAGACATATCGGCTATTTGCTGTGATTTAACACGGTAATGATGTTCGGCCTGCTCAAATAATTTTTGGATCAGATCATCTTCTTTACCTGCATTAAATTCTTTATCGGTGAAGGGCGATTCCATTCCGAAATTTTTAATACACTCAAAATTAAATTCTTCAAAATTTCTGTTTGGATAAAATTCGCTGACAATGCTTTCCGCCACTTCATAAATCATGTTTGCAATATCAATGCTTAACCTATCCCCGTTTAGTGCGTGGCGCCTGCGTTTGTAAACCACATCACGTTGCGCATTCATTACATCATCATACTCAATTAAGCGCTTACGCGTACCAAAGTGATTTTCTTCCACTTTTTTCTGCGCACGCTCAATTGATTTTGAGATCATAGAATGTTGAATCACTTCTCCTTCTTCAAGCCCCATCCTATCCATTAAACTTGCTATACGCTCGCTGCCGAATAAACGCATCAAGTTATCTTCCAGGCTCACAAAAAATTGTGAACTCCCGGGATCACCTTGCCTGCCTGCGCGGCCTCGTAACTGCCTGTCTACACGGCGCGACTCATGGCGTTCTGTACCAACAATGGCCAAACCACCGGCATCCTTAACTCCCGCACCTAATTTAATATCGGTACCACGGCCTGCCATGTTGGTAGCAATGGTAACGGTTCCCGCCTGACCTGCCTCAGCAACAATGTCCGCTTCTTTTTGGTGCAATTTGGCATTTAATACATTATGCTTAATTCCTCTCAGCTTAAGCATTCGGCTTAGTAATTCCGATATGTCAACGGTTGTTGTACCTATCAATACAGGTCTTCCTGCTTCTACTAATTTTACGGTGGCTTCGATTACCGCGTTATATTTTTCGCGTTTTGTTTTGTAAACAAGGTCCTGTTCATCTTTACGTGAAATATCCCTGTTGGTAGGAATCACAACAACATCCAACTTATAAATATCCCAAAACTCATTGGCTTCCGTTTCCGCAGTACCTGTCATACCCGCAAGCTTATTATACATCCGGAAATAATTTTGCAATGTAATAGTAGCGTAAGTTTGCGTGGCTGCCTCAATCTTTACATTTTCCTTTGCTTCTAACGCTTGATGTAAGCCATCGCTGTAGCGACGCCCTTCCATGATACGACCTGTTTGTTCATCTACAATTTTAATTTGTCCGTCAGCAATTACATATTCTTGGTCAATTTCAAATAATGAGTACGCTTTTAATAATTGATTCACCGTGTGGATCCGTTCGCTTTTAATACTAAAGTCTCTTAACAAAGCATCCTTTAAAATGATTTTTTCTTTAGGATCTTCAAATATTTTTTTCTCCAAGTCGGCAATTTCTTCGCCTACATTAGGAATCACAAAAAAGTGGGCATCATCACTGTTAGTAGTAATCAGGTCAATTCCTTTCTCTGTTAAATCTACTGTATTGTTTTTTTCATCAATCACAAAAAACAATTCAACATCTATTTTATGCATTTCTTTTTGCTGATCCTGCATATAATAGTTTTCCGTTTTTTGTTGCAAAGCTTTTACACCCGGCTCGCTTAAAAATTTAATTAAGGCGCCGTTCTTCGGCAAGCCTCTGAAAGCGCGTAACAAAGGAATACCTGCTTCTTTCTCTTTTCCTTCTGCAAATAAACGTTTGGCATCCGTTAAACATAATTGCACATACGATTTTTGCGCAGCCAATAATTTTTCAACACGCGGTTTAAATTCTGTAAACTCATGTTTATCACCGGTTGGCGTAGGCCCGGAAATAATTAACGGTGTACGGGCATCATCAATTAGCACAGAATCCACCTCATCCACAATCGCAAAATTATGTTTACGCTGTACTAAATCAGATACTTCACGTGCCATGTTATCACGCAAATAATCAAAACCAAATTCGTTATTGGTACCGTAAGTAATATCGCATAAGTAAGCTTTGCGGCGCTCATCGGTATTAGGCTCATGCTTATCAATACAATCAACACTTAACCCGTGAAATTGGAACAACGGTGCGTTCCACTCACTATCCCTTTTTGCCAAATAATTATTTACGGTTACAACATGTACACCGCGGCCTGATAATGCATTTAAAAATACAGGCAATGTAGAAACTAACGTTTTACCTTCACCGGTTGCCATCTCCGAAATTTTTCCCTGGTGTAATACAGTACCGCCTATCAACTGCACATCATAATGTACCATATTCCAGAGCACTTCTGTACCTGCCGCTATCCAACGGTTTTTCCAGGTTGCTTGGTTTCCGGTAATTAAAATATTTTTGTGTGTTTTTGCAATGTCCTTATCAAACTCATTAGCCGTAACAACCAATTCTTCATTCTCTGCAAAGCGACGCGACGTATCTTTTAAAATAGCATACGCTTCGGGTAAAATCTCATTAAGCACCTCATCAAATTTTTTGGTGATGTTTTTTTCAATTTCATCAACTTGCTTATATAATTCTTCTTTGGTTTCTACATCCAGATCGTACTCTTTTTCTACACGCGCTTTAATAGCATCAATTTCTGCCTGCTCGCTTTTTACGGAATCTTGTATTTTTTGTTTTAGCACATCTACTTTTAAACGCAATTCATCGTTAGATAAATTTTTAAGAGTCGGGTAGATCTCTAAAATTTGACTTACAATAGGTTGAATGATTTTGATATCTTTTTCGGATTTTGTGCCGAAAAACTTTTTGAGGAACGTTAACATAATAGAGTTTAAATTTAAGCTAACGAAAATACAAAAATTACACGTTGCTTTGTGATAATTTTTACTAAATAATTAATTGATATTCAGGGTATTTGAAACAACAAAGCCTGATACTGCAAATAATCCCGGTAATCGTTTAAAATTGGCGCACAACAGACGTGCCTTTATGCCCGGTTATACCCTAAACCTTACCGGTTACAAAAAAGGGCCTGAAAACCGGTTATAAATTTATACTTTAGTATTGGTAATGAAAACACAACTGCATAAAGACCTGTTTTTAAAGATTTGGTTCGTTTATACGCTCTTTTTTTTTGGTCGTATAGGTGCGCAACAATATAATTTTAAAAATTATTCGGTAGAGAACGGCTTGCCCTATGTGCAGATTTTTACCATGTTCCAGGATAGCAAAGGCTATTTATGGAGCGGTGGTTACGGGGGCCTCAGTAAATTTAACGGTAAAACATTCAAAAATTATTCTCCAAAAAACGGGTTGGCAAACCATTATGTAAATGCCATTATTGAAGATCAGTTTCATTTTATTACAGTTGGTACTATTGACGGCTTAAGCGTAATTGATAAGATAGACGGACAGATCAGTAATTATTATGTAAAGGATGGCTTACCGTCTAACTACGTCACAAGCTTTTGCCTGGATCCGGGAATCGGGTTATGGACCGGCACTAATAAAGGCTTATGTATATGGAACGGCAAAAGAGTAATACAAGTTCCTTTCTTTAAAAACTATACTATTACCTGCTTACTATATTCCGAAAAACACGGAGTTTTTATAGGCACCAACAAAGGGCTATATAAACAAAAATTGCATTCCGAAATATTTGAGCCCGTTATAGACAGTGTGAACATTACGGGCGTATCGGAAAATAAGAAAGACGGTAGTGTATATGTAGGCACAGACAAAGGTTTATATTTATTGAATATCGAAAAAAACACGACCAATACCTTTCATATTAACAATGGCTTACTCGACGAAAACATTACGTGCGTCTTGTGCCAAAAAGACGGTACAGTGTGGATAGGCTCTAAGTCAGGCCTAATCAGCTTTAACGGAAATGAGTTTTCGTATTATAACGTCAGCTACGATAATAATTCAAATCATATTAGTTCATTATTAACCGATTACGAAGATAATTTATGGATTGGCACCCATAGCGGTTTATATAAATACAGGGGAAAAGGATTTACGGTTTATGATAGGCAAACAGGACTTGGAGGTGCATTTATTTACCAGATCATTCGTGACGCCAAACAAAATCTATGGCTTGGTACAGAAGATAACGGCGTGTATAAATTTTCGGAAGGGTTTTTTAAAAATTATTCCACTAAAGAAGGGTTGCTTGATAACAGGGTTGCCTGCATATTGCCGATGGATGACGGCAGTATATGGTTTGGGACAGACAAAGGCATTTCCGTTTTAAAAAACGAAACATTTCACAACATCATATCAGGCATTAACTTTAAGCAGCAAGCACCCATTAATTGCTTTTATAAAGACACTAAAAATACGATCTGGATTGGAGGAAAAAATGGTTTGTGCTCCATGAAAAAAAAGGGTGCTTCATATGAAACAACCTATTATAAATTACCTGCCGTAAGTATTGATAATAATGGTTATGATATATGGAGCATTATTGAAGACTCGAAAGGAGATTTATGGGTTGGCACTTACCTTGTTGGCATTTATAAATTAGAGGGAAATGAATTTAAACGCCAAACCATTTCTTCCCCTGATCCTGTAAACACTGCGCTTGACCTGAACAAAGATGACCGGGGAAATTTGTATGCTGCAACCATGAACGGGGTACTAATATTTAATCCCAATAAGCACAGTTACAAAATTATTTCCGAAAAAGACGGGCTAAGCTCTGAGCTTGTGTATGCAACAAGCCTCACAAAAGACAACCGTTATTTGTGGGCCGGCACTAACCAGGGAATTAACCGCATTGATCTTCAAAAATTAAACTACGATAAAATATCCATTGAATCCTACAGTAAAGCCGACGGCTTTTCGGGCGTTGAATCGAACACGCACGGCATATATGAAGATGCCGACAGCAGCATTTGGTTTGGCACCGTTAACGGGCTTATCAGGTATTCGCCAAAAGATTTTATTTTAAATGATAATCTATCCATAACAAACATTACAAAAATTAAACTCGCGTTTAACGATACACTTTTGACTAACGGTTCGGTACTACCCTATGCACTTAATAATATTAGTTTCGATTTTGACGGCATCTGTTTAACTAATCCTGAAAAAGTGCTGTACACCTATAAGTTGGAAGGCTTTGACAGGACATGGAGCCCTTATACCGATATTAACTTTGTAAAGTACGATAACTTACCTGCCGGAAAATATACATTTAAAGTTAAAAGCTGCAATAACGAAGGCATTTGGAACATTGAGCCTACTCAGTTTGCATTCAAAATAAACCCTCCCTTTTATAAAACCTGGTGGTTTACATTAGGTGGTTTAATTATTGCGATCGGTTCTGTTATTCTTATTTTCAGGATCAGGTTAAACCAGCTGAACAAAAAACAAAAAGAAAAATTTGAACAGGATGTGGAAATATCGAAAGCAGAGCTAAAAGCATTGCGGGCGCAAATGAATCCTCATTTTGTATTTAACTCTTTAAACTCCATACAGCATTATATTTTAAACAGTAAGAGTGAAGAAGCCGTAAAATACCTTAACAAATTTGCAAAACTTATCAGGCTTATTTTAAATAATTCGGATAAACCTACAGTAACTATTAATGAAGACCTGGACAGTTTAACCTTATACCTTGAGCTGGAAAAAATGCGTTTTGAAAATAAATTCGATTATGCTATTATCATTGATCCTGAAATTGACGGAGATTATGATGAGATCCCGCCAATGCTTATACAGCCTTATATTGAAAATGCTATTTTGCACGGCATCAATCCTAAAAAAGGAAACGGTTTAATTACGATTGAAATGCAACTGGTCAATCAATTTATAAAAATATCTGTGATTGATGACGGTATAGGGCGTGACGCAGCCAAAGCATTAAAAAGTATTCAACCTTCTTTTAAACATCGCTCACTTGGTATGAAAATAACAAAAGACCGTTTACGGATTTTAAATACGATCCATCAATCTAACCTGAGTGTAAATATTACCGACCTGTATAATGCACAAAAAGAAGCTATAGGAACCCGTATCGATTTATTTATACCTTATGTGAAATAGCAAATTATTTTTTAAATTTAAGTCTTACAAATTTTGACATTAAAATCACCATATACCACATCCCATCATAATAACTATTAAACTACTACTCACATGAAAGCATTAATTATTGAAGATGAACAAAAAAGTCGCGAAATGCTGGCTAATCTTATTAAGAAAAATTTTGCTGAAGTGACTTTGGTAGGCCAGGGAAAAAATGTGGCCGAAGGAGTTGAACTTATCACCACGCTTCAACCCGATTTGGTTTTTCTCGACATTAGTATGCCTGACGGGACAGGCTTTGACGTATTGGAAAAAGTACAGGGCTTGAAATTTGAAATTATTTTTACTACCGCTACAGATAAGCATGCGCTAAAAGCCATTAAGTATAGTGCCTGTGATTACCTTTTAAAACCTATTGACATTGAGGAATTAAAAATTGCCATTGAAAAAGTATTGAAGAAAAAAACGACAAGTCTGCCAAGTATGGAAAACCTTCAATTCTTAATTCAAAACTTAAAAAGAGCAGATGATAATTACAGTAAAATTACTTTGCCTACAGGTAACGCTTACGAAATTGTAAACATTAAAGATATTATCCGTTGCGAAGCCGATGGCAGCTACACCATTTTCTTTTTAAACGGAGGTAAAAAGATCATCGTATCTGTAGGTTTAAAGCATTACGAAGACCTGTTGCCTGTAAATGATTTTATCAGGATCCATCATCACCATTTAATTAACATGAACCACGTAGTTCGCTTTTTAAAAGAAGACGGCGGATATGCCATTATGAGCGATAATACAAAACTGGAGATCAGCAGGCGCAAAAAAGATGCCTTTTTAGAGCGTTTAAATTCGCTTTAAAGCCTTACTGCATAAAAAAATCCCGGTTCACTAGTGAGCCGGGATTTTTTATTGAATTTATTATTTCCTATTGAAGAACTACTTTTAGTAATTTCATTCCATCGTTCATTTGTATTTTCACATAATAAACTCCTTTACTGAAAGAACTCATATCCAGTAATAATACTTTCGGGTCTTTGCTGCTTTCCATTACTACTGTTTGCCCTAACGTATTAACAACCGACACTTCCAACTTACCCGTGTTAGATGTACTCGAAACAGTAAATACACCGTTGCTTGGGTTAGGATATAATGTAATATTATTTCCTGATGCAAGTGTTTGCAAACCTGTACAAGCATTAACAGTTAATGTAATTATTTGATTTCCTGAACAGGTTCCGTTACTTCCTGAAACCGTGTAGATTGTTGTTGATGTAGGGTTAGCAGAAACCGCAGTTCCGTTTGCACTGCTTAAATTAGTTGCAGGGGTCCATGTGTAATTGCTTGCTCCCGCAGCAGTTAAAGTGGCGGATGAACCTGCACAGAGTATTGTTGAAGACGCGGAAGCTGTAATTACCGTTGTTGGAAGCACATTAATGGTAAACGTGGTTGAGTTCCCCATACAACTGCCCGTACTGCCTGTTACAGTATAAATAGTACTTGCTGAAGGCGTTAAACCCGATGAAGCACCTGATCCCGCAGGTAACCAACTGTATGATGAAGCGCCCGTCATATTTACTGTAACCATGGTTCCGCTACAGGTACTAGTATTAGTAATTGAGGCTGCAATGATTGGAGTAGACGTTAAGTAAATAGTAATATTACTTGTTGAACTGCAACCGCCCGTGGTACCTGTTACTGTATAGGATGTAGGAGCAGAGGGGCTCACTGTAATAACAGAAGTTGTTTGAGAACCCGGCAACCAAGTATATCCTGCCGCACCGCTTGCGGTTAAAGTAGCGGTTTGTCCTGTACAAATTGTATTTGAAAAAACGGAGATACCAACCGTTGGCGTAGTATTAACGTTGATCGTAAACGTTTTTGATGCGCTCGTACAGCTTCCTACGCTGCCGTTTACTGTATAGATAGTAGTTGATGCAGGCGTTAAAGCGCTTGAGGAACCTGAACCTGTCGGTGACCAACTATACGTGGAAGCTCCTGAAAGATTAACGGTTACCGATATTCCGCTACATACAGTTGTGTTAGTAATGGATGTTGTAATGGTTGGAGCGGTAGTTACGTTAATTGTAATAACGTTTGATGAACTACAGCTTCCGTTACTTCCCGTTACAGTATAGGTTGTAGTAACAGTAGGGCTCACCGCTATAACCGTAGTTGTTTGGGCGCCCGGTAACCATGCATAGCTTGCAGCACCACTCGCTGTTAACGTAGTTGTTTGTCCTACACAAATTGTAGAAGAGGAAGCCGTAACAGCAACGGTTGGAGTAGGATTAACCGTAACGGTTACCATTTTAACAGCGCTTGTACAACCGCTTGTTGTTCCTGTTATTGAATAAACCGTTGTAGATGCAGGTGTTAAAGTACTTGCAGCCCCGGAACCGCTCGGTAACCAAATATAAGTGCCTGCACCTGTTAAAGTTTCAATAACAGAGGAGCCGCTGCATATAGTTGTGTTAGTTACAGATGCTGCTACTGTTGGCGTAGCCGTTATTGTAATTGTTTTTGTTGCAGTAGTAGTTCCCGAACCGTTAGCAACGGTTAACGTAATTGTTTTTACACCCACGGTTGTATATGTTACAGATGTATTTTGTGAAATCGCCGATGAGGGCGTTCCTCCCGTCATGCTCCACGCCCAAGAGCTTGGGCCTCCCGTAGATGCATCCGTTAAAGTAATGGCGCTGCCTGTACAACCGGTGTTTACAGAACTAATAGCCGCTGTAGGACTGGCAACCGTAACTCCTGTAATATTTATATTATCAAGGTAAATGGCATCGCCATAGTGGCCCCTGTTTATAAATGAAACCAACACATTAGGTTGCCCTATATAAGCAGTAAGATCAATAGAATCTTTTTGCCATTGAGATGCGGCTGTAGGTGTAAATGCCGCGGAATTGGTAGCAGTAACCGCAGTAGCTAATTGTGTACCGCCTTTTAGATAAGCCGATGTTAAAGAAGTGCCGCAGTTTGTTGACACTCCAATTTGAAGTGTATCTGAATAAGCTCCGCCAAATGTATTTGAATACGATCTGTAAAAGGTCATTTTAGCGCTTGAAAAACCCGTTAAATTGACGTATGATTTTAATTCGTCCCTGTTATTAATACTGTCATTGTAATTATTAAAAACAGTACTTTGAGTGCTTAAATAGCCCGCTGTGGTTGATAATTTCCATGTAACATTATCATTGCCCGCGTCATATATATACCAATTTGCAGGCGGAAAAACAGCTGTTTGAAAATCCTGTGTTAACGGCAATGCCGTTGGGCTTGTAACATTAATATAGGCCAACACGGAATAGGTACTGCTTCCTGTTGCATTTGTTGCTACTAACTGAACGCTGTATGTACCCGCAGTGTTATAAGTAACTGTAGGGCTCGACACGGTTGACGTGGAAGGTGTGCCTCCTGCAAAAGTCCAGGTAGTTAAAGTTGGCGAGCCTGTGCTTAAATTCGCAAATATAACATTTTGTCCTACGCATACTATTGTTTTATTAGCCGTAAAGCTTGCTGTTGGTGAACCCAATGCGCAATTCGATGAATTTAAGGGGGTCATTAACGGCAGGGCACATGTGCCGCCTGCCTGTGCATTTCTTGCCATTACATCCAAACCGCCGTTCAGATCATCTGTATTTAAAGTACGTTTTGATTGCCCGTTAGATAATGCATAATGCATGAGATCCGTTGATTTAATAACATGGCCTAATTGGTGGCCGTGCCCCAGCTCGTGTACCGTTACTGATTCAAAATCATATTGCGAACTTGTTGGTGCAGCAGGGCCGTATTGCCAAGTTAAACCGCCCGGCGTATTTGCAAATTGAATATCCATTTCTGCAACAAACCACTGCATGGATGCTCCTGAACCGCAACCTGAAAAGTAACTTCCGCACTGTCCTAAAATACCCGCGCCTAAGCCCGAATTAAAGGTTACAATATTTATTCCGTCACTTGCTGAGGCAGTAATGCTTGATGTTACGGCAGCGGTTGGCCAGTTAATATAGGTAGCACAGCGCCATGATTGTAATGAACGCAGAAAAGCCGCTTTAGCAGGAGCATTGGTGTTAAAAGCAGTATTATAAGTCCACAAATAACCTCCGCCTGACTGGTTAATATGTTTTGTATTATAAACCATTCCCGCGTTTGTTACATTTAATTCGGAATATGGAACCGTTAAAGTTACCACGCTGTTTGACCCATTTACATTTATAACGCCTGTGCCCGCGCCTATTGGTACCTGAACCTGTATTTGTGTGTTTGTCCATGATACTATTTGTGAGGCAATAGGTGATACAGTGGTCGCTCCGCCATCATCCGCGTTTTTAAAACCAATTAATGACGCATCTGCAGTTGCTCCAAAACCTGACCCGTTGATAGTTAAAACTGAAAACGTACCCGCGGTAATTGTGGTTGGTGAGAAACCTGAAATGGAAGCGATGTTTTGTACGGTGTTACCGCCCGAATGTGAAGCTTGTTGAAACGGGTTTACAGAACTTAACGGCACATAACTTGCGCCCGTAAATTGCGAAATGGTAGTATAAAGCGTTGAAGACGCGTTTTGATAAGTATTGAAAGGTTCCGAAGCCGCATTAACAGAAACATCATACTTTATAAAGCCCTGTGCGCTTCCGTATGATTCGTAAACCTGCTTCCCGAATTGTGAAGGTTGGGTATTTTGATTAAGTGTAAATACACCTGTTTCGTTTATATGTACTATAAGTGTAGGATCAAATACATGTTTATCATTTCCGACAATACCGCCTTCCGTAATAACTTCTATATATGGGGCGCATGTATTTTTAAATGTTTTATATACTTCTATCAAATTAGAGGTATATATTTTATCGTGTTCGCTATTCCAGAAAGACTGTTGGTTTACCACCTTGCCTTCAATAACCAATGCTGATTGTGAAACTCTTTGGCTTAAAAGTACGGGGTACATTAAGCACTGAGCTTGCAGTTGAGATAACGCAGCAAAAAATGCTACAATTGATAAAAGTTTTTTCATACAGTATATGCTTCGAGGGTTTTACTTAAGTAAATATAACAAACATGGAACCAAAATTAGTTTCTCCGGTAATAATCCAAAAAAAATTAACAAGATGGCACATTTTATTTTAAAATGCCCGGAAGCTTCTGTTACAAAGCAATAGCTGGCTCTACAACTAATGTAAAACCTGCTTATAAAAGCATTAAATATTTATTCAAGAATTACTTTTACTAATTTTGTTCCGCCGTTCATTTGTATTCACATACATTTACTTCCCTGCTTCCTGATTGGTAACCGTTGAAAAAAAGCAAGTAAATGTTTTTTATATAATCAAAGGTTAATTGAAGTAAATATATAGAAGAGAAATGAAAAAATCAACTCATTTGGACGAAGACGCTAAAAAATTTAACATTTCAGTATAAACATATTGGTGTTTATTTCTATTATAGGCTCATTCATTTTAACGGGCTAAAACGAATAGATTTAACCTATCTAAACCTTACATAACTTATGGCAAAAAAAGCATCTCCCTCAGCAACTGAACAAAAAATATTTGTATTAGATACTTCCGTTATTATTTATGATCATACCGCGATAAAAAATTTCCAGGAACATGATGTTGTTATTCCTATTACTGTTTTAGAAGAATTGGATAATTTTAAAAAAGGAAACGATACTAAAAATTTTGCAGCGCGTGAATTTACAAGGTATGTGGATGTGATGTCCGGAAAAAACCTGTTACAGGACTGGACACCTATTAACGGCCGAACACACGGACGGTTTAAAATAGAAATGCATACATCGTCAAAAATAGATGCCGAGAAAATATTCGGAGAAAAAAAGGCGGACCATAAAATTTTAAATGCCGCCCTTTATACCGCCGAAACAAACCCATCAAAAAAAGTAATTTTAGTTACCAAGGATATTAACCTTCGCATTAAAGCAAAATCATTAAACCTGCATGCGGAAGATTATACCACCGGGAAAATTTTAACCATTGATGAATTATATACCGGGAATTCGGTTGTTGATAGAGCAAGCGTTGAAGCGGTAAATTTAATTTATGAAAAAGGCGCTTGTCCTTCTAAGGATGTTCTTAAAAAAGAAGTGCCGTTGGCTAACCATTATTACGTGGTTAAAAATGCCGGGGGCTCTGTGTTAACGCGCTATGAGGAATCTTCCAAAACATTAAAGAGAGTGGTTAAGACTTCTTCTTACGGTATCATTCCAAAAAATGCGGAACAGTCGTTTGCGTTGGATGCTATTATGAACCCCGATATTCGTTTGGTAAGTATACAGGGCGTGGCGGGAACAGGAAAAACATTATTATCATTGGCAGGAGCTCTTGAACAACGCCGCAACTACCATCAAATTTACTTGGCTCGCCCTATTGTGCCATTAAGCAATAAAGACATCGGTTACCTGCCTGGTGATGTAAACTCCAAGCTAAACCCCTATATGGAACCGTTATGGGACAATTTGAAATTTATTAAAAGCCAGTTTACTGAAAAAGATAAGGAGCTGAAAGCGATTAATGAAATGATAGAGAACGAAAAGATTGTGATTTGTCCTTTGGCTTTTATTCGCGGGCGCAGCTTAAGCAATATGTTTTTTATTGTAGATGAAGCGCAAAACTTAACGCCGCACGAAGTAAAAACAATTATTACACGTGCCGGCGAAAATACTAAAATAATTTTTACGGGAGATATCTATCAAATTGACACCCCTTACTTGGATGCACAAAGCAACGGCCTAAGCTACTTAATTGATAAAGTAAAAGGGCAACCGTTATACGCGCACATTACACTACAAAAAGGTGAACGAAGCGATTTAGCCAATTTAGCAAATGATTTGTTGTAAGATTTAAGGTATAGTAATAGTATAATGTGGGCTTGTTACGGATTCTAATCCTGCGGTATCAACCAATGTGAAATGATAATCAAAAACCTGCCCACTTGTTACAATCTTGCTGAATGTTTTAGTGGGTTTAGGTAAGCTGCCATAGAAGGTATTATTATTGTATACATTTATTTTTGAATACGTTGTAGCATATTGGGCCAATATATTGCTGATACAAACATAAGGTGACAAAACAAATGATGTTGTAGTACCCCAAGGCTTAATTGTTGCACTATCTAATTTTACCATTGCATTACTTCCGTATGCATAAACTTTTGGAAGTATAGGGATTACTTTTATCGGCTCCAATTCAGGAAGCGTTTCATGTTTTTTACAAGATGTAAAAACAAGAAAGGAAAAAACAGCAAATATTATAGCTTTACAATAAAACATATCTGATTATATAAAGGATTATAGGAAGCATTTATTTTAGTTAATAAGGGAGTTTCATTAAATTGTTTTCGTTTTCGGACGAAATCAATAATATAAAAGGTTAACGCTGTAGCCATACATGCAGAAGTGACAATTGTTCCTTGCTTTTTTATTTTTTCCTGTTCTTTTATTAATGCTTCATAGTTTGATTTTTCAGAATAGTATGCTGCACTTTTCTGACTATCACCTTGATCATATTTGCTTTTCAAATCAATTGCACGGTCATGTGATTCATTACTATATTTATTCAGGTTATTATAGTCAGAATAATAATCTATACCGGCTATTAAAGAAGCAGCGATCGGTATAATAAAAGTCAGTTTAAATGCATTTTGTTTTCTGCGATACGATTTATAATCCTCTGTAAAGCTTAATCTTTTAGTGTAAAATTTATTTCTTTTTGGCAATACCATAAAGGAATCTACCATTAATTCATAATGAGGTGACTATACTGTTACAATATACTTGCCTGTTGCAACAGTTTGCAATTTTTTTTGAGGGTCTATTTTTTTATCATTTAAATAAATAATAACTCCTTTCTCTTTAAAATACACCAAAGCTTTTGAAGAATCAGATTGACAAAACGAGGTTTTAGTAAAAATAATTGATAAAAGGACGATTTTTGTTCTATAAGTTTTTAATATTATAAATAAACTTAATAATAATTAGTCGCATAGTAAAATTATTAGTTAAACTCATTCGCGTATATTTCGTGTATAATTCATTTTACATACCCGGCAACATGCCGCTTGCCACTTGCTTCATTTCAGTTTCGTTCACTTCATTGGCTTTTGCTAAAGCTTTATTCAAAGTCACGGTTAATTGTTCCTCTAATTCTTCTTTATCGCCATGCTGTAAGGCAGGCGCAATAGTTAATGATTTAATTTCACGGTTCCCGGTAATGATTATGTTTATATCACCGCCGGCACCTTCTACAGTTATAAGCGTAGTATCTAATTTCGCTTTTGTCTCTTCGGCTTTTTGCTGCATCTCCTGTAGCTTGCCTATCATATCGCCAAATTTTCCTAACATAATATTTATTTTTTTAGGTTCCCGCTGATCCCGCAAATAAAGCAGATTAAATTTGCAGGAAAGTATTTATCAAAGTTAAATTTTATTTTAATATTCTAAATTCATTCGGTAAATAATTATTGATCCGGTTTCCTAAATTTTTGATCCAGCCTATTCCAAAACTTTTATAAGCCATCAGGCTCCAACCTTTATTTCCCGGAATAGTTTGTAATTCTTTTTTTAAGAATTTAAGCACTTCGTCTTCGGAGCAATGAATAGCTTGAATATGCTCTGACCTGTAGATACTTAAAGCAAGGTCATGATGTGGAATAACATCTGTCTTTATAACGCTGCCAATGTTAGTCCCCACTTTTTTAAGATACAAATGGCTGTACCAGTTAATAAATTGAACAGCTAAGGCGTTGGTCAACAAATAATCATCCTTAAATTTTATGATCTCATGCGCATTAACATCATTGATCCAATTAACAAATACTTCTTTTTCTTTAGGTTTTATGGGAGAGAAATTTTCGTACTTACGCTTTCGGATCTGATGATGCGTTTCGGGCTCTTCCGGTTTTTTAAACACAGCGCAGAAAAAACCCTCTGATTTGGTTTTACCGGGATAGAAGCGATAACCGAATGCTTTCTGTTCATCACTTTTTGTTTCAACAATACCAAAAGTTTTATCTATAGAAATTTGTATACTTTTTAATGCATACTCTTCAATAAGCCAATCGGCCATATCTTCATTTTCCTGTTGCGAATACGAACAGGTAGAATACACAAGCGTTCCGCCCGGCTTTAACGTATTAATGATGTCCGATAAAATACGCTTTTGCCGTTGCGAACATAAATTCACATTATCTATGCTCCATTCATCTACCGCGTCGTGTTGTTTCCGGAATAAGCCTGAACCGCTACAAGGCGCATCCACCAAAATAACATCAAACACCTGTTCCATTTCAGAAAAAGCAACAGGATCATTGTTAGTAATTACTATATTACATGTTCCCCATTTGCTAAGGTTTTGCGCCAACACCTCTGCACGTTGCTTAACCACTTCATTCGCCACTAATAGACTTTCTTTGCTGATCAATGAATTTAATAAAGTACTTTTTCCGCCGGGAGAAGCACATACATCAAACACACTTAACTGCTCATCAAAATTAACGCACGATCGTAAAGCGTGCTCAATAAACATGGATCCCGCTTCCTGTACATAGTAACAACCTGCCTGGAATAACAGATCATGTGTAAAGTTCGGGCGGCTCTCTAAATAAAAACCATGAGTATTCCAAAGTACCGGATCATTTAACCGGAATTGCAACTCTGCTTTTTTAAACGGATTTATCCGGATACTTACAGGGGAAGCGGCTTGATGTGCTTCTATAAAAATTTGTTCGTTAAACCCTTGACAGCAGGAAACCGATTGTATGAATTCAGAAGGTATTTTTAGCATTTTATTTTTCGGAAAAGTGATGAAACGGAATTAATTAATACAATATGATTTCATCATGTCAAATGTAATTAAATATTTACTTTTGTGTGTGTTTGAGAAAAAAGAAAAGCCGAAAATTACGGAACCGCATTTAGCGCTAATTAAGATGCAGAGCTGGTGTGCATATCAGGAACGTGCGCAGCAAGAGGCAAGAGATAAGCTTTATGAGCTGGGTATGTGGCCGGAAGCCGTTGAGAATATCATCTCCAAATTAATAGAAGATAATTTTTTAAATGAAGAACGCTTTGCTATGCAATTTGCACGCGGAAAATTTAATATTAAAAAGTGGGGAAGAATAAAAATAAGGATGGAGCTTAAACAGCGACGCATCAGCGATTACTGTTTAAAAAAAGCCTTGCAACAAATAGATGAAATGGAATACATTAAGACACTTAAAAAATTAATGGACGTAAAGCGTAAACTACTCAAAGAAAAAAATCATATCAAATTAAAATACAAACTTATGAGTTACGCTTTATCAAAAGGCTATGAAAAGGATTTAATATTTGATGTTTTAAATGATAAAGAAGATGAATTTTAAACAAACAGCTCGCTCGCTATTTTATCTGCAAGTAATTTTCCTTTTTCCGTTAACGTATATGTTTGGTTATTTACTGCAATTGTTTTTGTTTGTATAAAAAGTTCAACCTGTTTAAGAAAGATCTTTACAAACTCGTCATTAAAATTTGATTTTAAATAACCCAATTCAACTCCCCATATAGTTCGGAGTGATGTTAGTATATATTCATTAAATCGTTCTTTTTCAGTTAAGATTTCTTTTTCGAAATACGCTTCTTTATTTTCAGAAATACGTTTACTGTATAAATTATTATTTGATACATTCCATTGCCTTGACATACCATCGAAAGAATGCGCCGATGGGCCTAAGCCAATATAGTGCTTACCTTTCCAGTAATTTGAATTATGGATACTGAAATATCCTTCTTTGCCAAAGTTAGAAATTTCGTAGTGCACAAAATTATGTTTCTCTAAACGATCAATCATCTCTAAAAACAATTCCGCGCTTTTTTCGTCATCAATGGCAGTTTCTTTTTTAGCTTTAAGATCGTGACCCAACTTTGTTTTTTCTTCAATAGTTAAATTGTAGCTCGAAATATGTTTTACATCTAACACAATTGCTTTATCCAATGTTTTTTTCCAATTAGTTATATTCGAAAATTTTGAACCATAGATCAGATCGATTGTAATGTTTTCAAAACCCTTGTCCTGAGCGCGTTTCACACTAAATTCGCTTTCTTTAGCAGTATGTGCCCTGTTCATCCAAACTAATTCTTCTTCATTAAAGCTTTGCAGGCCAATACTTAGCCGGTTTACTTCAAGTCGTTTTAATTCTCTCAGTTTGTCATCCAACAGATCATCAGGATTGCACTCAAAAGTAATTTCTGCATCTTTTGATACATTATATAACTTGTAAATTTTTTCTAAAATTAAAAAGGATTCTTTTTCTGAAAGCAGGCTTGGTGTGCCACCACCAAAGTAGATCGTTTCAATGGTTTTATCGGGTAAATAATTTTTCCGCAAGTCTATTTCCGTTAAAATGCTTTTTACTAAAGCATCTTTATTTAGGAGCGAAGTAGAAAAATGAAAATCGCAATAATTACACGCTTGTTTACAAAAAGGAATATGGATGTAGATACCGCTCACTAATCTAATTGCATTGGGATCTTATAATAAGACAATAATTCCTTTATCAGATTTTGGATATGCTTATAGGCACCTGATTCTTCATAGGTGGCCTTAAGCTTTTCGGTATATTGTTTTCGCTGATTGGTAAGGTATTGGGCAGCAAAATAATAGGCATCAATGGTCAGGTCGTTTTCTTTAATAACAATTTGTTCAGACGTAATTTTTTTGTAGCGCTTGTATGTTGTAATTACTTTTTCATATTCCTTCAAGCTAAAATAGCCAATGATAAGAGCGACAAAGATTCCATCCAAAAATTTCTGAAACGGTATTTGCTGGTACGATACTAAAGTATCTTCAAGTATTTTTATGGATTTATTTTTATCTCGTTCGTCACCCGTTAAAAGTATGGCAGAATAAAAGCAACGAACATTTATAAATTTAATAATGTGCCCGTCTTCCCAAATATCTTTTGAAAGGATTTCTTCCAGTTTTATTTTTAAATACGAAATATTTTCATTGACATCCCTCGGCAATTGCTTTATGTAGTCATCTCTGAACACATACCCGTAAGCGCTCATATAATGGCTTACCTGTACAGAAATAGAAAATAATTCGGGGATATTAATATAACTTTTCCAATACTTTAAAAACGAACTAATGCCATTCATTTTTTTAACCTCGCTTAACATAGCTTCAGTATTAGTAGTGTTAACCTTATGTTGAAGCCTTTGCCCAAGTATTTTAAAATACATGTCATCCAAATAATGATAGCAAACAAAAGAGTTATTTAAGAAATCTCTTTCCAAATTATCAAGCTCCTGCTCTGTTTCTTTTTTAAAAAAATCGGGATGCCCTAAAAAACTCAACTCATAATATTTACCGAAGCGCGCTAAGATACTAATCGAATTAGATTCGTGATTTACATATTTATCAAAAAAAGCAAGGTCTTTATTTACCTGCGATTTAGAGATATTTTCCTTGCCTTTAAAAAACAAATGTTCTCTCAGATAAGCATAAAGCGAGTTTTTAGTTTGCTCTAATAAAAGGTATTCATCAACTTTTTTATGGTATTTATTAGAGTCTTTTGATTCTGTTATAAAAGCCTGTTGCGCCAAAAATTTATATACCTCAACAAGCGTTGTATAATCTTCTATTTTTTCGGCTACATCCGTAAGCCATTCGGCCAAATCGTTTGCTCTTTGCTTTTGTCCCTTCGCTAAAAACTCCTCTATTAACTGTAAATTATGTTTTAAATAGTTGGGGTAATTCCTGCTTAAAAACGCGCTTAATTTAAAGGTGTGATGCGTTAATTGTAAAAACTTTTTTCTGGTTTTTTCTTCTGCGTCGCCATAAATCAATTTACATAACCCATCAGATTCAGGCTGAACTTTTGTTTTTTTTATACTTGAGATAAGCTTGTAAGGAAGCTCAGAATTTGTATCCAGTAAATGATCGGCAAATTCTTTATAGTGAAAATCTGAAAGTAGTAAAACCTGTTTTTGTATGCTGATCATTTTTCCGTTTATATAACTCCTAAACTTAAAAATAAAGATCAATAAAAACAAAATATTGGTTCACCTACTCATCTGTTCTAATAATTTAATACATGAGGTCGGCAGATGCCTGAATGTAACTCCTTAAATCATCCTTTTTCAACACCCGGAAGATTCCAATCAATAGCCGTTTTATGATGCGCTTTTAAATATTTATTGGTTTTGGAAAAAGGAGCGCTGCCAAAAAAAGCGCCCCGGGCCAATGGAGACGGATGAGCGGCTTCCAATATTAAGTGTTTTGATGCATCTATTAAAGGCGCTTTAGACTTTGCATAATTTCCCCACAATAAAAAAACACAGTGTTCTTTTTCATCCGAAATAAGTTTTATAACAGCGTCCGTAAATTGTTCCCATCCTTTTTTTTGGTGGCTTCCCGGCTCGCCGGCCCTTACCGTTAATGTTGCGTTTAAAAGCAGTACGCCCTGTAAAGCCCAAGCAGTAAGGTTCCCGTGATTAGGAATTGTAAAACCAACATCGGTATGCAATTCTTTAAAAATATTTATTAACGAGGGTGGCGGCTTAATACCATAGTTTACAGAGAAACTAAGGCCGTGAGCCTGGTTATAGCCATGATAAGGGTCTTGTCCTAAAATTACGACCTCTGTTTTTTCGAAAGATGTTAATTTTATAGCATTAAAAACTTCATTCTCTTTCGGGTACACTGTAAATTTTACTCTCTCCTCTTTAACAAATTGCGTAAGTGCTTTAAAATAAGGTAGATTTAATTCATTTTCTAATTTTATGTACCAAGTACTTTTTTCCTTTTTATCAGTCATAACAATGTTGTTAATTATTTTTTAGAAATAATTGAGCGTTTTTGTTTACTTTTTTTTTGCCCTTGGCAAAATTACTATATATTTGTTATTCCAATATTTAAAACGTCAAAACCTATGAAAAAATTAGCTTTATTAACTTCTGTGCTATTTGCTTTATGCTTAACATGTAATTCTTGCAAATCGCATGAAAAGTGTCCGGCTTATTCTAAAGCTAATACTACTATTTCGGCTAAAAAATCTGTATAATAATTCATGCTTTGGCATAAATTAACTGATATTAGTCAGTTATCAGATATTATTGATATTTCAAAACAACAGCCCGGTTTAAATCGGGCTGTTGTTATATTTAAACATAGTACAAGGTGTTCAATCAGTTCTATGGCTTTAAATCGGTTTGAATCAAAATGGATTGATGATGAAAATACGCCGGCGTATTATCTTGACTTACTAGCTCACAGGGATATTTCGAATGAAATAGCTATCCTTTTCGGCGTTGAGCATGCCTCACCCCAGGTTTTAATACTAAAGGACGGTAAATGTTTTTACAATGTTTCCCATAACGGCATCATCGTTTCCGACATACGGGAAGCCATTACCAAACAAATTCAATAACCTGTTTTAAATCGGGATGTAAGCTTTTTGATACAGGACAAGCATGTGCTGTATGCTCATACACTTTTTTCTCCTTATCACTGTAATTTGATTTAGGAAAGGTAATTTTTACACGGATCTCCCCTACTCTCCTGGGTTCAGTATACATTACTTTAGTAACTTCTGCGCTCGCACCATCAATGGGCTTCATCGTTTCTCTCATAGCAACAATACCAATCGTAGTTAACATACAGCTTGCCAAAGATGTTGCCATTAGGTCCGTAGGTGAAAATGCCTCCCCTTTTCCGTGGTTGTCTTTTGGGGCATCGGTATATATTGTGGCATTAGATTGCAAATGAGTTGCCTCTGTTCTTAAATCACCTGTATATGTTACTTTACTCGTTATCATTTTATTTTTTTTCCAAAGATAATAAAGCAAAGCGTATTCATTAAATAAAATTAAATAGCTATTTTTGTTTACCAATGTTTAAAAGGATCTTATACAGTTTAGCGTTTATTTGTATTACGGGAATTTGTGTTTCGCAAAGTACAACCCAAGCTGTTGCTTCGGGTCGTGACCCTAATGTATTATACAGAAACGAAGGTTCTGTCGGTATTTTCGCACACAGCCGCGGCTTTGGCCTTAATTATATGCGCGCCAAACATATAACCGGCACACGTAAAAAATTATTTGAGATTGAAGCCTTGAATATGAAGCACCCTAAAGAAATTAAGGTGTCTAATAGCTCAGATAATTCTAAACGTTTTGTATACGGTAAATTAAATAATATTTTGCTTTTCAGAGTTGGTGTAGGTTACCAAACTACGTTATTTAAAAGGGCCGACCGGAAATCAGTTGAAATAAGGACCTCTTATTATGTGGGCGGTAATATTACTTTTGCAAAACCTGCTTATGTTTTAATTTACCGCGAAAATATTTCAGGCGCAAAATATCAGCAATCGGTAAAATACAATCCCGAACTGCAAACCATTGACAGTATTTCTGGTAAGGGCCCGTTAGTAGACGGTTTATCAGAAATTAAAATTTACCCGGCAGTATATGCTAAATTTAATTTAAGCTTTGAATACGCTCCTTACTCAAATAAAGTAAAAGCTATTGAAACAGGGGTTATATTAGATTATTATCCTACGGGCTTGCCGATTATGGCGCATAATCCTGCCGAAAAATTTATTGTAACAGTATATGTTGGCTTTGTGTTTGGCAAAAAATGGTTTTAAAAATGGAAAACATTCAGGAGAATAGTGTAATAGAAAGGCCAAGAAAACCGGATTGGTTAAGAGTAAAATTACCTATTGGCGAAGAATACCTTAAAGTACGGAAAATAGTATCTGAACATAAATTACACACGATCTGCGAAAGCGGCAATTGTCCTAATATGGGCGAATGCTGGGGTGCAGGCACTGCAACGTTTATGATATTGGGAAATGTGTGTACACGCTCGTGCGGATTTTGCGCAGTTGCAACAGGCAAGCCATTACCGGCTGATTGGGATGAACCAAAACGTGTAGCAAATTCTGTAAAACTAATGGGCGTTAAACATTGCGTTATTACATCGGTTGACAGGGATGACCTAAAGGACGGCGGTTCTATTATTTGGGCCGAAACTATTAAAGCGATAAGAGAAATTAGTCCCGAAACAAAATTTGAATGCTTAATTCCTGACTTTGCAGGAAAATGGGATAATTTACAACGCATCATTGATGTAAAACCTGATATTGTTTCTCATAATATTGAAACGGTTCGTCGCTTAACTGCGCAGGTTCGCATACAAGCTAAATACGACCGCAGCATGGAAGTATTAAAGCGTTTACATGAAGCAGGGTTAAGAACAAAGTGTGGCTTAATGGTAGGCTTAGGCGAAACGGAAGAAGAAGTTTTGGAAACGATAGATGAATTAGCCGATGTACATTGTGACGTGATAACAATTGGACAATACTTGCAGCCAACGCCAAAACACTTATCCGTTGCACGGTTCGTGCATCCCGACGAATTTAAAAAATGGAAAGAAATTGCTTTATCTAAAGGGTTTAAATATGTAGAAAGTGGTGCTTTAGTCCGTTCATCGTACCATGCAGAAAAACATGTATTTTAAATCTTCTATTGTATGAAACCTCTACTCTCTATTCTTTTTAAATACATTATTTTATTTGTTATTATTGGTATTACCCTTGTATTTATTTTTACTAATAACATCGGGTATACCGAAATTAAATACCTGTTTGCAGGATTAAGTGTTTTATATATTGCGGCTTGCTGTATTGAAGCGGAGCAAATAGCGGCCGTTTCGAAAGGAACGAAGAAATTTATTTATTTTACCGATAGCTTTATTTCAAAACGGTTTTTGAAAATAATTTTCTTCTTATGCTCAGGCAGTATTTTACTTTTTCCGCACAGTATTATTAATTACATGTCTTTTATCTGTTTTTTAATCGCTTTTACTGAAATTATATTAACGCTTTGGAGACATGCAAGAAAACTTTGTTTTGTTGCATTTGAAGGAAATAAAATTATAATGTCAACTAATAAAATAATTTCTATACACGCTGCGGCCATTGAGAAGATTGAAAAAAGACACGGCATTACCTATTTTGTTTATGAAAATAATGCGGCTATTACTTTACGGACTGATACCATGAAAGAAAAAGATGCTTTTAGTGAAGCACTAACCAAATGGATTGCCGACAATCATTTAGAAAGCAAAGTTGTTACTGCTTCATAATTTAATTACGATTTTATTTTTGAACCATAAAAAAGAGCAACAGAAAGTGTTGCTCTTTTTTATGTGATTTTAAAGTCGAACTTAAGCTTTTTGATACATTACTTCCTTAACTGCTTTTACAGTTTTGGTAACATTTGGCAAAGAAGCTTCAATTAAAGTCGGGGCATACGGCAAAGGCACGTCAGCTGCCGTAATACGGCGTATCGGGGCATCTAAATAATCAAATGCATCTTTTTGCACCCTAAATGCAATTTCAGAAGAAATGCTTGCTAAAGGCCATGCTTCTTCAACAATTACTAAACGGTTTGTTTTTTTAACCGAATTAATTACGGTATCGTAATCAATAGGGCGAACGGTTCTCAGGTCGATAACCTCAGCGTTGATCCCTTCTTTTTCCAACTCTACAGCAGCAGCTAAAGCTACTTTCATAATTTTACCAAAAGAAACAATCGTAACATCTGTTCCTTGTTTTTTAATATCAGCCACACCAATAGGGATAATGTATTCTCCATCAGGAATGTCACATTTATCGCCATACATTTGCTCACTTTCCATAAAAATAACCGGGTCGTTATCACGAATAGCTGCCTTTAACAAGCCCTTAGCATCATACCCGTTTGAGGGAACAATAACTTTTAGGCCGGGGCAATTTGCAAACCAGTTCTCGAATGCCTGCGAGTGCTGTGAGCTTAACATACCTGCACTTGCTGTAGGGCCTCTAAATACGATAGGGCAATTATATTGGCCTCCGCTCATACTCAAAAATTTAGCGGCAGCATTTATTATTTGGTCAATAGCGACTAACGAAAAGTTGAACGTCATAAATTCAATAACAGGGCGTAACCCGTTTACTGCCGCGCCTACGCCAATTCCTGCAAAGCCAAGCTCGGCAATAGGCGTATCAATAATACGTCGTGATCCAAATTCCGCTAACATGCCTTTACTTACTTTATAAGCGCCGTTATATTCAGCCACCTCTTCACCCATCAGGAAAATGGTTTCATCACGTCGCATTTCTTCGTTCAGGGCTTCACGCAGGGCTTCTCTAAATTCAATTGTTCTCATATTATAATTTGGTTAACACTTCATGTTAAATATACTTATCCACTTTTTTGTTAGATTTTTCGTAAAGTTCAAATGTATATAAAAGGCTGCTAAATAAAAAACCGAAAAAAATGTATAAAAAATTGAAAACCCGAAAAATAATGACTAATTTTGTCATGACAAATAAAAGAATATGTTGGGATTTAAACTTAAAGAATTAAGGGTTAAGAAAAACCTGAAAACACAGGATCTTGCCCATAAATTGGGCATTGACCAATCTCTTGTAAGTAAGTTTGAAAGCGAATTAAGGAAACCGACAAAAGAACAAATTTTAAAACTATCCGGCATTTTAGAGGCAAAGCCTAATGAATTGATGAATGTATGGTTATCTGATAAGATTTTAGAAAACATTAAAGGATATGCCTACGCCGAAGATGTTATAAATATTGTAAATGAAACGATTGCCGGATATCAAAAGTTATTAAATAAATCATCAAAACAGGTTTTACCCGGGCCGATAACAAAGGTATTAACTGAAATTGATGCTTTAAAACAAAACATTGATGCTTTAAAACCTCTTAGTAAAATTCAGTTACATAAATTAAACGATTATTTTTTTACGGATTATACTTACGAAAGCAATAAAATAGAAGGTAACACGCTTACGTTACAGGAAACTGCCATGGTTATTAAAGAAGGTATTACCATAGGGGGTAAAAGTGTAAGGGAACACTTGGAGGCTATAAACCATAGAGAGGCAATTGATTTTGTAAATGATTTAGCGGGTAATCAAATTGCTTTAAATGAACGAAGTATTAAGGAGTTACACTATTTAATTTTAAAAGGAATATTAAGCAACGATGCGGGCAAATACAGAAATACTGAGGTAAGGATTACGGGCAGTAAACATGAACCGCCTCCTTTTTTTGATGTGCCTTTAAAAATGGAAGGCTTGATTACCTATTATAATTTGCATAGTTCAGGCTTACATCCTGTGATTTTAGCTGCCGATATGCATCAAATATTAGTAGGGATCCATCCGTTTATTGACGGTAACGGCAGAACTTCCCGTTTATTAATGAACTTGGTATTATTAAAAAACGGTTATTACATTGCCAATATTAAGGGCAGTTTGGCAAGTCGTATTAAATATTACCAAGCGCTTGAAAAAGCCCATGTAAAAGGACAATTAAATGATTTTAGAATGTTAGTTGCAAAAGCGGTAAAACACTCACTCGCAGAATATTATGATTTAGTGAAAACAAAATAAAATATTGGATTATATCTATTGATTTACATCCATATTTTTTTAAATTTGCTAACCTTTTAAATCTATTTAAAATGATATAATCCCGATTTCAGAAGTTTTCTCAAAACAGAATTATTCAACTTAACAAAAACAAAATAATTAAATATGAAAATATTAGTTCCTATTAGTAACGTTCCCGATACAACTACTAAAATAGCCTTTACAAATGGTGATACTGAATTTAATACGGCCGGTGTTCAGTTTATTATTAATCCTTATGATGAATGGTATGCTTTGGTGCGTGCTTTAGAATTGAAGGAAACGGGGAAAGCAGAAAAAGTAACCATTATACATGTTGGTTTGGCTGATGCTGATGCAACCATTCGTAAAGGATTTGCATTAGGTGCTGATGATGGCGTCCGTGTAGATTCTGAAGGGCCTGATGCTTATTTTGTAGCTGAACAAATTGCAAAATATGCAAAAGATAACGGGTATGATCTGATAATGACCGGTAAAGAAACTATTAACTATAATGGATCTTCTGTTGGCGGCATGGTTGCCGGTTTTATGGACCTTCCTTTTATTTCGTTAGCTGTTAAATTTGACCTTGAAGGAAACAAAGCAACCGTTGAACAGGATGTAGATGGCGGCGCACAGGTGGTTGAATGCGAATTGCCCTTAGTTGTTTCCTGTGCTAAAGGAATGGCCGAGCAACGTATCCCAAACATGAAAGGAATTATGAGTGCCCGTACTAAACCTTTAACGGTAGTAGCTGCAACAGGTTCAGACAAATTAACAAACGTTAAATCATATACTTTATCAGCAGGGCGTACTACTGTAAAAATGATTGATGAAAATAATATGGATGAGTTAGTGAACTTGTTACATACGGAAGCAAAGGTTATATAATATTTCCCGCAGATTCCGCTGATCACACAGAAATCTATGAGTTAAAAAACAGTAGTAATAATTAGAATTAATTAATAAAGATCTGCAGAATCTGCGGAACACAAAACTAAAATTATGGTATTAGTATATACAGAAATCAATAAAGGAAAAGTAAAAAAATCATCTTTGGAAGCAGTTAACTACGCTTCTAAAATTGCTGAATTAACCGGCTCTACAGTAACTGCAATTGCTATTAATGCAGATGCGGGCCAATTGGAAGATATCGGGAAAGCCGGCGCTAAAAAAATATTATCCGTTAAAAACGATGCCTTAGCTTCTTTAGACAGTATGCTGCTTTCTGCAACTATTGAACAAGCAGTTAAAGCCGAAAGCGCAAAAATTATTATATTTTCATTTGATATAATCGGTAAAGCGGTTGCTCCGCGTTTATCAGCCCGTTTAAAAGCAGGATTGGTTGCAGGTGCCGTAGATTATCCTACAGTAAACGGAACAAATTTAGAAGTAAAGAAAAACGTTTTTTCAGGGAAAGCTACCGCGGTTTACTCTATCAACAGCGATGTAAAGATCATTTCATTATTACCTAATTCTTTTCCCGTAAAGTTAGGGGATAACTCTGCAACAGTAATTGATTTTGCGATTGACCTGACAGGAGTAATTTCTAAAATAGTAATTAAAGAAAAAAAGTCGAACGATGTTGGCGGTATGATCCCATTGCCTGAAGCGGAATTGGTAGTTTCAGCGGGACGCGGAATGAAAGGCCCTGAAAACTGGGGAATGATTGAAGAGTTGGCAAAAGAACTAAAGGCAACTACTGCCTGTTCACGCCCTGTTGCTGATATGCACTGGAGGCCGCATCATGAGCATGTTGGGCAAACAGGTGTTGCCATTCGTCCCAATTTATATATTGCCATTGGTATTTCGGGCGCTATACAGCATTTAGCAGGCGTTAACGGAAGTAAAACAATTGTTGTTATTAATAGTGATAAGGAAGCGCCGTTTTTTAAATCGGCTGATTATGGTGTGGTGGGCGATGCGTTTACCATTGTTCCAAAACTGATCGAAGCCGTGAAAAAATTTAAAGCAAATCATAACTAATACTTACTTTTTTGTATATTAGAGTATCTTAAAATGGGAATGAAAAAAGTACGATTAGAAATTGTTGGTTTATCTTATAGCCAGACACAAAGTGGCGCGTATGCACTGGTGCTGGGCGAAAGTACCGGAAGCAGGCGTTTACCGATCATAATAGGGGGTTTTGAGGCACAGGCTATTGCTATTGAGCTAGAGAAAATGACACCGACCCGCCCTTTGACTCATGATTTATTTAAAGCCTTTTCTGAAACATTTTCAATTGAAGTAACTGAGATATTAATTTATAATTTAGTAGAAGGAATTTTTTACGCTAAACTAATTTGTACCGATGGAACACGCGAAGTAGAAATTGATGCGCGTACAAGTGATGCTATCGCTTTAGCGGTTCGTTTTAATTGCCCTATCTATACTTACGAATTTATTTTAAAATCGGCCGGCATTGTGTTGGATGACGATTCTTTACCGGCGGCAGCTACCGAACAACCAATGGCAACAGTGGAAGATATGTCGACACCCGACAGCGAATACAAATCAAAATCGAGTGAAGAATTAAAAAACTTATTACAAACCGCGTTAGATGATGAACAGTATGAACTGGCTTCTAAGATACGGGATGAATTAAATACAAGGAAACAATCTTAATAAAAAAACATAGTGTAAGTCCCGGTTTTTTTACCCTCTCTTTAATACGATTCTAAATGTAGTGCCTTTGTTTTCTTCACTGTGCATCACAAAGAGTTTACCGTTATGGTAATTTTCAATAATACGTTTGCTGAGTGACAGGCCTAAACCCCAACCTCTTTTTTTAGTAGTGTAACCGGGTTTAAAAACAGATGCCAGTTTTGATTTATGAATTCCTTTTCCGGTATCGCTTAAATCAATAGAAACACCTTCCGGAATCTCTTTAATGGTCACCCTAAACTCTCCTTTACCGTCCATAGCATCTACGGCATTTTTACAAATGTTTTCTATAACCCACTCAAATAAGGGGACAGAGAGCATAACAATAATCTCTGTATCAGGAATTGTTACAACATACTTTACATTTTTAGAGGTACGCGTTTTTAAATAATCAAGCGCCTCTTTTACCACCATGCACACATTTGTTTCATATAGTGTTGGCTGTGATCCTATTTTAGAAAAACGATCTGTAATAGTATTTAACCGCATTACGTCGCGGTTCATTTCATTAATAATACTCTCATCCGTACCTGTCGATTTCAAATACTCTGTCCAGGCCATAAGGGATGATAAAGGCGTACCTAACTGGTGGGCAGTTTCTTTACTCATTCCTACCCACACTTGGTCCTGCTCTGCCTTACGCGCTGTGCTAAACAGGACATACGCAATTAATAAAAACAAACCAATAACGCCAAACTGTACGTATGGATAATATTTTAACCTGGCCAGTAAGCCGGACTCTTCATAAAAAATAAAATTCTTTGATCCTTCTCCCAAGTCCACTTCAATGGGTGTATTTTGCAGCTCCATCATCTGTACAGCAAACTGCAGTTTTTCGGGTGTATTAATTTTCCAAAGATCAATGTTACCGCTCGCTATTACAGTTGTTCTGCTCGAATCGGTATATATTACGGGCACTGCGGCGCTGTTAATAGCTACTTCCGAAATAAATGATTTTATTAAACTGTCAAATACAATTTTAATATCGTTAAACAACCTGCTGTCTTTATGATATAGATAATTTTTTTTGTCTTGATATACATCAATCACCACAGGCTCATAGAGGGCCTTCATCAGCTCAAGTTCTTTTTGCAATGCTTGTTTATCGTTAGCGATTACAGAATCGAGGTTACGGCTTGCATTTACGTGACCTTCGTTATCGGTTAGTATAACGGGCACGGTTGTATTATCCTGCAAAACCTTTAATACAAATAAAGATATTTGGTTTGATTGGCTGTTGAGTTCTTTTGTGGCAAGCGCGTATAATTCGGCTTTTTTAAGTTCTTCGGTTTGTAATTTTTGAAATAGGTCGTTGGTAAATTTTACCAATTTTGCCTTCCGCTGAACAGCGTCTGCCCAAAGTTTTACTTTTTGTTTTTCGTCGTTAGCTATTGTTTGAGCGAGCTGAGTAGTATACCACAACGAAGTAAATACAATGATAATAGCTACTATAAAGAGTAACCATTTCCAACGTTGTTTTTTAGTATAGATGTTCATTAAGGCTAAAATATAGAATATATAACGCTATTGCAAGTTGAATATTGTTGCTTAGGTATTTAAACCAACAAGGGCAGTTGTTTAACCGGAGAGGTACAGCAAGATTTTGCAGAGAACGTAAAGCAGGTGAGTGCGAAAAACTATTATATAATTAGCGCTCGTTTATGTTTTGCTTCGCTAGTTCTTCATGGTGCTGAACATGGTACGCTGCATTGTATAACATTTCCCGTAATGTTAAGTTGCCTAACAGAGGATGTGGTATGCATAAGGTATCAAGTTCTTGTTCGGTAAAGGTTTCAATTTTAGTACATAACTCTATTATCATTTTTTTCAATGTGTTGCTCAACTCTTTTCGTTGTTCGGGCAAAACCGTTTCAGGCACATAACGGTTAGGGGCTTTGCCGCCCCGGTCTAATTTTTCTGAATAATCCTTTATCAATACATCATAGCTGCGGCTTGGTTTATCCGTTACTCCAAAATTTTGCTCTATTGCCAGTTTATCCATACTAAATACCTGCACCAGTGGTTTCACACACGATACAATATGTTCGAGCTGTTGGGCTGCCGACCATTTTTGTTGGTAGCTAAATGCATATTCCTGAGGTGTTAGGTCATTTATATAATTAATAAATGATTGGTAGTTTTTAGTGAGTAACTCACCAATTTCCTGCTTATTCATCCTATTGTATTTGTATTATAAAAATAGCAACTTAATTTCTGCCTATATCCGCATCCCGTTTATTTTAAACTTATTCTCCTTTATCACCTATGGTGCAAGTCTTTCTATTTTCCAGTTTCCAGTTTCCAAAGTATACGCTATTCTATCATGCAGGCGACTTTTACGGCCTTGCCAAAACTCATAGTATGTTGCTTTTATGACGTATCCTCCCCAAAAACCGGGACGAGGTATAGTATCTTTAAAGTTTTTAACATTTTCTTCCACTAGTCGGTCTAACGTTTCACGGCTTGCTATTTTACTGCTTTGCGGCGAACTCCACGCCCCAAGCTTCGATTCGGTAGGCCTTGCGTTAAAATAAGCATCACTTTTTTCTTTGCTTGCAAATTCCACTGTGCCTTCAATACGGATTTGCCGCTCAAGCTCAGGCCAAAAAAAAGTGGCGCATACATGCGGATTTGTCTGTATATCAATCCCTTTTTGCGATTGATAATTTGTGTAAAAATAAAATTCGTTTTCCGAAAATTCCCGTAAATAGACTATCCGTGCAGAAGGTTTATGCTCCTTGCTCACAGTGCCTAAATTAAAAGCCTGCACTTCATTTGCTTTGGAGTCCACGGCTTCTTTCATCCAAATTTCAAACTGAACATGAGGCAAATCGGAAATAGATTTTTCCGATAATATTCCTTTCATAAAATCCTCCCGCAATTGATAAATATGTGTATTTACTTCACCCATTTTTGTAAATTTACCACAAATATAAAGATAGTTATCCATTGGTAAAGCCAGGAGATATATTAATTGCAAAACCCTTTTTACAAGACGGCCGGTTTAAGCGTTCTGTGATTTATATGGGTGAGCATAACAATGAAGGCAGCCTTGGATTTATTTTAAATAAACCTCACGGATTATTATTGAGAGATATTTTTCCACATTTAAAGAACGGTAATTTTCCATTGTTTGAAGGAGGTCCCGTATCTCCAAACCAATTGTTCTATACACATACATTGGGTTTAAAATTGAGTGATAGTGTAGAAATAAAAAAAGGAGTGTACTGGGGGGGTAATTTTTTTGAGCTCACACACATGATAGAGCACGGGCAAATTTCCTCTAACCAAATAAGGTTTTACATTGGCTATAGCGGTTGGACTACACAGCAATTAGACGCTGAATTAGAAAGTAATACATGGCTCACACAATCTACCGATTATGACGAGCTTATTCAAGCTGCACCCGACGATTTGTGGGGAAATGAGCTCATAAAAGTAAATCCGGCTTATAAAGCTTTTACCGATTTTTCTTTCGATCCCTCTCTTAATTAGCAATGCTTATAAGCATTGGCGCTTTTCTACAATCAAATAATCGATCAATTATATCTTAGACTTCTCTTTTTAAAGTTTAAAGTATATTTTTTACCGCCCTCCGGTTACCGTTTACCGACTACTTGCCTTCCTTAGCCTAATACCTGTTGTGGGAGCTTTACAACCGTTGTATGTTTGATGAAAATTTACACATAATGGAAATTAAAGATATAAATACAGAGAACGAACAGGTTTGGAAGAAACTTGAAAAAGAACATCGCAGAGGAAAAGTATTCGGAGGATTTTTAATTGTTACAGCAGGTGCCCTTTTCCTAGCTAAAGAATTAGGAGCAGAAATTCCTCAATGGATCTTTACCTGGAAGATGTTTTTAATAGCAGTTGGTTTAATTATTGGGGTTAAACATAAATTTATGCATCCCGGATGGCTTATATTAGTTTTGGTTGGGAGCGCATTTTTATTGGCAGATATGTACCCCGGCATTGCTATCAAACCTCTTTTATGGCCGGTGTTGATCATAATTTTCGGGTTGTTCATCATATTTAAACCCCACAGAAAAAGAAGAGAACACCATTGGAAAAAGTGGCAAAAATTTCATCAACACAATCACAGGCACAACCACGCATATAACCGTGAATATAACGCTGATTGTTTTGTGGAAGAAACCACTACAAACGAAGATGTATTAGATTATACAACATTTATGGGGGGAATTAAAAAAATTGTCCTGACAAAAAATTTTAAAGGCGGCGATGTAACTACTGTTTTTGGCGGGGCGGAAATTAATTTTATGCAAGCCGATTTTGAAGGAACTGCCACACTGGAGTTAACCTGTGTATTTGCAGGCACAAAACTTATCATTCCTTCAAATTGGGAAATTAATTCTGAGTTGGTTTCCGCCTTTGGCAGTGTGGAAGATAAACGCCCCGTACAACCGAAAAATACTGAAGGAAGCACTAAGACCTTAATTTTAAAAGGAAACGTATTCTTTGGAGGAATTGATATTAAAAGCTACTAATACCACATATAAAGTTAAACCCTTAAAAACAAAATTATGAAACGCTATCTTGTAAAACTCATGTTCAATATTAATATTGATAATGGAAATCACAACTCCCAATTCGATGAACAAATTCGTATTGTTGAATCTTACGGTATGGAAAATGCTTTCCACAAAGCACGCAACATGGGTAAAAAAGAAGAAGAAACATTTGTGAATACAGACAATAAATTAGTACAATGGCAATTTATTGATGTGGTTGATATCTATGAATTAGATTCGATAAAAGATGGAGAGCAGGTGTATTCGAACACGCATGAAAAAGACGATACAAATTCTTTTATTAATTACATCCGTCAAAAAGCTATGGTTATTCAGGCAAAAAACTTAACCTTTGCATAAGAGTTGAAAACAGGGCTGCCATATTCAAAAGGCCGGATCATCTGCATGTATTTAGCATGGTGGATGTTTTGGTCGTTTACGCAAACTTTTGTATTGCACCGCTTAGGCCTTAACTGGCAGGTAGCTTTAATAGATGGCATTATTTCAAACGCGTTATTAGGCTTCTTCTGTTTTGTATCCATTGCCATATTCTATTATTACCAACCGGGAAATAATAACCGGGGATACCGTTTTATTTTTGCTTTAGGGCTTGCAATTTTTTATACAATTATGCTTCGCTTTGTTCTTAATTATGTAATCACTACAGGTGAAGATTACCCGTCTTTTTTACTTAATTCCATGCCGGTTCGTTTTATTATGTCTTTACTGGTATTATCTTTTGTAACTCTTTTAAATTGGATGTGGAATTTGCTAAAAGATCAAAAAGAACAGGAACAACGCAGGAACGATGCAGAACAATTAGTTAAAGATGCTGAATTGGCAAGGCTCAGACAGCAGCTCCAACCGCATTTTTTATTTAACAGCCTTAACTCTATAAGTGCCTTGGCCGGTTCTAAACCTAATGAAGCACGTAAAATGATTCAACAGCTTTCTGATTTTTTGCGTGGCACGCTAAAAAAAGACGATCAACAATCTGTTGAATTGAATGAAGAGCTGGAGCATTTAAAGTTGTATTTAGAAATTGAAAAGGTAAGGTTCGGACATCGCTTGGAAATTAATGTAAATTTTGAAGAAGAAACGTTGCCCATGCACATCCCTCCGTTACTATTGCAGCCTATTGTAGAAAATGCCATTAAATTCGGCTTGTACGACACCATCGATGAAATTACGATCAGTATTTCCTCTTATATAAAAGACGGGCTTTTACACGTTCAGGTTAAAAATCCGTTCGATCATGAAACGCAGTCGGCCAACAGGGGTACGGGTTTCGGACTAAGCTCTATAAAAAGGCGTTTATTTTTATTGTATGCAAGAAACGATCTAATGAGTACAGAAAAGAAAGAAAATCAATTTATTACAACTTTAAGAATTCCGCAAATCAAATGAAAATAATAGTTATAGACGATGAGCCTTTAGCAAGACTGGTTGTGTTGGAATACATACAATCACACCAAGGTTTAGAAGTAGTTGCAGAATGTAATGACGGCTTCCAAGGTGTAAAAGCCATTATACAACATAAGCCCGACCTCATTTTTTTAGATATACAGATGCCTAAAATCAATGGGTTTGAAATGCTTGAATTAGTAGATATAATGCCCGCTGTTATTTTTACAACAGCCTTTGATGAGTATGCTATTAAAGCGTTCGAATCTAACGCTATTGATTATCTTTTAAAACCTTTCAGTAAAGAGCGGTTTGATTTAGCGATTGAAAAATATAAAACAAAATCAGTGAACGGCTCGTTAGCGGAAAAAAATGTGCAGTCGCTTTTAGAAACTGCTGCCAAACAACCGGATGATAAAAATAGAATTGTTGTAAAAAACGGCAGCGACATTCGCATTGTACCCGTTCAGGATGTAATGTATATAGAGGCTTATGATGATTATGTTAAGCTGTTCACTAAAGACGCCTATTATCTTAAAAAGAAAACCATGAGCTACTATGAGCAGGTATTGGACAGCTCAAAATTTTTTAGAACGCACCGCTCCTACATTATAAATCTGCAGGAGCTTACTAAAATTGAACCTCTTGAAAAAAATACATATATAGCCATTTTAAAGAACGGAAAGAAAATCCCTCTCAGTCGCACAGGCTACACAAAGCTTAAAGAAACCTTAGGTGTATAATACATTTAACTTGGAGATTTTTTAGGAAGATAAATGAAAGAACGGGCTACACTTTATTTTTTTGTTCGATCCATTTAGACATATACTTTGTGCTGTTCATAGAATGGTGTAGGAGTATAACACCTATAAAGTTTTTTCGGCGATGCTCTATTAAATTTTTTTGAGTGTAGAGTAATTTATCTATAAAACAGGTTTCATGTTTTTGTTTCGAAAAAAAAGTGTTGATGATTGTAATCCCGTTCCTTTGAAGTTCTTGCCAAAGGGCTTCGTTTGTATATAACTTTACGGCTTCATTTGCAATGTATATGGCCCTATCTGCTATAAAGCCCGGCCATGGGTAAGGTTTATGCATTCCTTCGGCACCAATAGATGTTGTAACACTTGGGGTGCCGCATTGCATAGCTTCCGCTAATTTTCCTTTAATGCCTGCGCCAAACCGTAAAGGTGCCAATAAAACCTTTGACCCCCGTATTACTTCTTTAGCGTTTAGTGCCCTGCCTTTAATAAGAAACCCCTCTTTAGGCTCGTTTAAATTATTTATTTTTTCGCTTGCATACGCACCGTAAATATGCAGTTCAGCTCCCGATAATTGGTTTCTTATCAAAGGCCAAATATCTTGTTTCATAAAAAGAACAGCATCGGCATTGGGGTCATGCAAAAAATTACCTATGCTTACAAAATGTCGTCTGTCATTAAAAGCCGGCCACTCTTTTATATCTTTATCATTTAAAGGCTCTAATAAAAAAGGCAGGTAATGAAGGAGTTCTTTATCCATTTTAAAAAAAGAGTGCAGCAGTTCCATTTCAAACGTTGAAATAATAAGGGAAAGATCACAACGGTAAATGGAAGCAATTTCTCTTTTTGCAGTATCATTCAGCAGGTCATTAGTTGTAAATTCTTTTTTCTTTTTAAAAGCGTCTTGCCTTCCTTTCCTTAAACAGTGCAGGTCTTCGGTGTCCAGTATTTTTATGGCGTCGGGGCATTGTTCAGTAATTCTCCACCCGTATTTTTCTTCGGTCATAAACCGGTCAAACACTACTATAGTGGGTTGTAATTTTTTAAACAGGTCATCATAGGTTGAGTTATTAAGCTCAATAGTTATACATGCAACCGCATATTCCGAAAAATTGAACGAGTGCTCTGTAACATGAGCATCGCAGGCAATGGTTATTTTACATTGATTTTCGGAAAATAATTTTATCAATTGCATCATTCTGCTGCCCGCGGCCGATGAGGCAGGCTCAGGCCACACAGTACATATAATTAAAAGGTGCTGATGCTTAAACATGCCATAATGATAAAATAAAAGGGCGGAAAAACCTAAACAAAAATAAGGGGTGCTAAAGGGTAACACTTATACATGCGGTGAAACAATTAACTTACGTAATGGATAACTTATAAGTGCATTTATACGTTCTTAAATGTTGTTATAATGCAGTATGTGTGGGCGATGGTTTGTCCATGAGTTTTTTTTCTCAAATAAAAAGAAAAAATAAGAACTAAAATTAAACCTATTGTGTTTGAGATTACTTCAGCGGTGGATGAATTGAAATAACGCGCGCTTTATTTTCTAAACACAGTTACAAAACCACTGTATTTCTTATCATCCGGTACATCTATAATATAAAAGAAGGTTCCGTCAGCTGTTCCATCGGCTTTCCACTCATTATTATAGTTAGAATTCTCATAAACTTTTCTTCCCCACCTGTCAAAAATAGTAATGCTTGTATTGGGATGGAATTCAATGTTTTTAATTTTAAAAAAGTCATTTGCATTATCGCCGTTAGGCGTAATAATATTCGGAATAATAACACTACACGGCGGAAGCACTGTAATTACCTCATAGGCCGCTTTACTGTACCCGCAGCTGTCATTCACATAAACCCCAATGGTATATTTGCCTTGCGTATCAGGGCTTGTATAGGCAAGCGATGAAGTAGCTGACAAAGAGTTTGGGTTACCGTCGATAAACCATCCGAAATTATAAACAGGGTATCCACCCGTTGCGCTTGCATGCAATACAAACGGCGTATTTGCACAGGTGGTAGACGTATCTAAAATAGACACCGCCAGGTTATTTACAAAATTAGAAATCACTACAGTATCCTTGCTTTCATTAGCACATACCCCATTTACAGTCAGTACTAAAGTAGTTGTTGTGTTTGCTGTTATTGAGTACACGGGTGCTGTATTGTTTCCCGGAGCGGCACTATTGCCCGGTAAAGTGGTCCAATTATAGGTGTAAGGAGTGCCTGTATTACCTTGTGTACCCGAACCTACACCGGTTGTAATAATATATGGTTTATCCATACACTTCGTAACATTTTGTAAAGGTGATATGAGCAGGTTTGCTTTTGGAATCACTGTAATAACTACAGATTTAGTATCGGGTAAAGAAGCAGGGCAAGGTGAGGAACCTTTAATAATATACGTGTTGGTTCCTGCCGAAGGAGGAGTAACAATAATGCTTTGGCTTGTAGAAATTGGCAACTGAGCTCCGCTTTGTAAATAATACCAATTATAATTAAGTGTGCCCGAAGCAAATAAGTTAACAGAGTTCCCTATACAAATGGTTGTTTGAGTGGGAGTAGCCGTAACACTGTTTACTAAGGTCGGGTATAGTATGGCAACCGTTTGCGTGGCAATACAGCCACCTACCGGGTTTGTAACCGATACCGTATATACAGTAGCGGAATTATTAAGAGGAGGCGCGGTAAACGTTGGTACAATTTTTAACGAGTCATTATTATAATTATGCGCGATGCTCCCGTTAGGAGAAACCGTAACCGTATAAGATGACGGGCTTTGCGGAGCACAATAGCCGAATTTTATATTTGGCAACATATTGGCTCCGTTGGTCATGCGCAATATAGTATTAGTAGGTTGAGTGCCCCCGCAAAGAGGGTTTACATCCTCAACACGGTATTGGGTCGCTGTATATCCCATTTGTTTTAATTGAACGGAAGCGTTAAACGAAAAGGTTGAAGGACTATTCATCCCAAAACAGGTTTCAATAATTAAATTAGAAACACCGTCCCATACATAAGCCTGCGAAAAATTATGAGTGAGCCAACCCACTGCCAAGTTTTGGTTTGTAGCTGAGTATACGGTGTTCATATTAGCGGTAACAAATGGTTGGCCCGACGCAGCCGATAGATTAGTTAACGATGTACAACCCATTTTTATAGAAAAGTTGGGGTACACGGTTATACCGCCATTAAGTGATAAAATATTAAATGCCAAGCTTGAAATTTTGCCTGCCGTAATTCCCGCAGCATTCAATTCACTTTTTTTCACCAAAAATTGATTTCGCCCATAAGTATAATAATTCCCATAAGGTGTAGGGTAGCTTGTTTGCCCGTTTTGAGTAAAGGGGCCGGCTGTAAATAATGCGGTCGGACTTCCGCTTGTACATAAACTGGGATCTGTTCCGCACGATGCAGGAAGACTTGACCCAAAGTTAATACTTACCTTAGCTGTATCGGTAGGAAAACAGATAACCGTGTTAGTTGCAGTAACCGTAAAATTGGTTTGTATGGGATCAATCGTAAATGTATTTACATAAATACATACGCCATCGTTTATAGTAGCTGTGTACGACCCCTGCGCCAACCCTGTTACCGGCAGTGAAGTGGCAGATGTATTACTGTTTGTAATAACGGCATTAGCACTGTTGTTTACAGTGTAGATGTAAGGAGAAGGGTTAGTGGTATTTAAATTTAAAAGAATAGATCCTGTAACGGCACCGGGACAAACATTAACATGGTTGGTAATAAAGGTGTTTCCTCCAGGCACTTGTAATAAAGTATATTGTATAGAATCTCTGCAGCCCAAACTATTAGTATACGATAAGTTATAAATATCTCCTGATACGCCGGTTACAATATATAAAGTATCATTGGTTCCTGTTGGCGCAGCGATAGGCGTGTTACCATAATACCAAGTATAATTGCTTCCGCCGGGCTGAGGAATGAATGTTGAATTTCCGCAGAAAGAATGGGACTGTGTAAAAAATAATGCCGGCGCTACAGCTACCGATAAATTAGCGGATGCCTGTCCGCAACCCGGGGAAGTAACTGAAATACTGTAGTTGCCGGGCGAAAGTCCCGTAGCGGTTTGTGAAGTGCTTACTACGGCTCCTGATAATGTATTTGTCCATTGATATGTATACCCAAGGCTGCTCCCATTGGCCTGTACAAAGGCAGTTCCTGAATTGCCCCCCGAGCATGAGCTGGTAGAATTTAAGTTAACAATATTAACCGTTGTAGGATTAACAACTACAGTAGCCGTAAGCATACAGCCTCCGGGAGAAATCATTTGAACACTATAAATGTTGCCTATAGTAGGGCCGTTTACAGTAAGCGTATCATTGGTTGCACCCGTAATGGGATTGTTTGAGGGATCGAACCATTGGTAACCGGTAAAACCGGTGGGGGCCACAAGTGTTGCAAACGCAGAACCTGAACACATACTTACATACGGCACTCCAATACCCCCGCACTCCGCATCAACATAGGCATAGCCTGCATGGCCTCCAAGTGTACAGCCGCCAACTTCAAAATTTACAGACACATTTGTTCCGGCAGGCAATGATGAAAGATCAACGGAATAGTATTGCCATTTCCTGTATTTGGTGACATCAAAATTCATTTGAATTAAGGATGTTTTTAATGAATCAGCGGCGACGGCTGTTTTAGGATTAAAAGAATAAGAAGTGCAACCGGGTAAAAGCGCTCCAGTGGATTCATTTTTTACGGTTACCGTAAAATAAGGAGATTCGAAGATTTGATGAGATCCCGGATCATTTAATACAATGGCATAACTAAAAGACACCCTTTGATTTATGGAAGAAACCGTGGTTACATATTTTAAACGCGCCGCCCTATTACTGGCATTAGCGCTGTTTAGCCTTACTGAAACAGGGTCAAAGCTGTATGGGCTTATAAATGGAATATCTGAAACAGTTGTTGAGCCTACCAACCTTATTGCAAGCGAATCGTAACCTACGCAATTAGGATACACGCTGTTTGTAGCAGGAATGGTCATTATAGTTTGAAAATTAGTAGTGTTCAAAACAGACACATTACTCCCTGCTGTATTAACAATAGCAGTTCCCGTAACCGTATAGTTCGGATTATTTGTACCTGTGCTTGAAGAAACTGTTCCTGTGCCGCCTGTCCAACCTGTAAAGCTATATTGCTCAAAACCCATGTTCGGGCAACCGATGCTTTGTGGTTGGTTAGGACGCAAATAAATTACTGTTTCCGGTATTTCTGTAGTAAGCTGTTCGTAAGGTGTATGCTTATGCACCTGTTTTTCAAGCGCTCTTTTAGAAGAGAAATCATTTTTTAAAAACTGTATATACCCTTCTGTTTCAGTAGGTTTTATTCCATTTGCTGTGGCATCTTTACGAGCTTTATTTACATCGAACGAATTACTTTCACGGGTTTTTACAATATCTGTTTGACTAAAACAGGGAGTATATAAACCAAGAATGATAATGATAATACTACTTAATTTATAATTTAAACCCCTCATAGTAAGTTAATTATTTTGAATGAAATACGGTTATAAAGCCACTATATTTTTTATCATCGTCCTGTAAAGCAAGCGTATAGAAAAAAGTTCCGTCCGATAAGCCTTCTGCTTTCCATTTATTATCATAATTAGGGGTATCGTATACTTTTCTTCCCCATCTGTCAAAAATGATAAGATTTGTGTTAGGGTGAAATTCTAAATTTTTAATTACAAACACATCATTTGCATTATCACCATTAGGGGTTATAACATTTGGTATTACTAGTTCGCAGGGAGGCAATACCGTTATTATTTTATAATCCGCATCCGTATATCCACAGCTGTCGTTAACATACACACCCACTGTATAGGTGCCCTGTGTTGACGGACTTGTATAGGATAATATGGAAGTATTGCTTAATGATGTAGTATTCGGGTCTAAATACCAAATATATTTATATCCTGCATTTCCGCCATAGCCGCCTGTTGCCTGAGCATGTAAAGTAAATGTTGAGTTTGCGCAGGTTTTTGAGGAATCGAGGATGGCAACATTTAAAGTATTAATAAAATTCTTAACAACAACTGTATCTGTAGTTGGTATTGCACAACTGCCGCTTACAACTAATACAAGTGTTGATGTAGTATTAGTGTTCACAGTATACGTTGGAGCTGTATTATTGCCCGGGGCGGGAGTATTACCGGGTAACATAAACCATGAATAACTGTAAGGAACACCACTGTTACCGGTTGTTGTAGAGTTAACGCCTGTTGTAATAACAAACGGCTTATCCATACATTTAGTTTGATCTACCAACGGCGCAATAATTAAATTTGCCAACGGCCTAACGTTTACGGTAACCGTATATGTTTTAATTAAAGCGGTACAATTTGCACCTGCCGATAAAATGTAAGTGTTAATGCCTGCCTGTACAGGTACATGGGTATAAGTAGAATTAGTGGTTAACTGAACGGGAACACCGCCTTGCATATAACTTATGGTATAAGTATCTGCACTGCCGGCAGTTAAAATTACAGAGCTGCCAATACAAACAGAAGGTGTGCTTGCCGCAAATGTTGCATTAACCACTCCCAGGTTATTATTTATACATATCACTGTATCTTTAACACAACCACCTATAGGATTGGTAACAGTTATTGTATAACAGTTTATAGAACTTACATTAGGAAGGTCAATTTTTATGGAATCCTTTCCGGCAGGTATTACAACACCTAACGTAGGGGTAACCGCTACGTTAAACTGTGAAGGTATTTGTTGCGCAAGGCAGTTTCCGAATTTTACATTTGGTCTAATTTGACTAATGCCTGATGAGGTACCTGCGATTCCACATAAATTAGTACCACTTTGATAATGCCCTACTGTAGAATTGAACCCTGTATTTGAACTAACTACGGTTGAGTTACCGGAAAAAGGGACGCTTGCATGACAAACATCCATTAATATATTTGAGATCCCATCCCAAATGTAGGGTTGAGAAAAAGTATACATATTAAGACCTGTTGTAATCGTTGTATTTGCCGAATATACTTGCGATAAACCGGTATTATCTAATGTAGTAGTAAGAGCTGTAGCACCGGTGCATTTTAGCTTAATAGTAAAGCCCGGGTAATTTGTTACAGTTCCTAAGGCTGAATAACTGAACGTTATACTTGAAATTTTACCTGCCTGCAGCCCTGCAGCCGTTAATTCTGTAGCCTTAAATAAATATTGATGATGTGTGCTGCTATATAAGCTTATCATAGGTCCTATTATTTGCGAATTATTATTTACAACACCGGTTCCAACTGACACGGTATTAACTACTGCGCAGTTTATATTTCCGAGCCCGCAGGCTGCACTCGATGTAGTGTAGTGAAACGCAATTCTGGCTGTATCCTGTGTAACGCAATATATAGAGCCGCCACTGATAGCATTGGTTGTTAAGCTGTAGCTCGGGCTTTCGTATACCGTAACCGTAGTTGTAGCCGATGATACGCACCCGTATTGATTGGTGATGACAACCGTATAAGTACCGGCAGATACATTGGTAGTTTGCCCGTTAGGCGTATTGATAGTGCCTGAACCATACCACGAGTAAGTGTATGGCGCTTGGTTGCCTGCGGTATATGTGTTATCAGCCTGTATCGGAGTTAAGGCACTATTACCGTTGCAATACGTTAAGTTACCGGTAATGGCAGCTACAGGTACAGGGTTAAGATTAATGTTACCTGTAATCGTTTTTTTACATTGACCTGATTTTAAGGTGACAAATATAAGAGAATCGGCAGGCACAATTGTGGTAAATGAAGTTGCTGCCGTGGTAGCATTATTGCTCCATAAATAACTGTCGGGAATCCCTCCGTTAACAAGTACCGAAGCTGTAACAGCTTGCCCCGGGCAAGCGCCAAGGGTAGGTGTTAACACAATACTGCCATTTAAATTACTTACGGCGCCTTGGTTTACATATATTACAAATGTTTGAACGGATGTTTGTGGCGGCGTACCATTATCTGTTGCCGTCATCGTTACAGTATGATAACCGTTAGTAGCTGTATTACCATCAACAATCATATAAATATCAGCCGTATTACTGCTTGATATGTTTGTATATGAAAAGGAGGAGCCCAATGTTGGGGCACTTGCACTGACATAGGTATTTTGAGTAACTTCAGGGGCAAGAAATGTATTTTTAATATATAGGGTATCATTACCGCATACTTTTAAAGTATCGCAATAGCCTACGAGTGTTGATATAGGCTCAAGATTTGTGCCGACAGGAGGGCATGCATTAAAATAAAAACGTTTACCGTCGAGCCAGCTGACACCATCATCATTTAATAAAGGGCCGTCATAAGCACTTCCGGGTACCCCGAATCTTCCAATCAAATAATAATCTATCCCGTTTCCTTGGTTTATCCCAACAGTAGCAGGGCTTGAAATACCGGCGTTAGGAAAGCCTCCGGTACCAATCGATGCGTCACCCGTTGTCCATTGCATTTGCCTGTAATAAAACCCGACATTTTTACCGGGAGGTAATATATTATCAAGCCCATTGGTTATTACCAATTGAAAACTATTTAACTTATCAGCATGGTTACTATAGTAACCAACACTATCCCAGCTTATTTCAAGACGTGTAGGATACGGAGTTACCAAAATCCGGCTTCCGGCAGTTCTATATACATCTGCCCAAAAAGGGGCAATCATATTTACCGCGGTTGACGGGAAACCTGTAGAGGTAAAAGCGGCAGAATTTGTTGTAAATTGAATATTACCGTTAATAGAAATTCTGCAGGAGGTATAATTATTACCGTAAAAACAAAAGCTAAAAGGTAAATTATACAAACTGGTTTCGTCATCTAAACCAACAAAAGGTACCGCTGTGCCGGCATACGGAACGGGATCACAGGGGGTTGGACTAGCTGTTGATGCGGGACTTAAGGGACTTACATAGGTAGTATTTATAGTGGCTTTACCGTCAGGAGAATAGGTGATCTCATATTGCGCTAAGGCATGGTCTGCTTTTAATTTATCATATTCTTTACTTCCGAGAGCTACTGTTCTTTTTGTACCTGACGAAGAATTATCGTTTATTGATTGGGATTTTAATTTTTCTTCTTTCTGCTTTTGAGTATCATATTTGGTTTGGGAAGTACAAAAAAAAGCAGATAGTATAAAGGTAGTAAATAGTAAAGTTTGTTTCATAGCAAATAGTTTAGTAACCCAAAGTTAACAAAAATATTACAGAATGTTTTCTTTAGGGTATGTATTTAACGTCATAAAACCTGTTAAAAAATGCCGGTTATTGGATTTCTAATAGTTAAGAATAATTTTTCTATACGGTGTTTTAAATTAACTTTGCGTTTGTAATATTTATGGCTTCCACTAAACTTTCAAAATATATTAAATTAACCTGGCTTATTATTTGGGGGCCGTTCCTGGTTATCTTTTTATTAATTACACTTATTTCTTTTGAATTGTTTTTTGACCTGCCAAGTGTTGAAGAGCTTCAAAATCCTAAAAGCAATTTGGCAACTGTTATTTACAGCAGCGACTTAAAAACATTGGGTAAATATTATTCGGAGAACAGGGTTAACGTAAAATATTATCAGATAGACAGAGACCTCATAAACGCTCTGATTGCAACAGAGGATGCAAGATTTAATGAGCATAGCGGAATAGATGTTAAAGCTTTAGGGCGTTCGGTATCGGGCGTGCTAACCGGTAATTTAAATAAAGGCGGAGGAAGCACGATAACACAGCAACTTGCTAAAATGATGTTTCCTCGAAAAAAATTAAGTAAACCTCAAATGATTTTACAAAAATTAAAGGAATGGGTTATTGCAGCAAGGTTAGAAAAAAACTATACGAAAGATGAGATTCTTGCCATGTACCTTAACAAATTTGATTTTTTACATTTAGCAGTAGGTGTAAAATCAGCCGCCCAGATTTATTTTAATCGCGGCCAGGACAGCCTTGAGATACAACAGGCAGCTATGTTGGTAGGTATGGCGAAAAACCCGGCTTTGTTTGATCCCATCAGAAGGCCTGATACTGTTTTGCATAGAAGGAATGTAGTGTTATACCAGATGACCCGATTCGGAGACCTGACCAAAGAAAAATACGACAGTTTAAAAAAATTACCGCTTGGTTTAGTATATCGCCCGGAAGATCACAACGATGGTTTAGCACCATACTTCAGAGAATATTTAAGAGAATATTTTTTAAAAAAATGGTGTGCAAATCATATAAATTCTGAAACCGGCAAACCTTATAATATTTATAAAGACGGTTTAAGAATATTTACGACCATTGATTCGCGCATGCAACAATATGCTGAAGAAGCAGTACATGAGCACATGACGGATCTGCAGAAAGCGTTTACAAACGAATGCAAAACAAAAAAGAATGCACCCTTTGCATGGAATGTTAATAAGGAGCAGATCGAAAATATTATGATGAGCTCTATGAGAAGAAGCGACCGGTATCATTTTTTAAAAGATTCGGGATTAACGAAAGAGCAAATTTTAGCGGAGTTTAAAAAACCGGTTAAAATGACGGTGTATAGCATACGCGGTGATATCGATACTACTATGTCGCCATGGGACAGCATACGGTATTACAAAAGTTTTTTACATACAGGGTTTATTTCTATAGAGCCGAGCACGGGATATGTAAAAGCGTGGGTTGGCGGAATTAACCATAAGCACTTTAAATTTGATCACGTAAAGGTAGGGCGCAGACAGGTAGGCTCAACTTTTAAGCCTTTTGTATATGCTATGGCAATACAGGAAGGCTACTCCCCTTGTTACCAGGTGCCGAATGTGCGTACTTGTATTACAACGTCTGAAGGTACAGAATGGTGTCCCGATAATTCGGACGGTGATAAAGGCACAGGAAAAATGATCACGTTACGGAAAGCTTTGGCGGGATCGGTAAATTATGTCTCCGCTTTTTTAATGAAAAGATTTGGCCCCGAAGCAGTAATTAATTTAGTAAGGAGGATGGGCATTACCGCGCCAATTGAAGCCGTACCTTCAATTTGTTTAGGAACGCCCGATATTTCAGTTTTTGAAATGGTAGCCGCTAATGCTACATTCGCTAATAAGGGAACGTACATTCAACCCACTTTTATTACACGCATAGAAGACAAAAACGGGAAGGTGTTGGAAGAATTTTTCCCGACAACGGATGAGGTTATGAGCGAAGAAAAAGCCTATGTGATGATACAGTTAATGCGGGGTGTGGTTGATTATGGCACAGGCGCCCGGTTGCGCGGTAAATATAAATTATTTAATGAAATAGCCGGTAAAACCGGTACTACGCAATACAATGCCGACGGTTGGTTTATCGGCTTAACACCTGAGCTGGTGGCGGGCTGCTGGACAGGCGGGGAAGAGCGCAGCGTACATTTTAACTCTACCAACGAAGGGCAAGGTGCAAGTATGGCTTTACCTATTTGGGGGAAATTTTTTCAGAAGGTATATGCCGATCCTCACTTAAAAGTTTCTAAAAACGGTTTTCCAAAACCGGCCAATATGGGTAATATCGAACTGGATTGTTCTAAGTATGATCAGGACACCCGGGAAGAGTTTCAAAAAGAAGAATTAAATTTTGAAGATTATAAATAATGCGTTTCATATTATTGTAAATTAATGAGACAACGCCTGCGGATTTTTTTTACCGGCAAAAACGCTCTCCTCTTTTTCATTTTTTCGCTAATAGTATATGCTTTTGCAGAAAAGATAGTATTATTCACTGAGTTCAGCATTAAATATACTGATGAAGATCAATGCATACAATGGTTAGCGGCTGATGAGCTTATGCACGGCCATTTTAGAGAACCTTGTTTTTTTGGACAGGACTATAATAGTTGTTTAGAAGGTTGGCTGTCCATACCGTTTTTGGTTATAGGCCTGCAGTTTTCTGAGGCAATACCTTTAACAACCCTATTAATGTCTTGCCTTCCGTTTTTACTGCTTATTATATATTTTTTAAAGAAAAAAGAGTACGCACTCACTGTCGTTATTTTATTCTTCTTTTTATACTTCTCTTTAAATTATAAGCTCATCAGTATTTTGCCGAGGGGTTTTATTACAGGCGTTTTTTGTTTCGGTATCGGTTACGCGTTTTTGCTTAGAAATACAAAGTATCGGTTTTTTTGGTTTTCTTTTTTTGCGTTTTTCGGCATTGTATTTAATGAAACAACTTTCTTTTTAATGTTCCCGGTATTTTGTATTTATTGGAAACAGAATTATAGGTTAAAACAATTTTATTTGCAAGGCTTTCTCGGTTCAACTATTCCTTTGGTTTACAAAATATATGCTTACGTGTTTTATAACGTCACGCATCCGAAATATAAATATTTTACAAAACCGAAATTTCAATGGGATTTCAAAAATCTAAGTTCGGCTGTTTCCCATTTAGATGAGTGGCTCTTTAACGACTTCACACTTATTTTTATTTCTTTTATAGTGTTAATGTGCTTGTTTATTTTAAAAAAACAGTATTTTAATTTATGTATTGTTGTAGTTACGTTTGTTTTAATAACTCTCATGTTCGGCCTCGTAAGAACTCTTGAAGGCACAGAGTCAATTATGTTTAATAAATCGAGGCTCTTTGTTTTTTTTCCTTTTTTATTGGCGGTATTATTTTCGATTATTATTCCTGCATTTAAGTGGGATCTAAAAGCACAGTCCTTTATATCACTCGCTTTATTTATTTTAATATCCATTCGGTGTTTTGGTCAGCAAAACCTGCTTAAACATAAAATTACGGAGGAAGTGTTACGGAATGATAAAATCGTTTCCTTTTTACCGGTAAAAGATGTTTTTAAGCTTTCGTATAAATATATTTATATCTGTAAAGCAACACATAATACTATTATATTATATGACGCTATGAAACAAGAAAATTTTATTTTATATATAACCATTCCCTTATTATCAGGAAATAAAATAAAAACATTTAGTCCTACTTTCGACAGAAGGCTTTGGGTGTTTTCTTCTCTTATAAATACACAGCCTGAAAAAGTTTTAATATCGGGAAATTTTAAAGACAGGTATAACAACAAACATTTAAGTTCATATAAAAGAAGGATCATTTTTGCGAATGATGAAAATTGGTTGGTAGAATATAAATTAAATAAAACGATCGGTAATACCTGTAAGGATTTCACACTAAGGCTAAGACGTCATTAAAATTTTACTCCTATTTATTTAAATAATAGATATTTGGAAAAACACAAAACATCACCTCGGTGCAACATTACTAAATGTATATATACTTTAAAACAAAGCGATACATTATCGTTTCAGTTAATTACTATTTACCCGAAAATAAATATCTGTCTGAAGCCATTGTTAAACAACAAAAATTTGTAAATTGCTTACTGTAATAATAATAGTTTTTGTATTAATATTATCAATACTTTTATAAAATTGTAATCGAATTTAAACTGATATATGATAAACAGAGTTGTAAAAAATGCCGAAGAAGCGGTAAAAGATATTTCGGATAATATGACGTTATTGGTTGGTGGATTCGGCTTATGCGGTATCCCTGAAAATTGCATCAATGCCTTAGTTAAAAAAGGAATAAAAGGGTTAACCTGCATCAGTAATAACGCGGGTGTGGATGACTTTGGACTGGGATTGTTGCTTCAAACCAAACAAATAAAAAAAATGATCTCCTCCTATGTAGGAGAAAACGCAGAATTTGAAAGACAGATGTTAAGCGGTGAATTAGAGGTAGAGTTGATCCCACAGGGAACCCTTGCCACGCGTTGTTTAGCTGCCGGGTATGGAATGCCTGTTATTTATACTCCTGCCGGTGTAGGCACGGAAGTGGCAATAGGTAAGGAAACGCGTAAATTCAATTATAACGGAGAAGAAAAAGAATACCTGATGGAACATGCTTTTGAAGCCAATTTTGCCATTGTAAAAGCATGGAAAGGCGATACTGCCGGTAATTTAATTTTCAGGTCAACTGCCCGTAATTTTAACCCCATGATGGCAATGGCAGGTAAAATTACGATTGCGGAGGTAGAAGTATTAGTGGAGGTTGGTGAATTGGATCCTGACCATATACATACTCCCGGAATTTATGTAAACAGAATATTTCAGGGGGAAAAATATGAGAAAAGAATTGAGCAGGTAACAGTAAGAAAAAGAAATTAATTTATTATCAAATTAGTATGTTAGATAAAAACGGAATTGCAAAACGTATTGCCGGAGAAGTAAAAGACGGGATGTATGTAAACCTGGGAATAGGAATACCAACACTCGTTGCTAATTTTATTCCTGACGGTGTAAATGTAGTGTTACAATCTGAGAACGGAATTTTGGGCATGGGCCCTTTTCCTTTTGAAGGAGAAGAAGACGCGGATTTAATAAACGCCGGCAAACAAACAGTCACTCTTTTAAAAGGGTCTTCTATTTTTGATAGTGCCATGAGTTTTGGAATGATCCGTGCTCAAAAAGTAAACCTTACTATTTTAGGTGCCATGGAAGTAAGTGAGAACGGCGATATAGCAAACTGGAAAATTCCGGGTAAAATGGTTAAGGGAATGGGCGGAGCCATGGACCTTGTGGCCAGTGCAAAAAACATCATCGTTGCTATGCAGCATGTTAATAAAGCAGGCGAATCAAAATTATTAAAAAAATGCACCTTACCCTTAACAGGCGTACGTTGCGTGAAGCGTATTATAACAGAATTAGCGGCATTGGAGATTATGCCGCAAGGTGGTTTTAAATTATTGGAACGCGCTCCCGGAGTGAGTGTTGATGAAATAAAAAACGCTACTCAGGGAAAATTAATTATTGAAGGTGAAATTCCTGAAATGAGCCTTTAATGCATACATACCGCTAATGATTAAACCCCTTAAATATCATTTAGTAGCTTTGGTTGTGCTTCAGGTTGCCTTATGCTTTTTATACGGCTATCACAAAGTATATAACAAACGTCCTTTCTCTATACATCAATGGCGCCAGACAGACTGTGCCTCCTTCACCAAAAACTATTATGAAGAAGGGATGCATTTTCTGCAACCTGAAATCCATTGGCAGGGAAACATGAAAGGGAAAACCGTAAGTGAATTTCCTTTAATAAATTATACAGTAGCCTGCTTATGGAAAGTATTTGGAGAGCATGAATACCTTTATCGATTCACGGTATTAACTATTTATATAGTTGCCTTACTGTTTCTATTTGTAATGATTTACAGTACCTCCGGCTCATTCGTTTATAGTTACTTTGCTACCTGTATTATAACAACGTCGCCCGTATTGGCCTATTACTCTTTTAGTTTTTTAGCGGATGTCCCCGCATTATCATTTGCTGTTATTTCTCTTTCCCTGTTTTTTATTTTCTTAAAAAGCAAGAATCAAAAACAGTTTATCTTTTCTGTATTATTTGCCACGTTGGCTATATTATTAAAAGCAAGCTCTGCTACAGTGCTTGGTATTATAGGAATTATTTCAATAGTCGGTTTATCGGGTTTTTCAGAAAAATTATCTGTTCAGGGAAAATTGTTTACCGGTAAATTAATTCCTCTTATGAGTTTTTTAGCATCAGGCAGTATCATCTGCGGCTGGTATTATTTCGCATATTCATATAATAACGAAAACAGTAACGGCGTATTTTTAATGGAAACATTGCCTATTTGGAAAATGGATGATAAAGTTATTGAAACCTCCAGGTTGCTTTACAGCGATCAGCTGGCAATGTGCTTTAATAAAGGAGTATGGTTTTTTATAACACTTGTAACCGGGTGGCTCTTATTAAATATAAGCCGGTTAAAGGGATACCTTAAAATTGCATTAGTACTTTCCCTGCTGTCTTTTTTTTCGTTTCTAATTTTGTTTTTTCAGGTGTTTAATGTGCACGATTATTATCTGATTAATACGATGACCCTGCCCATTATTATATTAGTTTGTTTAGGTGCTTATTTGAAGACTGTATCTTTCAATTTTTTTAATACTAAATTGATTATTTTATGTACTTGTATCTTTGCCTTCAATGCATTGTACTGCGGGTCTATTACACGATTAAGAAATAGCAGTGAAGACAGTCTGAATAAAATTTATCCATTTATAAGTAATACTGAAAAAAATAATTTTGATAATATTCACCGTGATTACAGCCACTCCATACAGGCAGTTGAAACCATTACTCCTTATTTAAGAAGTTTAGGAATTAAACGAACTGATAAAGTGATTAGTATTCCGGATCCAAGTTTTAATATTACCTTATATTTAATGGATCAGAAAGGGTTTACGGCAACAGGAGAGGCTTTACAGGCAGACTCAACAAAAATAAATGAATATATAAATTCAGGTGCAAAATATGTAGTCTTAAATGATACGCATTTACTCCATACCACTTGCCTTGCCCGGTTAAACATGTCGGCTGTCGGCCAATATAAAAATATATGTATTTATAAATTAACGGGTAAACAACCATAATATAAACAAGCGTTACTTCTAAAATGGAATTACATCAAAATACGATAGGGGTTAAAGCATTAGTTTTAAAAAAACTGGGCACACCTACCGTATTTGTTATTTTACTAATGGTATTGTTTTCCTTATTTACATTTAAATATTGGCTTAACGGGGCCGATCCTTTTTTCCAAGGTGATGTCGATCAGTATTATTCCTATTTGGTGGCAGAATTTATTCACCACGATTTTTCTTTTCATTTTCCACACCATTATTGGCTTATAAAAGCGCCTAACGGCGACCTTGTACCAAAGGTAACCATGGGCATGGCCATCTTATATTTTCCATTTTTTATTATCGGTAATAATATAGCCTACGTTTTCGGTTATGATCCCTTAGGCTATAGCTCGCCGTTTGGGTGGTGTATTCATTTTGGCACGTTTATTTATGTATTTACAGGGTTTTGGTATTTACGTAAAACACTCTTATTGTTTTTTTCTGAATGGGTTTCCGCCATCACTTTATTTTTAATTTTATTTGCCACTAATTTATTTTTTTATACTTACAGAGAAGGAGAAATGACACACAGTTATTTATTCTTTTTGTTTTCTTTATTCCTTTATCATACCGTTAAATGGCATTTCGTAAAAAAAATAAAACACTTTTATTATTTATCATTTATAGCCGGTTTTATAACTTTAATAAGACCTACAGAGATTTTGGTTTTACTTGTTCCGTTTTTTTACGGCATAGCAACATGGCCCGATTTTAAATTAAGAATCGCAGAATTACTCTCCCTAAAGTGGAAGCTTTTTTTATCGGTATTATTATTTATGACGCCAATTATTCCCCAACTTATTTTTTGGAAAGAGCATACCGGCCGTTTTCTATTTTTCTCCTATGGAAGCGACGAGCATTTCTTTTTTAACGACCCTAAACTGTACAGCATATTATTTGGTTGGCACAAGGGTTGGTTTATTTATACGCCACTGGCACTGTTTATGATTGCCGGTTTAGTGTTAATGTTTTTTAAACGATACAAACTCGCTTTTCCTATCACTATTTATTTAATGCTTAATATTTATTTGATCAGCTGTTGGTGGGATTGGGGATTTGGCGGGGCTTTCGGCATGCGAGCCTTGGTACAATGTTTCGCGTTTTTATCTATTCCATTAGCTTATGTTATTAATTATGTATTTTCAATTAAAAAAAAGACACTAAAAATTTCGGCTGTAGCGGCCTGTTTTTTATGTTTTGGGTTTTTCACATCAGTTAATGTGTTTCACATGTGGGCTGCGCGCAACTATGTGTTACATTGGGATGCTATGAGTAAAGAATCGTATCAATTTATTTTTTTTAAAACAGGCTATTCGCAAACGGAAAGAAACTATCTGGAAACTTTATTTAAATATCCCGATTACGAGGCTATGAGAAAAGGAGAGAGAGATGAAAAGTAAACTAAAGGTTGCTTTGATAATTCCTTGTTTTAATGAAGAAGAATCCATCCCGGGCCTTTTTGCTGAAATTAAAAACACGCGTTTTTCTGAACATGTAAGTGTTACACCGGTTTTTATTAATGACTGTTCTAAGGATAATTCAAAACAAATATTATTAAACCATACCATTGAGTTTATTGATCTGCCTGTAAACCTTGGCATAGGCGGCGCCGTACAAACAGGCTTTAAATATGCGCTGCGAGAGGGTTATGATGTGGCCGTACAAATGGATGGAGATGGGCAACATCCGCCTTCTGAGCTGCAAAAAATATTGGATCTTATTATAAATAACGAAGCTGATGTCGTTATCGGCTCACGTTACTTAACGAAAGAAGGATTTCAATCCTCCTCGTTAAGACGCGCAGGCATTAATTATTTTAAATGGCTCAACAAAAAATTAGTCGGAGTAACTATATTCGACAGTACTTCCGGGTACAGGGCATTAAATAAAAAAGCGTTGAAAATAGTAGCTGATTACTATCCTGACGAGTATCCTGAACCGGAAGCCATTATTTTATATGCTTTACATAATTTAAAAATTAAAGAAGTACCGGTTACCATGCGAGAAAGGCAAGGAGGGAGCTCTTCTATAAAGACTTATAAAACGGTTTACTATATGTTTAAAGTTACTTTAGGAACAATCTTTTTGTATATTCGTTTAAAATTTAATGGAAAACGTTATACCTTATAGGCTTCAGATCATTGCCATCATTCTGGCATTGTGTTTTATGTTTTTTATCTTCAGGTTAATTGCTAAAGGTAAATTAAGAGAAGAATATTCTTTTATATGGATCACCTGTACCGGTTTATTATTACTTTTTTCTTTCTGGAGGAACGGGTTGGATGTTATCGCGAAACTATTGGGTATATTTTATGCGCCGTCCCTTATATTTTTAGGCGCCATATTTGCCATTGTTATTTTTCTGGTACATTTATCTGTTGTAAATTCCAAACAGCATACGCAAATTAAAGACCTGGCACAAGAGATGGCGATCTTAAAAAAGAAACTGGAAGAGAATGAAAAATTGTATAGTAACGCTAAGATAGATTAGCAAGCATTTCCTCACAAATAAATTCAGCCGCCTTTCCGTCTCCATAAAATTCGGGATATATTAAATTAGCATTTGAAGTTAATGCATTATATGCATCTAAAATTTTTTCTTCGTCTGCATCCGCAATTATGGCTGAGCCACACTCTACAAGCTCTATCCATTCAGTTTCCGCACGAAGTATGATACAGGGTTTTTTAAAATAAAAGGCTTCTTTTTGCACGCCGCCGCTATCCGTCATAACAATAGAACAGTTTTTTTCAAGAACAATCATTTCTAAAAATGATACAGGTTCTACCTGTTTAATATGTTTACTCGACAGAATAAGCTTATACAATTCTGCATTTAAATTTTGTTGCAAAAGCTTGGCAGTTCGCGGATGCAGGGGCAATATAACGTCTATGGTATGCGCTTCGCTTATGCGATGTAATGTTTTAAATAAGGCGTTTAAACGTTTGGGTTCATCCGTATTATTGTTACGATGAATAGTAGCCAGTATAAACTTATTTTTTGTGAGCCGGTGTTTTGTTAGGATGTCGCTTTTTTTTTCTGCAAGGCCTGAAAAATAAAGGCTGTTATCGTACATCACATCGCCGCTGCTGTAAATTTTTGGATGATCGGCAGTGTAAGGCTTGGTATTATTAATTTTAAAACCTTCATTCTGTAAATTAATATAGCCGGTTTTTGTTGGAGAAAACAGCAGTGTGGAAACATGATCGCATAGGATCCGGTTAATCTCTTCAGGCATAGCTTTATTAAAAGACCGGAGTCCCGCCTCAATATGAATTACGGGAATGTGTAATTTACTTGCGGCAATAGCCCCTGCCAGTGTTGAGTTTGTGTCTCCGTATAAAATAATGCCGTTCGGCTCTTCGCTTAATAAAATTTCCTCAATACCCGTAATCATGGCTGCTGTTTGCTTGCCATGTGTTCCGCTGCCCGCATTTAAATTATAATCGGGTTCAGGTATTCCCAGCTCCGTAAAAAATACGCGGCTCATGTTTTCATCATAATGCTGCCCGGTATGAACAATAATTTCCTTAATAGAAGTATTATAGTGATTTTTAATGGCCCTGCTGAGGGCTGCAGCTTTAATAATTTGTGGTCTTGCACCAATAACCGTAACTATCTTTATCATTCTATTTAATATTACATCAGGCCTTCGTCTGCCATGCTCATATAACTACTGTCGCCAATAATAATATGATCCTGTAGGCTTACATCAATAAGCTTGGCCGCTTCTTTCACTTTTTTAGTTAATAAAATATCTTCGTGGCTGGGTTTTAAATTTCCGGAAGGGTGGTTATGCGACAGTATAATTCCGCTTGCCAAATATTCGATGGCCGGTTTCAAAATTAACCTTACATCAACCACAGTGCCGCTAATTCCGCCCCTGCTGATGCATTCTGTTCTTATAACAGAGTTTCGCCTGTTCATAAATATTACCCAAAATTCCTCATAAGGCAAATCCGTTAATTTCGATTTTAAAATATCGTATGCTTGTTTCGAAGAAATTATTTTTTGTTTTTCTTCCACTATTTTTTCTGTTCTCCTGCGTCCTATTTCTAAAGCAGCGGCAATCGTTACAGCTTTAACCTCCCCAATTCCCTTAAACTTTTTTAAATCTGTAATCTGCAATTTGGCTAATTGATGAATAGAGTTTTGATTATCATTTAAAATACGTTGTGCCAGCTGTACGGCTGTTTCGTTTTTATTGCCCGATGTCAGTAATATAGCCAATAGCTCAGCATCTGAAAGGGCATGCCTCCCTTTGGCAATTAATTTTTCGCGGGGCCTGTCATCTTCTGCCCACGCTTTTATATTTAAATGCTTATATACTACCTCTTCCAATGTAGTGAATGTACTAAATTTCATACTAAAATCGCTTATAAGATATAAACTAAAAATTTATTAATATCTTTAATAAAAACTATAGCGATGCGTAAACTATATTACACCCTTTCAGTATTTTCCTTATCCGGCATTTTATTTTCTCAAAAAGAGTTTGGTTCGGTTAACGGAATTAAGGTAGAATCCTATTCAAATATTACCAAGCTGCCTTTAATAGTATCCGTCAATGCGTCAAAAAACCTATCCATCGGTAAATTCCCGGATTGGCTTAAAAATGATTTTTGCCGGGATACTAACTGTTCATTTTCTTTTACAAAAAATGAGAAAGACCCTTTGGGTATGATCCACAGCCGTTTTGTGCAGGATTATAAAGGCGTTAAGATCGAAAACTCTATGGTTATTGCGCATTGTAGCAATAATAGTGTAACCTCTTTTAACGGAGACTGGTTTACAAATATTTCTATTTCAAACAGTCATTCAATAACGGAGCAACAAGCTTTGCAGTTTGCTTTAAATAAAATAAAAGCAACAAAGTATAAATGGGAAAATAAGGCCGAAGAAGCCCACATGAAAGAAGTTTTAAACGATCCTGCATTTACCTATACTCCTAAAGGCGAATTGGTTATTTTTCCTGTGATTAATACCAAACAAAAAACATTAAGTTTTTTATACGCATACAAGTTTAATATTTACGCAGAAAAACCATTATACAGGGCCAAAGTATATGTGGATGCAACAACAGGAAATATTATAAAAGAACAAAATTTAATTTGCACAGTTAATGCAACGGGTACCGCGGCTACAAAATACAGTGGGTCTCAAACCATTACTATGGATAATGTTACTTCCAACTCATACCGTTTACGCGAAACCGGCCGTGGTAACGGTATTGAAACCTATAACTTAAATAACAGTATGTCTTACGCGAATACTGATTTTACAAATACCTCAACCAATTGGACAAGCACGGGCTATAACCAAGTGGCAACAGATGCGCATTGGGGCGCTGAAAAAACATACGATTATTATAATACTTCATTTAACAGGAATAGTTTGGATAATAACGGCTACAAGCTGTTAAGTTATGTGCATTATGATGTGAATTATGTAAATGCCTTTTGGGACGGGCAACGCATGACTTATGGCGATGGCAATCTTTCCATGGGCTATAAAGAAATGACGGGATTAGATGTTTGCGGCCACGAAATTACTCATGGTGTTGTACAGTTTACCGCTCAATTAAGCGGAGGAGAATCTGACGCCCTTAATGAAGGCTTTGCTGATATTTTTGGAACGTCGGTAGAATGGTTCGCTCGCCCGGCACAATGTAACTGGATAATGGGTAACGAGATTACAACAAGCAACATTGGATTAAGAGACCTTTCGAACCCTTCATCCTTAAACCAGCCCAATACGTATTTAGGTAATTTGTGGGATCCTAATAACGAGCCGCATCAAAATAACGGCCCTTGTATTTATTGGTTTTATTTATTGTCGGCCGGCGGAAGCGGAACAAATGACAATAATCAATCTTACGCTGTGTCGGGCATTACCATGGCAAAAGCGTCTGCCATTGCTTATCGCGCGTTAAGTGTTTATATGACGCCGAGTACAGACTATACAAACGTTCGCTATTGTGCTATTCAGGCGGCAAAAGACCTGTACGGATCCTGTTCGAACGAAGTTATTCAAACAACCAATGCTTGGTATGCCGTTGGGGTAGGCTCGCAATATACGCCGGGGGCTATAGCGCCCGATTTTTCAGCCGATCAGGTAACAAGCTGCACAGTTCCTTCAACCATTAATTTTACTAACCAAACAAATAACGGTTCTTTCTTTACATGGTATTTTGGCGATGGTACTACAAGTACCGCAAACAATCCGGTACATACTTACGGCACTTCTGGAATTTATTCTGTAAAGCTTGTGGCTAACGGCTGCAGCAGCGGTAAAGACAGTATTTTAAAAACAAGTTATATTAATATAAATACAAGTAACCCCTGTGTTTACAGTATGCCGAACTCAGCGGTAAGTTATTCTTCCTGCACGGGAATATTGTATGACGATGGCGGGCCGGCGGCTAATTATAATGATAATACAACTAAACAGGTTACCATTATAGCGGCAACCGGTAATGTTATATCGTTAACGTTTAATAGTTTTGATATGGAGCCGGGTTATGATTATGTATATATTTATAAAGGCACTACAACAAACGGGAGCCTTATCGGCACATACTCAGGCACCAATCTCCCAAATACTGGACAGGCTATTATGACCAATACAAATGTTGTAACCATTGTCCAATCTTCCGATCCGTATTTAAATTATTCAGGATTTGAGATGCATTGGAACTGTACAACCTCTGCTATTGGCGTAGGAATAGCAACAGTGAATAACCCGGATGAAATATCTGTTTATCCTAACCCTGTAAATAATATGATTACACTGAATAATATTAATGGCGTTAAATTAATAGAAATTACTAATGCCTTGGGACAAACCGAGCAATCGGTCACGGTAAGCGATTTAAGCACTGCCACCTTACTTACCGGAGATCTGGCAACTGGTATGTATATTATAAAATTGTATACTGATGAGGCTGTTATTACTAAAAAAATAATAAAACAATAGCCGCTAAATACGATTAGTGTAAACATTAGTTTTAGTATTTTTGCGACCGTACTATAAGGCCAAATGCTAAAAGATTAGCGGCTACCCCATCGAGGACCTCGCCT
>JANYGK010000043.1 GCA_025362395.1 Bacteroidota bacterium
ATACAAAAAAGCCGCCATTGATCCAACTGCCATCGCCTTTGGGTTTTTCAAAAAATGATTCCACTTCATTATTCTGATTAATACCTAAAGCTCCGAAACGACCACTGGGCTGTACCGCTGTAACGGTAGCTAATTTATTATGCTGTTTATGTGTTTTTAATAATTCATTGATGTCCACATTACTAACACCATCACCATAAGTCAGCATAAATGTTTCATTATTTACATAAGGTTGTATGCGTTTAATACGGCCGCCTGTTAATGTATCTTTACCTGTATCAACCAATGTTACTTTCCAGTTTTCGGAACTTGTATTGTGGACTTCCATTTTATTATTTGCTAGATCAAACGTAATATCTGAATGATGTAAAAATAAATTCGAAAAATATTCTTTTACAAAATGTCCTTTATATCCTAAGCATACTACAAATTCATTAAAGCCGTAATGAGAATAGATTTTCATAATATGCCATAAAATAGGCTTACCCCCAATTTCCACCATTGGTTTAGGGCGTACATCTGTTTCTTCTGATAATCGGGTGCCAAGACCTCCGGCCAGTATAATAACTTTCATTCTATTTATTTTATACGAAGAAAGCAATTTTTATTATTATCACAAAGTATGTTCTTCACAAAAAATACATAAACTTAACTCCTATGGAAAGCACAAAATACTTTTAAGATCATGTTCTACTTGTAATTATGCAAAGGATACATTTGCATAATCGGAAATTTTCATTACCTTAAAAATTACTATAGCCAAATAATTATGATGTCCTTAATGTGAAAAATGGGTCGTTTTTTTATTTAGAATCGGTATTACATAGATAATTTTTGCCGGGTTTCACAAGAAATTCAAAAATCCTAATAACGCAGTAAGTGTACTTTTCAATAAATAAAGCATACCAAAACACGAAAGCTGCAAAAACAATAAATTAAAAAATTTGGACATTACATAAATAATGTTTTAATTTGTCGCAGTGAAAACAAACATTCATATACATTTCCATCATCACTTACTTCAGGTAGGCTTGGAATGTATTGTGTTTTAGAAAAGATATATCTAAAATTATATATGTAAGGCTTACCAATGCGGTAGGCCTTTTTTTATGACAAAAAATTAAAAATTATGGAAACAAAATTAAGAATAGCAATACAAAAATCAGGGCGTTTGAGTGAAAGCTCTCTCAAACTTTTAAAAGAATGCGGCATCGAATTCGATAATGGTTTAAATAAACTAAAGGCTGAAGCGTTTAATTTTCCTTTAGAGGTATTCTTTTTACGCGACGATGATATTCCACAATATGTAGAAGATGGTGTTGCCGATATTGGAATAGTTGGTGAAAATGTTTTTCTTGAAAAAAACAAAAAAATACAGCTTGTTGATAAGCTTGGGTTTGGAAAATGCCGTTTATCAATCGCTATTCCAAAAGAAAAAAAATATACTTCTTTAAAGGATTTTGATGGAAAGCGTTTTGCTACCTCATATCCAAATATTCTTTCGAATTATTTAAAGAAAAATAAAATTAAAGCCGAGATTCAGGAAATCAGCGGTTCGGTAGAAATTGCGCCGGGGATCGGCTTGGCGGATGCGATTTGCGACCTTGTTAGTTCAGGTAGTACTTTATTTACAAACGGATTAAAAGAAACAACTATCATTCTGAACTCTGAAGCTGTTTTGGTGGCGAATAATAATTTAAAAAGAGATCGGAAAATTATTTTAAATAAATTACTATTCCGGATCAATGCCGTTCGTAAAGCAAAAAACACTAAATATATTTTATTAAATGCTCCTAATAATAAACTGCAAAAAATCTGTAGCATATTACCCGGAATGAAAAGCCCGACTATTTTACCACTGGCAGAAAAAAACTGGAGCTCTGTTCACTCTGTTGTTGAAGAAAACCAATTTTGGGAAATCATAGAAAAATTAAAAACAAATGGCGCACAGGGTATTTTAGTGTTGCCAATAGAGAAAATGATATTATGAAAATCATAAATTATCCGGATAGAAAAACCTGGTTGGAATTATTAAAACGACCGACACTTGAAACAAAATCTTTAGAGAAAAAAGTGAATTCTATTCTTTTGGATGTGAAAACAAATGGTGATACTGCGATTAAAAAATACGCGTTACAATTTGATAAAGTAGAATTAAACGATTTTTTAGTTTCGAAAGAGGAAGTAAAAGCGGCGGAACGGTTATGCAAGCCTGAATTGAAAAAAGCCATTCAATTAGCAAAAAAAAATATTGAAAAATTTCATTCCTCTCAAAAACAAAAATTCAAAACAATTGAAACAATGCCGGGCGTAAAATGCTGGACAAGAGCTATTGCTATTGAGAAAGTTGGCTTATATATTCCCGGAGGCTCAGCGCCCTTATTTTCCACAATTTTAATGTTGGGAATTCCTGCTAAACTTGCCGGTTGCAAAGAAATTATTTTATGTACACCGCCGGATGAGAAAGGAAATTTAAATGCCGCAATACTATACACGGCTAAATTAGTTGGTATCACCAAAATTTTTAAAATTGGCGGAGTGCAGGCAATATCGGCAATGGCTTATGGTACGGAAACAATTCCGCAGGTATATAAAATATTTGGCCCGGGTAATCAATATGTCACCTGCGCCAAACAATTGGTAAATAAAAACGGAACAGCTATTGATCTTCCGGCCGGCCCGTCTGAACTGTCGGTAATTGCGGATGAAACTTGTATTCCGGCATTTGTAGCGGCTGACCTTTTATCCCAGGCAGAACACGGTGAAGATTCACAGGTGATCCTAATTTCAGATAATAAAAAAACAATTGGTAAAATATTAGCAGAATTAAAAAAACAATTACAACTATTGCCGAGAAAAGAAATTGCCGAGAAAGCTTTGGAAAACAGCAGGGCGATTTTAATAACTGATAAAAACGAAGCATGTGAGTTGGTGAATGAATATGCACCGGAACATTTAATTATTGCATGTAAAAACGCAGAAGCTTTATCTTATAAAATCACAAATGCCGGCTCTGTTTTTTTAGGAAATTATTCCTGCGAAAGCGCCGGTGATTATGCATCAGGAACAAATCATACTTTGCCAACAAATGGTTGCGCGAAAGCCTATAGCGGGGTGTCGTTGGATAGTTTTGTGAAAAAAATAACATATCAAAAAATCACTAAAAAAGGAATTAATGCAATTGGCCCGACCATTGAATTAATGGCATCAGCGGAAGGATTAAAAGGGCATAGAAACGCTGTTACTTTACGTTTAAAAAAATAAAATATGAAATTTGATATAACTAATTTACTCAGACAAAACATTAAAGAGTTGATCCCCTATTCTTCCGCAAGAGATGAATACAAAGGAAAAGACGGTGTGTTTTTAGATGCAAATGAAAATACGCATCCGGATAAATATTTAAATAGGTTTAATCGCTATCCTGACCCTTTACAACTAAAACTAAAAGAAAAGTTAAGCGAAATAAAAGGGGTAATGATTAACCAAATTTTTATTGGTAACGGAAGTGATGAAGCAATCGATATTTTATTCCGTGCTTTTTGTGAGCCGGGAAAAGATAATGCAATTATTTGTCCACCAACCTACGGCATGTACGAAGTATCAGCGGCTATCAATAATGTTAAGATCATAAAAGTGCCTTTATTTGTGGAAACTTTTCAATTGGATACAAAAAATATTTTAGAGTCAATAACTGAAACCACTAAACTTATATTTTTTTGCTGTCCAAATAACCCAACAGGTAACGGTGTAAAATGGCAAGATATAAAAACAATTCTTGAACTGTTTAATGGAATTGTTGTTATTGACGAAGCTTATATTGATTTTTCCTCTTATAAAAGCCTGCTTTATGAGTTAGAGAACTATCCCAATCTTGTTATTCTTCAAACTTTATCAAAAGCCTGGGGACTTGCCGGCTTAAGAGTTGGACTCGCATTTACATCCGCAACTATTATAAATGTATTCAATAAAATAAAACCACCTTATAATATTAATTCTGTTTCTCAAAAGCTGGCCTTGAAAGAATTAAAAAACCAAGAAGAAATATCCAAACAGGTTAAGGAAATTATTTCCGAAAGAGAAAAATTAACTTTTGAAATTACAAGGTTAAACTGTGTTCTAAAAGTATATCCCAGTGAAGCTAATTTTATTTTAGTAAAAACACTAAGCGCCACTAACATTTACAAGTACCTCGTAGAAAATAAAATTATTGTCCGTAACAGAACAAACGTTTTATTATGCGAAGACTGCTTAAGAATTACGATCGGAACCATGGAAGAAAATAAATTATTATTAGACACACTTTCAAATTATCTATCATGAAAAAAATATTATTTATAGATCGCGACGGCACGCTTATAAAGGAACCGGCAGATTTTCAAATTGACAGCTTTGAGAAACTGGAGTTTTTACCGGGAGTGCTTACATTTCTCGGAAAGATTGCAAAAGAACTGGATTTTGATTTGGTAATGGTTACTAACCAAGATGGTTTGGAAACAATTTCTTTTCCGGAAGAAACTTTTTGGCCGGTACAAGATTTCATCATCAAAACACTGGAAGGAGAAGGAATTCTATTTTCGGAAATATGCATTGACAAAACTTTTGAAAATGAAAACGCCATGACACGTAAACCAAACACGGGTATGCTTACAAAATATATAAAAGGCGAATATGACTTGGCAAATTCATTTGTAATTGGCGACAGATTAACAGATGTTCAATTAGCAAATAACTTAAACGCTAAATCCATATTTATATCGGATAAAGATAATCCTTTAAATTTTAAGCTTAAAGCGGGTTTAAAATGCCGCGATTGGGAAGAAATTTATAATTTTTTAAAATTGCCTCCACGTAAAATAATGCATGAACGTAAAACAAAAGAAACCGTTATTTTAATAGAATTAAACTTAGATGGAAAAGGCATTTCAACGATCGATACCGGTGTTTCTTTTTTTGATCACATGTTGGAGCAAATTGCAAAACATGGGGATATTGACCTATCAATAAAAGCGAAAGGCGATTTGCATATCGATGAACATCACACCATTGAAGATGTTGGTATTACATTTGGCGAAGCGTTTTTAATGGCATTAAGAAATAAAATAGGAATTGAACGTTATGGCTTTTGTTTGCCGATGGATGATTGCCTCGCACAGGTTGCTTTAGATTTCGGGGGGCGAAATTGGATAGTTTGGGAGGCAGAATTTAAGAGAGAGAAAATTGGCGAAATGCCAACAGAAATGTTTTTCCATTTTTTTAAATCGTTTAGTGATGCCGCAAAATGTAATTTAAATATAAAAGCTGAAGGTCAAAATGAGCACCACAAAATAGAAGCCATATTTAAAGCTTTTGCAAAAGCAATAAAAATGGCCATAAAACAAGATTTAAATAATATGAGCTTACCATCTACAAAAGGTTTATTATAAATGAAAACGGTTATACTTAAATATAATTCAGGAAATGTGCGTTCGGTTTCATTCGCTTTAGAGCGAATAGGTATCAATGCTATAGTTACAGATAATGAAGAAGAAATTCTTTCGGCTGATAAAGTTATTTTACCGGGTGTTGGCGAAGCTTCCGGCGCTATGATGTATTTAAAGGAAAAAAAAATGGATGATTTGATCCGCGCGCTTAATCAACCTGTATTAGGCATTTGTTTGGGCATGCAGTTATTTTGCAGGTTTTCTGAAGAGGGAAATATAAACTGCCTGGGAATTTTTGATCAAGACGTAAAGTTATTTTCGCCGGGCGAATTAAAAGTACCACAAATTGGATGGAATACAATTAATGAATTGAGTACAGACTTGTTTAAAAATGTAAAAGAAAATGCCTATCAATACCTCGTACATAGCTATTACGTAGAGTTGGGGGCAAACACCATTGCACAAACAAATTATGGGATCAATTATAGTACAGCCATTCAAAAAAATAATTTTTATGGTGTGCAATTTCACCCCGAAAAGTCGGGTCTTATTGGACAAACTATTTTAGAAAATTTTATAAAACTATAATGATGGAACTGATTCCTGCAATAGACATAATCGACGGCAAATGTGTGCGGTTAACACAAGGCGATTACACACAAAAAAAAATCTATAATGAATATCCACTCGACGTTGCACTTGCTTTTGAAAACATAGGTATAAAACGATTACACCTTGTAGACCTTGATGGTGCTAAACAAGGAAAGATTATTAACTATAAAACATTAGAAAAAATAGCTTCGAAAACCAAACTTAACATTGATTTTGGCGGTGGCATAAAAACAAATGAAGATATTGAATCCGTTTTTGGATCAGGTGCCTGCATAGCAACTATTGGAAGCATTGCCATTAAAGATCCGGATTTGTTTTTAAATTGGTTAAAAAAATACGGAACTGAAAAGTTGCTTTTGGGCGCTGATGTTAAAAATGAAAAGGTAGCTATTAATGGTTGGTTGGAAACAACGAACGTTTCAATTATTGATTTTATAAAAACAAATATTACGAATGGTATAAACACTGTTTTTTGTACTGACATTTCTAAAGATGGTTTATTACAAGGGCCTTCCATAGAACTATACAAAAAAATACTTTCAGCATTCCCTTCGTTAAATTTGATAGCCAGTGGCGGTGTTTCCAATTTAAGCGACATTGAAGAATTAAAACAAATTGGTTGCTCAGGGGTAATTATTGGTAAAGCATTTTATGAAGGTTTAATTACTCTTGATGACCTCAAAAAATTAGCAGCATGTTAGCAAAACGTATTATTCCCTGCCTGGATATAAAAAACGGGAGAACCGTTAAAGGTATTAATTTTGAAGGCTTGCGTGACGCCGGCGATCCTGTAGAACTGGCCGTGTCCTATGCACAGCAAGGCGCTGATGAATTGGTTTTTTTGGATATAAACGCAACCAATGAAAACCGAAAAACATTAACAGAGCTTGTAACACGAATTGCAAAGCAAATTAATATCCCATTTACGGTTGGTGGCGGAATAAATTCCATTGAGGATGTTAGTATATTATTAAATGCAGGGGCAGATAAAGTTTCTATTAATTCTGCGGCAATAAAAGAGCCTACTTTACTAAAAAAGCTGACAAAACAATTTGGAAGCCAATGCATTGTTTTAGCAATTGATACAAAATTTGAAAACGATGCTTGGTTTGTTTATTTAAATGGCGGAAGAATTAAGACAAATTTAAGAACACCGGATTGGGCTAAACAAGCCGCTGAACTTGGTGTTGGTGAAATTTTACTTACCTCAATGAATAACGACGGAACAAAAAAAGGATTTGCAAATACCATCACACAGCAAATTTCGGAATTGGTAAATATACCGGTTATTGCCAGTGGCGGCGCCGGCAAAATCGAACATTTTAGAGACGCATTTAACATTGGCAAAGCAGATGCCGTTTTAGCAGCCGGTGTATTTCATTTTAAAGAAATAGAAATACAAGAGTTAAAAAAATATTTAAAAGAAAATAAAATAGAAGTAAGAATATGAAACCAAATTTTAAAAAAACATCAAATGGATTATTACCTGTTATTATACAGGATACTATTACAAATAAGGTACTAATGCTCGGCTATATGAATGAAGCCGCATTTGAAAAAACAAAACAGGAGGATCGTGTTACTTTTTTTTCACGATCGAAACAAAGATTGTGGACAAAAGGAGAAGAAAGTAAAAATTACCTGTTCGTCAATTCTATTTTATTGGATTGCGATACCGATACACTCTTAATTAAAGTAACGCCGCAAGGCCCGGTTTGCCATACGGGAGCAGACACGTGTTTTAATGAAAATAATACGTCCGAAAATTTTTTAACGCAATTGGAAACAACTATTAGAGACAGGAAACTAAATCCATCTGAAAAATCCTACACTTCTACGCTTTTTAAAAAAGGGATAAATAAAATTTCGCAAAAAGTAGGCGAAGAAGCGGTAGAGCTTATAATTGAAGCAAAAGATAATAATAAAGACCTTTTTTTGAATGAGGCTTCAGATCTTCTCTTTCACTATTTAATTTTATTGCAGGCAAAAGATTGTAATTTAAAAGATGTTTGCACCATTCTTGAAAAAAGAGTTAAGTAACATTTTATAAAAATTCTTTATTTTCAAGAGCGAAGATTAACAAATTATTTTGTCCACCTTCTAAGCCTAATTTTTTACAGGCTCATAAAAGTGGCTTAACAGCTATTTACCTTTACCGATAAGGCTTACGTGGCCTACCTTACTTACTTCAGCACCTGCCATGGTAATAAGGTTTATCTTGTAAGTATATACTCCCTGTTCACAAACTTTACCGTTTAACTTACCGTCCCATCCTAAAACCTCATTACTGCTTTTAAAAATTTGTGTACCCCAACGGTCAAAAACATCAAGCATTATCTCTGAAATACCGTAACCTATAGGAATAAACACATCATTATCTTTGTCGTCGTTTGGCGTAAAAGCATTAGGAATAAATACATCCCAGTCTTTTGTAACGTTAATGCATACTTCATCAAAAGCCGCGCAACGGTGCCCATTTTCTCCTTTTAAAATATAACAAGTTGTTTCTTTAGGGTTAACCTCAACGTTTGCACAAAAATTACAAATTAAAGGCGAAGCCGAAGGGGATAAAAAACCGACACTTACATTACCTGTTCCGCTTAACATATAACTTTCATCAATATTAATGGTGGTATCCCTACCGGCATTTACGGAAGGCAAAGGGTTTACAACTACCTGAAGTGTTACGGTTACGGGGCAGTCAATTGTATTTGATGCGGTAACACTATAAATAGTAGTGATTGTAGGATTTACAGAAACACTAAATGTTTTTGGGTTCGATAATGTTGTAAAGGGTGACCAACTGTAACTGCTTGCTCCTATAGCATAAATAATTGTTGATGAACCCCTGCAAATACTGTCATTACCAAATACAGAAACTGTTGCTTGTGGCACTACAGTAACTAAAATAGTTTGCGTGGCAGAACATGCTAATATGCCGGTTATATTAGTACCGGTTACTGAATAAGCAGTTGTTGTTGCGGTAGTAACAGATATTGAATTTGTAGTTTGTCCTGTGCTCCACATATAATTTGAGATGCCTGCAACATTTAAAACCGCACTTTTCCCTAAACATAATGATGGTGTAGATGTAGACAATGTAAAAGTGGGTTTAGGAACAACATTTACCAAAGCTGTTACAGAAGAAGAACAACTCGAAAGGTTTGAACCCGTTACAGTATAATTTGTAGTGGAAGCAGGAGTAACGGTTGCAGAACCTCCCGAAAAAGTATACGTGGAAGCACCTGTAGGGAAAAATGCAAATGAGCTGCCTTCGCAAATGGTACCACTGTTCACACTTAAAACCGGAATAGGAACAACCGTTACCGTACATACTACTGCGTTGGAAACAGGACAAACCGTTGAGTTCGATCCCGTAATTGTATAAGATGCAGTGGATGCAGGACTTATAATAGCAGAGCCGCTTGAATAGGTATAAGAAAAGGCTCCCAATGGATTAATGGTAAAGGAATTACCGCTGCATACAGAACCGTCGGCAACCGTAAGTGTTGGTTGTGCAACAACCGTTACAGTGCTTGTTATGGAACCTGTACAGCCTTGTGTATTAGAACCTGTAATTGTAAAAACAGTATTTGCAGTAGGAGTAACAGTTTGACTGCCCCCCGAAAAAGTATAGGTATTTGCCCCTGAAGGACTAAACGTAAAAGAACTTCCGGAACAAATAGTTCCACTGTTTACTGATAATAGCGGGTAAGGACTTACTGTGACAGAACTTATTACTGAATTGATACAACCTTGGGCATTAGCAGCTGTTACGGTGTAATCAGAGCTTATTAAAGGTGCCACAACTGCAGAACCTCCTGAATAGGTATAGGTAACTGCACCAACAGGATTTAATGTAAAGGAATTTCCCGAACAAACAGTACCACTATTAACCGATAATACCGGTTGTGGGATTACGGTGACACTGCTTATTACAGTATTAGTTACCGTACAGCCTATTGTATTGGTTCCTATAACTGAATAGGTTGTGTTCGCTGTAGGGCTCACTATGGCTGATCCTCCCGAAAAGGTATATGAGTTTGCTCCGGCCGGAGTTAATGTAAATGAGCTTCCCGAACAAACAGTACCACTGTTTACCGTAAGCGTTGGCTGTACCACAACCGTTACAGAGCTTGTTACTGAGCCTGTACAACCTTGAGTATTTGTACCCGTTATAGTATAATTAGTATTTACAGTCGGCGTTACAATTGAAGAACCCCCTGAGTAGGTATACGTATTAGCACCCGAAGGACTTAACGTAAAAGAGTTTCCGGCACAGATGGTTCCATCAGTTACTGTTATAACAGGCTGCGGTATTACAGTAACAGATACAGTAGATACATTGTTACAGCTTCCTGAAACAGAACTTGTAACCGTATAGTTTATACTTGTTAAGGGTGTAACGGTTAGGGCATTACCTATATAACCCGTACTCCAGGTGCAGGTACCAACTCCCGATGTGGTTAATGTAGTTGTATTACCGTAACAGATTAATGTATTACCGGCTACTGCAATGGAAGACATTGGAATAACACTTACCGTAGATACTGCCGAATTACTACAACCTCCTGTTACTCCTGTTACATTGTAGGACGTTGTTATTGAAGGGCTGACTATAATTGAATTTGTTGTAGCGCCCGTACTCCATGTATAACTTGTAGCACCTGTTGCGGTAAGTGTTGCCTGTTGAGAAGCACATACTGTAGCAGAATTAACAGACATACCGGCAACAGTGAACGTAATGGGACCGGCTATGATTCTGCAGCTTGGTAAATTGATGTTCCCGGATTCTGAAGCATATAAACGGTATAATCCAAAATCGGAGGACGTAATAACAGGGATCGAATAATTTGGAGAAGTTGCCCCAACCATATCATTCCACGTTACACCATTATCGTTACTAAATTGCCATTGATATTGCGGGCTTACATAAGCTCCCGAGCTGTAAGTAGACTGAAGGGTTGCGGAACTGCCCACACAAAACACAGTATAATTTGGCAATATATTTAAGTTTATCCCGGGACCACAGGGAGACAGAGATATATCATCCACCACATAATCATTACCACAACCACCGGGGGCATTGTTCTTTAAAACAACATCAACACTCGTTTGGCCTGATAATGTTGTAAATACAAAACCATATTGTTGCCAGTTATGACTTGTAATTGAACTTCCAATCGGCAGATTACCGGTTGTTACTGAGCCTTGAACTGTACCTATAGGATACTCTGTTTGAAACTTGATATTAGCATAAATATAACTTGCTCCACAAACAGGACCAAGCGCCGCCGGGTCATCATTATTTGCCAAATAAGAAGAGAAAACATATGTAGTATTTTGACAAAGACCCGTTATATGCTTTCGATAAACTTCTGTAGGAGCATAGTCTGAATTAACAACCATCATATATCCATTAACATTTCCGGTATGATCACCAGCAATAATATAGCTTCCTGCTAAACCTGTAACACCCGAAGGATCACTTGAATTTGAAATAACGTAGGTTCCATTATTCGGAATACCTATCATATAAGGGTAATTAGTTACACCTGCGGGAAGCGGAGGGCCATATAAAGGGCCCGAGCCAAAGTCTTCAAAAAATACGGGGGCTCCCAAGGTGCCGGAACAAAGTTGTGCTTTACCGGATATAAAACTCAAACAGGCTAAATAAATCAGAAATTTGCGTATCATTTAAGTATAAAGATAAAGGCAAATAACTTACAAAAAACAGTAAAATGAGCCTGCATAAAGAATCACTATTTATAGTGACGTTTTATTTACTATTTAAAAATTGATCCTTTCTTTTTCAATCACTAAAGGCCGTTTTCTGATCTGTGTATGAATGGCCCCTATGTACTCGCCGATAACACCTATAAAAAATAATTGGACGGAAGAAAAGAAAAAGATCCCTATTACCATAGGAGCAATACCTACAGAAAATTCGTACCAAAAGATCAATTTATAAATTAAATACCCCAGTGCAAACAAAAAGCTGACCATTGCCGAAAAGAAACCCACAAAGGCGGAAAGCCTGAGCGGTAATTTTGAATGACTGGTAAAACCAAGCATTGCCATATCATACAGCTTATAAAAGCTGGAGTCCGATTTTCCTGCAGCCCGCTGTGGCTGAACAAATGGCACTTCCCACCGGTTAAAGCCCAGCTCAGAAACTAAGCCTCTTAGGTAAGGATACGGATCATCAATATCCCTTAATACTGAAATAAATTTCTGGTCATACAATCCAAAGCCCGTAAAATTTTTTATGGTAGGTTCTCCGTCACAAGCACTTGACAATACTCTGTAAAAAAACTTTCTAAGCGCAAACATCAAAGTGTTTTCTTTACTTTGATTTTTTATACCGAGAACCATGCTGTATCCCTCTTCCCATTTCCTAATAAACTCTGCTATCAGTTCGGGCGGATCCTGAAAATCAGCCGCTAAAATAGCAACTGCATCCCCCTTAGCCTGCACCAATCCATAATAAGGTGAACGAACCCAACCAAAATTTTTAGCATTGGCTATTAATTTTACCCGATTATCTTTTTCACATTCCTTCTTAACAAGCTCTACCGTTCTGTCTGCTGAACAGTTATCTATTGTTATGATCTCATAATAATACCTATCCTCAAATCCAGCCATAATAGCCTTAAGGCGATTAATCATTACAATAATATTATCTTCTTCATTGTAAGCGGGTATAACTATACTAATCGTTTTTTTTAGCATTCTATGGATTGATTAAAATGATTTAATAGTTGGCTATGCGATTCGAACACGCGATCCGCATCCGTTAAATATTCTTTCCCTAAAGTTGTTTGTACAGCATAACAAATGCAACCGGCTTTTTTGGCTGATATAATACCAAATTTTGCATTTTCAATAATGATCGTGTTTTTTGGATCACATTTAATTTTCTCTATGGCTTTTAAGTAGGGTTCAGGGTGAGGCTTACAATTTGTTACTTCATCTGAGGTAACAATGATACTAAAATATTTTTTTAATTCTTCTCCCAAAGTATGTTTAACCCTATCTCTGGATGCTCCTGTAACCAAGCCGATCTTTATGTTATGTTCTTGTAAAAAATTAAGCAAGGCCGGAATCTCTTTGTAGATAATAAAATTATTTTCTTTTTTATAATTGTCTTCTTTTTTTTGAACTAAACCGTTTATCAGATTTTTATCCAAACCTGCCTTTTTTACAAAAGCATCTGCAATTTCGTACCTGCCCATGCCTTCCATTAAAAAATAATCGATAGCGTTTATTTTAATATCATACTCGGCAAATGCTTTTTCCCATGCCCTGAAATTATCATGCATGGTATCGGCTATTACACCGTCAAAATCAAATATTACCGCTTCAATATTCATCAACATTACTTATAACTTAAGATCATGCGTTTAAATCCTTCTTCAACACTATACACCGGCTGCCAGTTTAGTTTTTTTACTTTTGTAATATCAGCGCAGCTTTTGCGGATAGAGCTCCTTACATAATCTTTGGAAGCCTCCTTCTCATTTATCACAACCTTTAATTTCTTTTCAGGAAACAATCCGGTTAATATATAGGCTAATTCTTTTATACTCGTTTCTTTATCAGAGCCAACGTTATAAGCTTCACCATTTTCACCGTTTAATAAAACATTAAAGAAACCGATCGTAGCATCTGCTATATAACAAAATGCTCTCACGTCCGATCCGTCAGTCTTCATGACGATATCTTTGTTATGAACCACGTCTGCCACAAAATCGGCAAATACCCTACCGTCTTCCAAATCTAACCCCGGACCATAAGTATGAAACGGTCTTACTATTTTAACAGGTACTTGGTATTGGTGCCACCAACAAACACAGATGTTCTCGCCCATGCGTTTGCTTTCGCCGTAACAGGAACGCAGCAATAAAGGATCCATATAACCGTAATCGTTTTCCTTAGTAGGAATCTGATGTTCTTGTAAAACACCGTACACTTCTCCACTGCTGAAAAACAAAAAGCTTTTTACATTTTTATCTTTCGCAAGCTTCAGTAAATTGCTTGTACCAATTGTATTGGCATTTTGAGTACCTATAGGGTCTTTACTATAATACAGCGGAGATGCCTGACTGGCCGCATGTATAACATAATCTATTTTATCGGGGTAAGTAACCGGCTCACAAATATCCTGAACAAGAAATTGAATATCTTTCCTGTTTTGCCGGTGAGCAAACCTTTGATCTGATTTTTCTTTATTCCGAACCAGTGCCAAAATTTTAATATTCGATTGTTTTACATCATTCAAATGAAAGAGTGTTTCAATTAAGTAATGCGGCAAAAAACCATTTGCTCCCGATACTAACACGGTACAATTTTCCAGTTTCCTCCACCCAATAGTTGAATCGGTAATAAAATTCAGATCTTCTTTTAAAATGGGATTTATCATTGATTTAATTCGCCGGTATAAAATACATAATAGTTTCTGAGATACCTTCTGTGTAATGTCTTACATAAATTTTATAATCGCTTCTTATGGAAAGTATAAGTTCAGGCAGTTTCCACAAATCATAGGCTTTATGATAAACAGCAATGGCCAATTTTGGATGGTATTTTTTAATAATTTCCCTGCTGCCTTCTAACGCTTCATACTCCAAGCCTTCTATATCTATTTTAATAAATGTAACTTTATCTGTAATGACATCGCTCAACCTTACTACTTCAATCATGTTGCTGCCGGCATCGGTTATCTTAGATTGCGCACCCGAGCTTTCAAAATATAATTTTTCGTTTTTATTTGATAAACCGTATCTCAAATAGTCAATATTGTTATTTTTTGATAAGAGACTTTTTGCTTTCTGTGTATTAGTCTCGTCGGGTTCAAAAAAATAAACCATTGAATAGTGAGGGCATCTTTTAATGAATTCCTGCGTAGTAAACCCGTCAAATCCTCCAACATCAACAAATACTTCACCCGCATCTAATGTGAAAAAATCTTCAAAATACTGCTCTTTTTCCCTGTGAATAAAGCCTTTCATATATTTTAAGTTATGTGAAAGTCGAAAGTTTATCAGGTTGAAAAATTCGTTTTTAGAAGCGGCATCGCTTAACAGATCATAGATCTTATCATACTTGCTTTTGTTATTCCTAAAATCTTCATTAAATCCTTCCCAAAAATCTATTTCAAAAACAGGATTGTTCGAATGTTTAATGAATGCGAACAGATCGATAGACCTGAATTGATATTTTTTTATTCTTCGTTCTTCCGTTACAGGGATTCCTCTTATTACTTGTATCACCAAGGCATTATCTTCAACAGCATCAATATGTCTGACCTGCACATTACAGTAAGTATTCTGTTGTAGCTTTTCCGCTATAACACCGCTTATTTTGTAATGTTTTATTATTTTTTCCGTATAAATATTTATTCCGTAAACATACTTAGGCACATCATTGTCGGCTGAAAATTCTTGCATGAACTCCTTCGCGTATAAATCTTCAAAATATTTGTCTACTCTTAACATATAAAAATTCGTTATTAAATTTACTGCAACTACTCATGCAGCTTTATTATCATTTCTCTCTTCAATACTTCCCTGTCCAGGTACGGGAACATATCTTCATGAGGTTTTGAAACCATTTTACCGTCGGGCAAACGCTCTGATTTTACTCTCGGCTGAATGATCTGTAACGGATCCAATATCACTTCTATAATTACAGGCCCTTTCATGGCAAGCGCCTGTTTTATGGTAGAGCGCATACTGTCATGATTAGAAATTTTTAAATAAGGCATTTGGAATCCGCCGGCAATTCTTTCCCAATCCGGGCAAGACAAATCGCTTGCTGTATCTACCCCTACAAAAAAACTATTGAAAAAATTTTGTTGTGTGTGCTTAATACTGGTATAACCGTCGTTATTAAACACAAAAATTTTCATGGGTTGCTTGTAATGAAATACGGTTTGAAGCTCCTGAAGGTTTAACATAATACCTCCATCGCCGTTTACACTGATAATTTCGCGACCCGGCGCTGCAAAGCCTGCTCCTACTGATGCAGGGAGTCCATAACCCATGGGAGTAAACCCTTCGTTACTGAATGCCAGCTGGTCTTTTTTTACTTTAAATGCTACAGCAGCGCAATGGTATGCGGCACCCTGATCCCATACTAAAATGTCTTCTTTCTTCATCTCTTCCGATAATACTTCATAGAAATAATAAGAGCTCACAAACTTTTTGTCGTCCTTCATCTTTTGTGTTACATTAGGGAATATAGTTTTCCAATGCTCTATTTTTTTCAACCACTCTCCATAATCAGGCAATTGAATACCTTTTACAGCTTCATTCATTTGCATGATAAAATCTTTTGCATCGCATTGAATCGGCAGATCTATTTTTAAAAACGAATGATCTAGCTGCGCTTTATCAATATCAATGACTACTTTTTTAGCTGCCCTGGCAAACAAATGCGGTTCATATCCTACTAACGTTACAGCTAACCTGCTTCCTACACTAATAAACAGATCAGAATTCTGCATAGCAAAATTGGCGGCTCTTTGTCCGAAATTTCCCGCAAAACCTGCTCTATATGGATGCTCGTGAGGAATAACATCAAAGGCGCTTCTGGTAGTAATTACCGGAATTTTTAATTTTTCTACCAACTCTAAAAAAGCTTTTTGGCTTTGAGTCAGTGTAATGGCATGCCCTGCCAGCATAACAGGACGTTTAGCGTTTTTCAGTAAAGAGATCAATTCATTAATCTCTTTAATTTCTTTATTTTTAAATAACTCCGGAAATTCTTTTTTAGCATCAAATTGAAGAGACTTATCCACTTCAATATCCGTTGACTGTATATCCAATGG
>JANYGK010000058.1 GCA_025362395.1 Bacteroidota bacterium
AAAAAACAAATGCTCCAAAAGCAACCAATATAAAATTGAGTAAAACTACTAAGCCACAAATGACTTCTAAGCCGGCAGCTGTTAAAAAACCCGCGGGTACTATGCCTAAAGTAGCGCAAACCATTCCGGTAAACCAACATACCGGTGTATCATCCGTACTGAATCATATTACGACAGATGAAACAGGTAATACACAACCTACTCATATTACAACCGATGCTGTTGAAACAACAGGTATCCCTGCTGACCATGAACACGGACATAAAGAAAATCATGATTTATCTCAGCACCATATTTCGCCTAAGGATATAGCAACCGTAGGAGTTAACAATAAAAGAGAAATTCTTGAAAATACATCTTTAAAGCACGCTAATTCTCACAAGATCACCAATCAAAAAATTGCCGGTAAAAAACCGTTGTGGTAGTTTATAACGTCACTCCTTATCGACAGCCCTGCATAATATGCGGGGCTTTTTATTTGTTACAAGGTAATGTGGTGGAAAACCTAGATGCGAACAATGTAAAAAACTCTAATTTTTAAAGGAGTATAATAATTACACTCCTTTAATTAATAAAAAATTAATAAAATGAAAAAAGAAAACGTTATCCTTATAAGAGTTGTTTTAATGTTAATCTTTATGGTTGTTTTTGTCTTTACTTCTATAGAGAATCAAAAAGAATCATTAGCTATTCAACAACAAATCCTTCGAAATCAACAACAAAATTTGGAGCCACAAACGCAATTACCTGTCAAACGCACACCTATAGGTTATAGTACTCCATCGAAAGAATTAGCTTCATAATAGAGAAGACCATCAATTGATGGTCTTCTCTATTTTTGTGTTCTAGCTGATTATTTCCCGCCCTGCTGCTTCCTTTTCCGGTTAATTTAATTCATGGATTACTTCATACTAATCAGTTTCATAAGGATGTCTAATTTTGGCGAAAGCACAATTTCAGTCCTCCTGTTTTTTGCTTTACCTTCGGGTGTTGAGTTATCTGCTATCGGAAAATACTCTCCTTTACCTGATGCCGTTAAACGGTGTGCATCCATGCCGTATTCGTCAGAAAGTAAACGAACCACGTTTGTTGCCCTTGCCGTGCTAAGGTCCCAGTTATCTTTGTATATTGCTGTTTTAATTGGAACGTTATCTGTATGGCCTTCAATAGCAATGCTTACATCCGAATTTTTATTTAAAACATCCGCCAGTTTCTTCAATGCCTCTTTACCTTTTACTTCTACATTAGCATCGCCTGATTTAAATAACAATTTATCGGATAAGGAAACGTATACTTTACCGTTTTTCATTTCTACCGTTAATTCATCTGGATTAAAGCCTAACAGAGCATTTTTAACTGATGCGTTTAATATGGCTAAAACTGAATCCTGCCGATTCAATATAGATTCCAATTGTCTTAAACGTGCGTCTTTTTGATTAATGGCTGCCTGCTTGTTTCCAAGGTCGGTGCTTAACTTATCAAGCTGTGAGCCCGATGCAGTTTGTAAATTACCATATTTTGCAGTAAGATCACTGTATTCAGAATTCAGTTTATTAATGGTTGTGTTTTGTTCTTTAGTGAGGTTGCATAACGAATCTCTTTCCATTAATGCCTTACGGTAACGTTTTGAACTGTATTTATGCACAGGTTTTGCTTTGGGGTCGCCGCACATTTTATGCGATGCACATGCCGTTGTAAAGGAAGCAACACTTATGGTTGCTGCCAGAATAAAAATGTTTTTTAATAGAGTTTTCATATCTGTTTTAGTTTAATGCAACACTGCAAATCTGATGCTCAAAGCTACCACTGCTTCCCGTAGTTGTTGCAAATAACGCTCGTCATAATTCTATAACCTAACCTCACCTATTGCTAATGGGTTGAGGAAAGAAATCTACATAATTATTTGTGAGCCTATCATGTTCGTATTATCTAATTTCCTTGCAACACAGGCGTACCGGAGCATTACACCATTTTAAACCCACTTACACGAATTTATACTATTTGATGTGGTATTAAATTTAATTAAGAGAATAAACTAATAAAAAATTTATGAAAAAATTATCTTTACTTATAGCGCTTGCTTCAACATCCATGGTAGGCCATTCACAAAATAATAATGAAAAAAACGTTCCGCCCGCACCTATTGAACAATCAAAATTTTCAATAGGAATTATTGGTGGGTTTGGTCATTCTTTTTTAATGCCTTACAGTAATACAACCTTTCGCCCATCGTGGAATGCCGGTATATCAGCTATATATGCGCCTAAACAACATTTGGGTATAGGTATAGATGTTTTATATTCGGTAGAAGGTGCAAAATTTAAATACACTAATCCTGTTTCACAAACAGATTATACGGTGCAAACAGAGCTTGATTATATAAGGATTCCTGTTAAAGCCATTTACTTTTTTAGAGGATACGAAAAAGATTTTCGTCCTAAAGTAGCGTTGGGGCCGACACTTGGTATTTTAATGAGTGAAACAAACAGTGTAAACGCAGCATCTGTTGACTTGGGAGCAAACCTAAGTTTAGGATTTAATTATAGAATTGCAAAGGCAATTTGGATAAATTTGGACGCAAGTTACTATCAAGGATTTTTAGACACTTATTCATCAAATTCAGACAAAGACCTGAATGGAAATATAAGATTAAACGCGGGAATAAATCTTGGGTTTTAAGCTTAAACAACATGTAAAAATCCATTACCTTCACAGGTAATGGATTTTTTTATTTACAATAAAGTGTATGAATATTTATTTTACATTTACGGTTAATAAAGTAAACTAATAATGAAACCTTTCACCGGTAATTTAATAAACAGGATGCATCCTTTACAACGTATCCTTATAAGCCTTGTATTTTGCACATGCGTATTTTTTAGTATTCCTAAACAGGAAATTAGCGACTTAATGGTAATTATGATTGTGTGGATAGCCTTTGCGCTTTCATATACGACTATGAATATAATTATTTTGTTTAATCGCACGGTTAACCAAATCAAAGAAACGGCCACGAGCGATGACGGCAGTGCAGGCTTTGTGTTTATAATGATTTTACTCGCGTCTTTTGCAAGCGTGTTTACTGTGTTGTTATTAATGATATCTACCAACAACCAATCGCATCATAAGGCGCTGTTCATGATTATTTCCATATTCGGCATGGTTATATCCTGGGTTATGATACACAGCGTATTTACGTTCCATTATGCGCACATGTATTATAATGATGATAAAAACGCGGCCCGCGGCCTTAACTTCCCGGAAGACGACACGCCGGATTATCTTGATTTTACTTATTTTTCGTTTGTAATAGGCTGTACGTTCCAAGTATCGGATGTGGAGATTACTTCAAAAAATATAAGACGACTGGTGCTATTACACGGCTTACTTTCATTTGCCCTTAATACCTTTGTGGTAGCCTTAACCATTAATTTAATTGCGGGCATCAGTCATTAAATAAAGCTCTCTCGAAACCCCTGTTTCAATTCCTGCTAACATAATCTGTATTAATTATTACTCCCGGCAATAAATTAATAAGGTGTAATATACAGGCAAAGGGAAAGCGTGTTGCCTCCCTTTTGCATTTTATCAAACCATGTATCACTCTATAGCACGCTTAAAAATCACTTTAATAAAGGAAACACGTAGCACTACCCTGTTCATAATACAAGTAGTACTACCCGATTATACTAAGTAGCCCTATTGGTTAAATACCTGATTATTAGGATAAGGGCCGGCTTAATAAGTATACTTCTTATATATTTTACCTATAGGGCCTGTTTACCCGGTTTTATACCCTTACTTTTAAATAATAAGTATTTATTAACCCCTAAACCAAATTATTTATGGCATTTACAGGCGACGAAGCTCAGGAGTTCCCTTTAGCAACTGCTGCTGCATGGACAGCACTTTACAGAAAAGCAAAACCAAACGGTATTAAAGCCCATTTTTTTGGTCGTAATATCATTGAAAGAATTTTAGCGCAACCCGGCTGTGTAGGCATCCGGTGCTATTATTCATTAGATGCCAATAATGTGCAACAACTAATCATGGTTGGGGCCGACACATCTGAAAATGACCTTTATAACGGCATTATTGCTGAAGTTTCAAGGCCTTGCCCTCCATTCTGTTCCTCTTCTAACCCTTTAATGGGCGTTTAATTAAAAAAGGCGCATTTTATATGCGCCTTTTTTCATATTTTTGGGTGAAAGCATTACTTGGACCCAATTTACGACATATTAAGCTATTGCTCTGCTTGCTCTACAATTGTACCTTTTATTTTTGGGTTACTGAAATCAAAGTATCTTTCTAAAAACGAAAAAACAATTTTCATTTATATTATACTTGCTATTTTAACAGAATTAGGAAGTATTTTTTATGAAGATATTTTTAATTCGCAAAACATTTTAATCCTAAATGTTTATACGATCCTTGAAGCCATCATTATTTGTGCGTATTACTACCTGTTTTTTTTAAGCAAAAAAATAAGGTGGCTTATTATCCTGTTGGCCTTATCGTTTACTGTTATATCTATATATCAAATTATTGTAAATCAAAAAAGCAACCTTAATAATGTTTCTTTCACCATAGAGTCTGTTATTATTACATTTTTATCAATTTTAGCGTTTAACGATCTGTTAAAAAACGCTGTTTACTCCAACATCCTTTCTGCTCCCGTGTTCTGGATCAATTCAGGGTTTTTATTATATTTTTCAGGGAATTTGCTTTTACATTTATTCAGTAGTTTTTTACAAGTACATGCTCTGTCTGCGTTTTATGAATTATGGGGATTATGGCACTCGGTCTTAAACATAATTTTATACACTTTAATCAGCATAGGATTTTGGAAAACCAAGACGTTACAAATATAAAGCTTCTCATTACAATCGGCATTTTAATAACCCTTTTTTTAGGTGCCGTCATCATCATTTTTGTGGTGTACTATCAACGCGGAATGCTGTTAAAAGATGCGCGCATCCTGTTAATGGAACAGGAAAAACAAATTGCTTTGTTCAGGGCATCCGTTGAAGCCGAAGAGCGACAAAAAGAAAAAATTGCGCAAAACCTGCACGACGAAATTAATCCTATATTATCTGTATTAAAGTTAAACCTGCACAAACACCGCCGCGATGCTAAAAAAAATACATTTCAACCCGATAGCCTTAAGCTGGATGCCGACATGCTTGATAAAGCCATTGAAGGCATAAGAACTACGTGCCACGACCTTATTCCTTCCTTTTTAATAGAGTACGGCCTTTTAAAAGCCCTGCAGGAGTACATACGAAATGTGCAAAAAACAGATACTGTTTCGGCAGAGTTTGAAAATAAAATGGAAGTGATAAGGCTTGAGGTATTTAACAAGCAGGACGAATTAAATATTTACAGGATGTGCCTTGAAATATTAAACAACTTGTTTAAACATTCGAAATGCACAAACTTTATCATGACAACAAAAAACATAAAGAATTCAATACTTATTGAATTTGTACATAACGGCACAGGCGTTACTAACGAAGAAATGGACAGGTACACGGAAAATTCAAAAGGGCTCGGATTAAAGTCATTAAAAGCACGCGCGTTAATTTTAAATGCAGGCGTTAATTATACAAAAACCCACCAAAACTCAACCATTCAATTGAGCGTTCCTTATAAAAATGACTAAACTTAAACCTATACACTTAGGTGTAGCAGACGATCATTTAGTATTAAGACAGGGATTGATCTTACTATTAAAAGAATACGATAATATAAATATTATTATAGACGTATCTAACGGCAAAGAGCTATTAGATGCCTTAAAAAAAAGTAAGCCTGATATTATTTTATTAGATATTGAAATGCCTGTTATGAACGGGAGTGAAGCGCTTGATAAAATAGTGCTAAAATATCCTGACATTAAAGTTATTATTATGAGCATGCATTTTAGCGATGCCTATATTATTGAATTTATTAAAAAAGGCGCCTGCGCTTTTATCCCTAAAAACTGTGATATAGAAAAAGTTGTAGATGCAATTCATTCGGTGCATGAGTTTGGCTATTACTATGATAATAAAGTATCGGCAGCCATGGCCTCGTTAATAAAAAAAACACCTCTCGAAAGTATGATTCAGGGTACAGAATTTACAAGGCGTGAATTGGATGTTATCAGACTGATCTGTTTAAAAATGTCAAGTAACGATATTGCTAAAACGCTTAGCTTGAGCATTAGAACTATTGAAGGGCACCGCTACAATATTTCAAAAAAAACAAATGCATCCGGTGTAATGGAATTAATTGAATATGTGACTCAAAATAATTTATTTAATATTTCCTGACCCTATATTTTATAAGCCCGTAAACAGGCAATTACCAACATATTATTAAAACCCACGTAAAATTACGTGCTTTAAACTGCATAAATCACTTACATAAATCACGTAGTATTACGTATATGTATTACGGTTTTCATGTTTTACATTTGCTGTAGTACGGCCCCCCTATACTAAAGATTTTTCAAAAGGACAGTTCCATTTTTAATGTTATTGGTGCAATACAACATTTATTTATAAACCCATTAAAAAACTCAGTATGGAAACAATTTTACCAATTGAAAATACATCGGATATCAAATCATTAGCACGTCAAAAATCTGAGAACGCGCTAAGCACGAATGTAGTAACAACACACGCTTTGGGAACAGCCGTAGATAACCCGGAATTAATACATCCTTCGGCCGATTCTGTTGTTGAAAAAGAGCTTGTCATCAATCCTAAAAAAAATGTGCTCACAAAGGAGGATGTAAAATCGCCTGAATTAACCCGGTTAAGAAAACAAACCATACTGTTATTATCTTTATCATTGGTAAGCGAATCCCGGAGCGCTTCTGAAGTAACCATTAACGGGTACCGCAGCGTTTTTTTAAAATTAACCAATGGGTCCGAAACGTATTCGCCCAAGTCGTTGGCTAATTTGTATGAAACACTGGAATGGATGAATACAGAAGATTTTGACAAAAAGAAAGACTTGTTATTGGAAGAGTTTAGTATAGACTTAAATGAAAATGAATCCTTTATTAATGGATTAGAGGCTTATTTAATGAAGTGTTTCACGCAGGCAAAAGACAGGTATACTGCCCTACAGTTAAGCATGGAAGCGTTACGGTCAAAAGAACTGGCCGGTTTTGTAACGCTTATTCAGCAGCAGTCGGGATTATATTCTTACAAGTTAAGCACTCAATTAAAACGCTTGTTCAGGGATGTATTAATTGCAACGCTGGTGATCGGTGCTATCCTATTTACAAAATTTCCTATCTCTATATTAGATAAAATAAAATTATTGGATGTTGTAGTGACAGGCTTCACCATTTATTTTATCACCACCATTTTTTACCAAAGTTTTATGGACATAACGGATATTATAGTGTCTAAAAATAAATTACTGTATTGGAAAAAAACAGCTGCGGGGCTATTAACCGAGCAGCAATTAACCCTAACGGTTGAAAAGCCGTTAAAAGGTATCAAAACAAGCCTGTTTGTTTTTTACCCGATAATTATTGTAACGTATATAGCCATAGCGTGCGTCTGCTATAATTTTCCGGGAATATTCAACTAAACTACTATCAGGAATAAATAAAATTATCCTTTTAATAACACTATTTTTTAGAAAGTAAATAGGCGTAACTTTAGAGTTACAAAAAAGCAAGTACCTTCTTAAAATAAAATTATGGAAATTGGAATTGATAGTTTCGCTGCAATGTTTAGTAATGATATGCCCGGCACCGCCATTAATAATGCCGATGCTATGGCTCAGCTGTTGGAAAGAATAGAGTTTGCGGATAAAGTAGGGCTTGATGTATTTGGGATCGGAGAGCATCATCGCAAAGAATTTTTGGATTCCGCGCCTGCCGTTATTCTTGCCGCCGCTGCTGCCCGCACGAAACGCATTCGGCTTACAAGTGCAGTGGCTGTGCTTAGTGCAGCCGATCCTGTAAGGGTGTTTCAAAATTTTTCCACATTGGACCTCATCTCTAGGGGCCGTGCCGAATTGGTAGTTGGCCGCGGCTCATCAACAGAAGCTTTTCCGTTATTCGGATTTAATTTGCAGGAGTACGACGAGCTTTTTTCGGAGAAACTTTCTCTTTTATTAACGATTCGTGATAATGAATTTGTTACCTGGTCCGGTAAGTTTCGTCCCGCGCTTAAGAACCTGCCTGTCTACCCGCGGCCCGTACAAAACCCGTTACCTATATGGTTAGGCGTAGGTGGTACGCCTGAATCGTTTGTAAGAGCCGGGGCACTCGGCTTACCGTTAATGGTTGCTGTTATTGGCGGTGAAACACATCGCTTTCGTCCGTTGGTAGACCTTTACAGGGAAGCGGGAAAAAAAGCCGGTTACGCCCCCGCGCAATTAAAAGTTGGCTTACACTCGCTTGGGTATGTTGCAAATACAATGCAGGAATCGCTTGATGATTTTTATCCCGGCTATGCCGAAAGCATGACTAAGATTGGTAAAGAAAGAGGCTGGCCACACATGACACGATCGCGGTTTGAAGCTCAAATGGGACCTGAAGGCGCGCTATTGGTTGGCAGCCCTGAAGAAGTAGCAGCAAAAATTTTACGGCACAGTGATGCTCTCGGGGGCATTTCAAGGGTTACATTTCAAATGGATACAGCCTCCTTAGAACATACAAAACTTTTGCAGGCCATTGAGTTAATCGGTAAACGCGTGTCACGCATCATTAACGGCTGAGCTTAAACAGGCTCTATTGGTATTAAACTATCATACATTCCATGAAAGAAACGGTTTTAAAATATTCTAAAAAATATGCCGATAGTTATACGTATATAAAAATATTAAACTACCTTTATTTGGATTAGTTTTATTGAGTTTACCACTGAACTCATTTTTATTCCTAACAGAAATCCCATGTCCGGTAAAAACATAATCAATATATTAATGGCAGACGACGACGAAGACGATCGTTATTTTTTTGCATTAGCATTAAAAAAAGTGTCGGTACCTTCTAAGCTGGTTACCGTTGCCGACGGGGAACAATTAATAGAGTATCTTACCACTACTAAAAGGAAAGTTCCTGAGATCCTTTTTTTAGATATTAATATGCCGCGTAAAAATGGCTATGAATGCCTGACCGAAATAAAAAAAAATACCGGTATAAAAGATTTTCCGGTTATTATGTATTCCACCTCACTGGACGACACAATGGCCGATATATTATTTCAAAAAGGCGCTCACTACTATTTACGTAAAGGCAATTTTCCGGATCTTGTAAAATACCTTCAACTGGTTTTATCCATGTTGGAAGCAAACACATTTCAAAAACCGTCAAAAGAGGAATTTGTCCTCAATGAGATGAGAGTTATTTAAGTTTTATTTATTACGAGCAAAAGAATATGAAAGGCGATAAGAACATCTTAAACGCCGGGAAAATTAATTTGTTTAAGGTGAATCATTCAAACAGTAATGATTTTCAAAATAAGTTTATTTTTAGCTTCCGGGTTGTCTAATTAAGTCGAACAAAACCATGCACAAAAAAAGCGTAAAAAACAGCAAAAAAAAATCTAACTCCGGTAAACCTGTATCGGCAAAGCAGCCAAAACTCAATTCATTCCCGGTAGTGGCTATAGGCTCTTCAGCCGGCGGATTGGAAGCAGCGCTGGAATTATTCAGAAATCTATCTTCCAACACGGGCATGGCCTATATTTACGTTCAGCACATAAGTCCTGATCATAAGAGCATGCTAACGCCTATATTATCTAAAATAACTACCATGAAAGTGCAGGAAGTTGAAGATATGGAGCATATTATACAAAATAATGTATATGTTATTCCTAATGACAGAGGAATTGAAGTGACGGACGGGCATATAAAAGTGATTCCCCGTTCAGGTGGCGCCGCCGCTGTTTCTATTGATATTCTTTTCTCATCTCTTGCAGAAACACATAAAGAAAATGTAGTTGGCATAGTTCTTTCAGGAAGTGCCCACGATGGAACGAAAGGCTTAAAAGCCATTAAAAATGCAGGGGGCATTACATTTGCCCAGGATGATTCTGCCCAAGTCAAAAGCATGCCTAACTCGGCCATTGCAACCGGTTCGGTTGATTTTGTGTTATCGCCGAAAGAAATTGCACTTAAATTAAACCTGTTTGGCAAAACCGGCATTCCAAAACTTGCTTTAAAAACTAAAGTGAATGAAGCTGACATTGAAGAAAAAGAAACAGGCATTCATGATAATGATCCGGATTTGAGAGTCATTACTGAAACCTTACATAAAAAAGTCAATGTTGATTTCAGCCTTTATAAATTGGCAACCATTAAACGGCGGATTAATCACCGGATGCATCAGTGTGGCATAAAAACGATTAAAGAATACAGTAAATACCTCCTAAAAAAAAATAAAGAAACAGAATTACTCTATAAAGACCTACTGATTAATGTCACTGCTTTTTTCAGAGATCCGGAAACGTTTCGGTATCTAAAAAACACATTTCTACCAACCCTTTTAAAGAGTAAAACCCAAAATGAAACGCTTAGGATTTGGATACCGGCGTGTTCAACAGGCGAAGAGGCTTATACGCTCGCGATGCTGATAACCGAATTGCAGGCGAATAAAACAAAGAAGATTCCCGTTCAGATTTTTGCTACAGATTTAAGTGACCAAGCTATTAAGGAGGCAAGAAACGGGGAATATTCCGCAAAAGATTTAACCGACGTCGGTAAACGCAGGACGCACCGTTTTTTTATAAAAACAGGAACCAATTACAGGGTTGTAAAAGAGCTGCGTGATATGTGCGTTTTTGCGCCGCATAATATTTTACACGACCCTCCTTTTTCGCGGATTGATTTTATCAGCTGCCGAAACCTTCTTATTTATTTTGATGCCGCGGCTCAGAAAAAAGCATTGGCTACCATTAATTTTGCATTAAATGAGGGCGGTTGTTTATTATTGGGCAGATCAGAAACAGCAGGAACAGGCTCGCAGTTCTTTAACCAGGTTAGCAGTACATTTAAATTATACTGCCGGAAAAAAAGTACCGGTATCCGCAAAATTCCTGACATTTCTCCGAGGCCTTTCGGGAAACCTGCTGAAAAAAATCATGAATCCTTTCAGGGGAAAAGAACCATCCTAACTTCCTCTGAGCTTGATCATAGTATTGATGCTACGCTTCTGTCGCTTTACATGCCGGCATGTGTTATCATTAATAAAAGCATGGAAATCATTAAATTCAGAGGGCTAACTTCTTTATACCTTTCACATCCACCGGGTAACGCCAGCCTCAATATTTTAAAAATGACCCGGCCTGAATTTGTTTTCGAACTTCGTAATGCCATACAGGAAGTTTTAAAAACAAACAACCCCATATTTAAATCAGGGATTCAGCTGAATACCGATGTAAAAAACACATTTTTACAAATGATGTCACTTGAAGTACGCCCGCTCACCATCGAATGGGACGAGCCTCTTTACCTGATAGTATTTACGATGCAGGAAATTGAACAAGTTACCGGAAAAAATTCACCTGCAAAAAGCTCATTGCATAAAGATAGCCGAACTAAAAAGCAAATAGAGGAATTACATAAGGCAAGCGCGGAAATGATTGCTGTTATTGAATCCCAAGACAGGGCCTATGAAGACTTACAAGCCGCTAATGAAGAAATAATTTCCGCCAGTGAAGAATTTCAAACCCTGAATGAAGAATTGGAAACTTCAAAGGAAGAAATTGAAGCAACCAACGAAGAACTGCTTACCACCAACCAGGAATTGCAAATGCGAAATGAGCAGCTGGCCGAATCCTACAATTTTTCGGAAGCGGTTGCGGAAACAATGCATGAACCCATGCTTATACTGGATAAACACCTTCGTGTAAAATCTGCTAATAAAGCATTTTATAAAAAATTTCATGTGATGCAAACACGCACTGAAGGAGTACTGTTGTATGAATTATCAAACCGTCAGTGGGACATCCCGGATCTGCGCAGGCTTTTAGATAATATCGTACAGAAAAACACACATTTTTATGAACATGAGATAACCTATACGTTTTCTGAAACCGGTAAAAAAACGATGTTACTGAATGCCCGACCCA
>JANYGK010000072.1 GCA_025362395.1 Bacteroidota bacterium
GTTTTTTTACCTGCCATTGTATAGTATTTATTACAACTAAAATTAGGTATTATTTGCAAAAAATGCAAAAACTAATCATTTCATTATTATTTATTGCAAAACCTTGGCGCAAGACTGTTTACAGGCAGTTCGGATTTGGAATTTCTGCATGTAAGAGGAATACGCACTCATGTATCCGTTTCATTCAGATTTACGAACGATCTAATTTTGAGCCTGAAAACAAATACGAATCATGAAAAACACACTCTACATTAGCAGCTTAATTATCCTCTTAACTTCTTGCAAAGGAACCGGGTTTTTAAATAGAAAATATACAAGTGGACACTTCGTTCAACATTACAAAACAGTTAAACATAATACTCTCAATTCTGATTCAACAAAACTGTATGCTTCAACTCACAAAAGGGAAATAAGAAATACAACCCCCCTGTCAAACATCTGTTCTGAAAAAGAAATTATTAAAACCACTGTAAATTCTATCCTTAAAAAAGACAGCATATTCATCATTAGAAAAAAGGGTAAAGATGATAGAATAATTGTAAAAAATAACTTAGAAGATAAAACAGTTTATTTAAATGAGGATCGGCAAATTAGTATTGAGAAATATAGGGCAGTTGCTGTAATTAATCCTGAAAGAAAAAAATATAAAAAAGAAGAAGAGATCAGTATCCTTTCAGCCCTGGCCCTTGTACTTTCACTACTGCCGCTTATCGGTTTTGCAATAGCTGTTCGTTGCATAAAGTTAATTAATAAATACAGAAAAGAGTATCCTCCCGAACTTAAAAATGGCAACATGGCAATGTCTGTTGCCGGGCTAATCATATCTATTATACCGTCGTTGGCTTTGATAGCATTAGCGTTACTCGTTGTAGCATTGATATTTGGTTTACTACTTATGTAAGTAAAAATTTTAATTAAATCATTATGAATAAAATTATCATTCTAATTAAATAAAACATTCACCTAAAAACAATACCTATGAAAACAACAACTCTTATCAAAAAAACCATGCAGGCAATAATGATAACAGCCTTAATCATTTCCTCAGTTATCATTACAAAAAATAGTATTCATCACATTAAATACCTCTATAGTTTACAGCCTGCGGGTATGGGACTTTCCTGTTTTCTCAATATGATGCAATAGCTGCAAAGAATACTTCTTTTAAACAAATACTATTAATTCAAATAAACATATATCATGAAACATAATCTTAAACTCATTGCCTTGACGGGGCTATTTTTACTAAGTATGAACTCTTATTTTGCACAAGATGCGGCAAAGAAAAAGTTAACCCTCACCATTTTATCTATTGACATTACAGGGATTAAAAGCGATCCGCAACAAATGGGAAACCTTGTGCGCACCGAGCTTGAAAAGCTGGACACTTTTGAAGTTATGGACCGCTATGACGTAGCTTATATGGTAGAAAAAAATAAGCTGAGTATTAATAATTGTTTCGGTAAATTATGCCTTATCGAAATTGGTGAAATAATAAAGTCAGATAAAATGCTGAGCGGAAGCATAGAGCAATATCCTAAATCCATTATCTATACCCTGCGTTTGATAGACGTAAGATCCAAAGCCATAGAAAAAACGACTGTGCTCGAATTTTTAAACTTACCCGAAGAGCTGCAAGCCTTTACCAACGTGGCAGTTCAAACCATGTTTAACAAACCGGTTGATCAGAATTTGTTAATAAAGCTTACACAGCGTAACGGTTTTGACAACTCCATTAATAACCCGAAAAAAGAGAGGCTGAGGCTTGACGGTCCGCGCTTAGGCTTTATAGCATATACAGGAAATACAGCCAACATCATAAAGGCTGATAAATCGTTAGGAGGATTTGAAGCCTTCCCTGCAATGTTCCAGTTTGGTTACCAGTTTGAAAAACAATATTTAAATGAAGGTAAGATTCAGGCCTTGTTTGAATTTATTCCTTTAATTACAGGCGTTGACCAAGGATATTTTATTCCGAGCTTTTCTTTATTGCATGGCTTAAGAAGTAATGTAAACGGTTGGGAATTTGCATTAGGCCCCACCATTAATCTTTCTCCTAAATCATATGGTTATTATGACGGCGGTAATGTATGGCATCGTCAACAAGATTGGTCTGCCGATCCCACACATGAAAATATACAAAACCCTTTTACCATTAGGGAGCGATTAGACAGCCGCGGAGCTTACTCCATACAATCAGGCTTTGTTATTGCTTTTGGCCGAACGTTTAAATCAGGAAAACTGAACTTACCGGTAAATGCTTATGTGATCCCCGGTAAAAACGGTTTCAGGATCGGTGCCTCCTTAGGCTTTAACGCAAAAAATAAATAAACATGAAAACATTACTTTATAAAATTCCTTTTGCCTTGCTGTATTCACGATTGGTAATAGCAGTGCTGCTGATTGTTTTTTCATTCATTGCTGTTTCGCCGGGCATTATTATAACACTAAGCATATATGCCATTGTGAGCGATATTTTTGACGGCATGCTTGCACGGCATCTAAAAATCTCTACTGTCAAAATGCGGCAAACAGACACTAAAATTGATACTGTATTTTGGTTAGGTTGTTTATTTTATTTATGTATGCATCATACCGCGTTTATAAAAACATATGTTATACAACTAATAATTTTGGTTTCTTCGGAATGTATTATTATTTTATTTGGCCTGTTAAAGTTTAATGAACGCATCTCGTATCATACGATTCTTTCAAAAGTATGGGCTCTTATTTTACTTTGGTTTTTTATTGACCTTGTGTCGAATGATACATCTTATATAAGTTTTACAATAGCTTTTTGGTACGGATTAATGGTGCAGTTCGAAATTTTAGCCATTGCAATTATTTTAAAAATTAATCAAACGGACGTACCCGGTCTTGTACAAGCTATAAAATTGCGAAAGGGCTTGCTTATTAAAAAAAACCGCTTTTTTAACGGTTAATCCACCGCAATAATACTTAACTAACATTGGTTTGTTTAAAATTTGGTAATTGCCTGCAAATCATCGCTTTTTTTTGGTTTAGCTTTGTTTTTATCGGAAAAACAACTAATTTAATCGAATATTAAATTAAGGCAACATGGATAAAACGTTTACAAAATTATTTGTTTTAATAGCCGGTTTGGTTGTTTTCAGTGCAAGCTACGCTCAATTATCGATTACGGGGCAAGCAGGCGGGCTAAAGTTTTTAGGAGACGTGGGTCAAAAAAATAATTCAAATTTTATCAGTGATATGCGCCTTGGCTATAACCTGGGTATTGAATACCGCATCGGTAAAGTACTCGGTGTCGGTATTGATGGTATGTACGGCCATTTGGCAGGTACTGATAACGATAAAACCTCGCACCTTAATTTTCAAACCCAAGTAATGGGAGGAGCAGTAAACCTATTTGCATTTTTTGATAAGCTTGGTGATAAGGAAAAAGATGTTTCACCCTATATTAGTGCGGGTTTCGGTTATTTAATGTTTGATCCGCACGGTGATTTAAGAGATAAAAGCGGCACAAAATATAATTACTGGAGCGATGGTTCTATCAGAAATTTATCAGAGTCTACTCAAAATGATCCTTTATCAATGGTTATTAAACGAGACTATACTTACGAAACGCAATTAAAAGACAGTGCCGTTAATTATGCGAGGAACACATTTTACATTCCATTAGGCATTGGCGCTAAATTTAAAATGGGTTTTCGCGCAAGCTTAAGAGTAGGCGTAACATATAACTTATGCATGAGTGATTATATTGATAATCGTAAAAAAGGGGGTAACGACAGTTGGGCATCAGCAAATGTGGGCATTAATGTTCATTTCGGTAAAAAACCAAAAGATGGCTACAGCAATGTAAATTTTAACGATATTGATAATTCAGACCTTGACGGGGACGGCGTAAAAGATATAGATGACAAATGCCAAGGGACGCCGAAAGGCCTTAAAGTAGATGGTAAAGGCTGCCCTGAAGATAAGGATAATGATGGCGTGTTTGATTATATGGATAAAGAAGTAAATTCGAAAAAAGGCGCTAAAGTAGATCCCAACGGAGTTACCATAGATGAAGATTTAATGGCTAAACGCCAACTGGAGTGGGACAGCCTGGCAAGTGAAAGAAGCGAAGGATTTAACAGTGCGCCCAGCATAGCTTACCTGCAAAGTGTTGAAAACAAGGCAAAAGAAAACAAATCTGTAACAGGGGCAACCTCTAAAATACCGGCCGAGTTTTTACCGGCCGATATTAATAAAGACGGTTATGTTTCCGCTAAAGAAATTACAGAAACTATTGATGCCTTTTTTGAAGGGGACAGTTCATTCAATGTAGAAAAAATTAACCGACTCATCGACTTTTTCTTTGAGCAGTAAAGTAAGCCATGATAAAACCACTCATTATTCTGTTTAACACTGTCGCTGTATTTTTATTTAGTTTTTTCTTTGGCGATTCGCCGGTTACCATTACCGGTAATTTTCCGAAAAACGTTGCCGCGGGTACTGAATTTACAGCCGATATAATTATTAATAAAACTAATGTAAGCGGTTTTGCAAAACTCCAACTCGAAGTGCCGCAAGGCTTTACAGTAAAGGAGCTCGACAGTAAATCGGGTAACTTTTCTTTTGCGGGAAATATTGCAAAAATTATTTGGACCTCTATTCCGTCTGATGCTCAATTTACCGTAAAGTTTACATTGGTAGCGGATGCGAGCGCCGCGGGAGCAAAAACGATCAGTTCAAAATTTTCATACGTCAGCAATAATAATAAAGAAGTAGTTGAGATGGCACCTGTAGAAATACAGGTAGGCGGCGATGTTCCCGCTTCTGCTGTAGTAGCAGTTGAACCTATAACATCCCCGGTTACAACAACAGGACCGGTTGCTGCTTCTAACACGCAAAGTTCAAACACAAGCTTAGGTAACCCTGTAGAGCCGCCATCAAACGTAATCTGCTCAAGAACTATTACCAAAGGAGCTACGGCAAATGAATACAATGTAGAAGTGAAAATAAAAAAACCGGGCATTAAAGGCTTTGCTAAATTTCAGGAAATATTACCTGCGGGCTACACCGCTAAAGGAGATAAAACAAGCGGCAGCTCATTTTCAGTGTCAGACGGTAAAGCAAAATTTGTATGGGTATCCTTACCTGTCGACGATGAAATGATTGTTTCGTATGTATTACAAAAAGAATCGGCAGGCACCGAGGATGTAAAATTAAAAGGTGAGTTTTCTTACCTTGAAAATGATCAAACCCGCAAAATTAAATTACCGGAAGATATGATCTCGGCTAACGGAGATGTAATAGCAGGAACAACTTCTACTCCTGTAAACCCTATAGCAACAACAACTCCAACCATTGAAGCAAGAACAGCGGAACCCGTAAAAATAACCCCGACTGAAACAGCCGCTGTGGTAAAAACTGAAACTATAACAAATACAAACCCTGCCATTGCCCGTAAAGACGGTAACGTAGCTTATGTAGTGCAGGTAGGTGCTTTCCGTAACGCCATCCAATCGGATGTGTTATCAAAAAAATTCAATATTTCAGAAACCATTAAAAGTGAAATGGCAGAAGGTTACAGTAAGTTTATGGTAGGTAATTTCGGGGAATATAAAGCAGCAAGAAACCACAGGGAAGAAATTAAACAAAAAGGCTGCAACAGTGCTTTCGTTGCGGCTTACAACGGTCCTAAAAGAATTACAGTTCAGGAAGCATTAATGATAACCAGCCAAAAATGGTTTAAATAAAACCATTTGTTTATATTTGCGTATAAGCCCTTAATATGCTTAAAAAAGTACTCTTTATACTCTATATTCTTATCTTTTGCTCCTCGGCTCATGCTCAAACTGATACGTCGGGCGTAAAAACAGGTAATGGTGCGGCTCCCGACACAGTTGCGAAAAAAACCAAACCTGCCAAACAAAAAAATAAAAGTCAAGATCCTCCTGCGTTAGGCGATGTGTTTCAGCCGAAAATTGCTTTGGGCGCGGGTATGATGTCATTTCACGGCGATTTGTATTCGAGGCATTACCAAGCACCATGGACGGCCAGAACAGGCTTTGATCTTAATATATCTCAACGCTTATTCAAACCCCTACAATTAAATTTTAACGTATTATTCGGTAAGCTTGGCGCAAATGAATGGCGCGATAATCGCCAGGAAAACTTTCAATCTGAGATCAGGGCAGGAGGTGTAAGCTTAACATACGATTTTGGAAATTTAATTCCTGATAAATGTAAATTACGCCCTTGGATTTCCTTAGGTATTACCACGTTCGAATATTTATCTAAAACAGATCTCTACGATAAAAATGGAAATAAATATTATTACTGGAGCGACGGTTCTATAAAAAATATGGACGAGCATTCGCCCAATGCCGGTCAGGCTAAAAACCTTGTAAGGGATTACAGGTATGAAACAGACATCAGGGAATCAAACAAAGATGGTTTTGGGAAATACCAGGAACGCGCATGGGCCATACCTGTAGGAGCAGGTGCCTTAATGAAATTAACGGACCGGTTCGATTTTAAAATAGGAATACAATATTACTTTACATCAACCGATTATATTGACGGTATAAGTAATAAAAGTGTAGGCTACAGGGCAGGTACAAAACAAAAGGACAATTTTGTGTACACATCGTTTGCCTTGCAGTATGACCTGGTTATTAAGAAAAAAAATAAGGCAGATACGTTATCTGACGAATACTTTGAAGGTGTTGACTGGCTGGCTATTGATAAAGATGATTATGATAAGGACGGTGTAAGAGACTGGGATGATAAATGCCACGGTACTCCCGAAAATGTAAAGGTAGACGCGTTTGGTTGTCCTTATGATGATGATAATGACGGTGTACCGAATTACGCGGATGATGAGCCAGGCACTGCGGCAGGCGTTGCAGTAAATATGCACGGTGAAGGCCTTACAGATGAATATTGGCAAAATTGGTATGATCAGTATAATGACAGCGGCAATGTTACCAATCAGCAAGTGGTTGAAAATTATTATGCGCAAAAAACTAAAACCGACAGTACAGGGACAAGCAACGGAAAAACGGAAGCGTCAAAATCCGATAAAATATACACGGTTGAGTTAGCAAGGTACAGTGGGCCTGTGCCTAATGAAGACATGGCAAAACTATTAAGTATTGGGGATGTTAAATCAACCATGTTGCCTGATAATACTACCGTAATGTACACAGCCGGTAATTATAAAGAAATTCAAAACGCGGTTAAACGCAGGGATGAATTTATTTTAGAAGGGAATAAAGAGGCGCAGGTCGGCTATTTTAAAAAGAACGGTGATTTGGTTACTCTAAGCCAAAGCGAAATTGATAAGCTGCTCGAAGAAAGTAAAAAAGTGAAAGATAACGTACTTGCTACAAATACTATTACTAACGCGGCTCAAACAAATACAAGCACGGCAACTAACCCAGGCGATAAAACACACGTTAAAGGAAATACCGCAAAGAACTCAACCGTCATTGAAAACTCAATTGATG
>JANYGK010000088.1 GCA_025362395.1 Bacteroidota bacterium
CAACTTTACCGTTTCATTGCTTGTTCTGTTCATAATCTGTACGGGAACCTTTATGCTTGTTTCCGTCATCCTGTCAACCGTAAAATTTAGTTGTACTTCTTTTGTACTATAATTTAAATTAGATATTTTTTTTAATGCTACAGGTGCGTTGTAATTTTCGTGCACCTCTTTTAAATTAACGGGTTGTGTATATATGGTATCAATGGTATTTATTTCAGGAGTATCGCCTGAAACCTTTATATAAGCAGGAGTTATGGTAGGTTTTGTAATAATTGAATAGCCCGGTAAAAAACTCGTCTGTAAATTTAGTTTAACAGGAATTAATTTAGATGTTCCTTTTTTAGAAGAAAAAAACAAAGTATCCGGCCTGATCTTTATGACATCCACATCAAAATTTATAATATTCCGTATATTAAAATTTCCGTTGCTGATGGAATAAGCTTGTGTTTTGGCGTTTGTTTTAAGGGTATTGAAATCAATCAACACTTCAGGCTGTGTTTTTTTTAGTTGTATAAATAATAATTTTAAGCCGCTTGTTTTAATATCTACCTGTAGTTTTTCAGGTAATTCGCCTATAATTAATTTATTATCGGGTAGCTTTGAAAATTTTACCGGGATGGTAAGGGTATATTTGTAATTTTTGTTTAAGGCATGCACCACCCAAAGGAGTGATGCAATGCCTAAACAGATCATAAAGGTAACAATTCTTGTATTAAAAAATTGGCGCCGAATGCGCGTTATGGCATTTGACGAATTCACTGTATTAAGTTGTTTGGTTTAAAGTAGCAGTTGCATCGTTAGATACAGCGTTTTTAGAGATCTTCATTTTAGTGCCGTCTTCTACAGCCATAACCATAGTTCCGTCTTCATTCATTTTATGAATGGTTCCGTAAATACCGCCTATGGTCAATATTTTATCTCCTATCTTTAATGCTTCAATGTATTTTTTTTGATCTTTTTGTTTTTTCATTTGAGGACGGATCATAAAGAAATAGAAGACTACTACTATTAATACTAAAGGTACTATTTGCGTGATAGGGTTTCCGCCTGACTGGGCTCCGCCCATTAAGATTACTAAGTTGTTCATGTTTTGTTTTTAGATATTATTGATTTATGATTAATTATTTTTTAATGAGGCGCGTTGGGTGTTTCGTTTGAATTAGCGCTTGTAGGTACTATAATATTTGCTTTTATATAAATAATTTTTGTGCTCGGCTCGCAATTAGTAACCATAGTCACTGATTTTTCTACTACACCCGACTTGCCCTCACTGCTGAATACAACATTTATAGTTGCTTCTTCGCCCGGAGCGATCGGTTTTTTAGGATATTCCGGCACAGTACAGCCGCAACTGCCGCTTGCAGAAGAGATAATAAGATTTGATGAGCCCGTATTTTTAAATTTGAAACCGAAAGATACTTTTTCGCCTTGTGTGATACGGCCAAAATCGTGCGTTTCCTCTTCAAATTTCATATCGGGCAAACTTCCTTTCGCTTTCCCGTCAGCCGATTGCGTATTGGTTACGTCCTGCGTGGTAATATCCGATGATGGTTGGTTACATGATGCCAAAACGATCAGTGAAAAGGCAATGATATAAGAACTGAATTTCATATAAATTGGTTTTGTAAACTTTAATTTAATAAGGTGTAAATTTATGATATTATACTGATTTATAACAGATAATATTTTATAAAAATCCTATAATTTATGCCGTTTAAAATGAATGCAGAATCTCTTTTAAAGCTGAAATTTTACGGATCAACAGATCAGATTCAATGAAATTTAAAGTTTGTTGAGCATCAGATACCGCCTCTTCGGGCTTTTCATGTACTTCATAAATAATACCGTCAGCGCCCGATATTAAGGAAGACAAAGCTAACTTAGAAACATATTCCCTGATACCGATTCCGTGAGAAGGATCGGCAATGACAGGCAAATGAGATCTGTCTTTTAAAATTTGTATGGCATTAATGTCAAATGTATTTCGGTACATCGTTTCAAACGTACGAATACCGCGCTCGCAGAGCATTAAGCGTTCATTTCCTTTACTGAAAATATATTCTGCCGAGTGCAGTAGTTCTTCAATAGTACCACTGATGCCGCGTTTAATTAAAACCGGTGTATCAATTTCACCCAAGGCATCCAATAAATTATAATTTTGGGAGTTACGGGCACCCACCTGGAAAACGTCCACATACTCCTGCATTTCTTTAATTTGTGATACCTGCATTACTTCGGTAATAATCTTTATGTTATACGGCTTGCACTTTGCGTGCATCATTTTTAATCCTTCTATTCCTAAACCCCTGAAAGCGTATGGTGAACTGCGGGGTTTAAACACGCCGCCGCGGATAACGGAGATCTTATTTTTAATTAAATGTTCAACAACCTTTTCTATCTGTGTTTCACTTTCTACAGAACACGGGCCTGCCATTATCGCAGGCTCTCCGCCGCCAATAACAACACCATCTCCTAAATTAATTTTGGTATTTTCCGTTTTCCATTTCCTGCTTACCAGTTTATAACTATCTGAAACACGGTGAATGTCTTTTACACCTTTTAAACCACCAATCCTTCTCAGATCAACTTCTTCTTTGCCGATGCAAACCAAATAATTATCAAGCTGAGTATTAACAGGTGTTACCGAGTATTTCGCTTTATTAAGGGTGACATGGATCGTATCAATATCTTCCTGAGTTGTATGTTTATGTAATTGAATGATCATAATTTATGAAGTTAAAGCGGTTTGTTTAATGGATGAAATAAACGCGGGAATATCTTTTTCAAACTTGGTAGAGGTGCCAAGCATTTCAATAAAAGAAGTTCCTATAATGGCACCGTTTGCCGATTCACAGGCTTTTTCAAATTCTTGTTTTCCTTTAATACCGAATCCTATCAGGATAGGATTTTTTAAATGTAATGCATTCAAGATCTTAAACGTATTTTTTAGTCCTTCTGAAATACCTTTACCGGCGCCCGTTGTTGAATTAGAGGAAACCAGATAAATAAAGCCTTTACTTGCAGCATCAATTTGTTTAATGCGTACAGGTGTAGTTTCGGGGCTAATCAAAAACACGATATGGATATTATACTGCTCAGCAAATGGTTTATGAATGTTATTAAATTCATCTATAGGTAAATCAGGTAATATCAAACCATCTATGCCAACTTCCGAACACTTTTTATAAAATGCTTCAATGCCGTATTGCACAACGCAATTTAAATAGCCCATCAGTAATACCGGTAATTGTGTTGTACTTCTCAGACTTTTTAATTGTTTAAACAATACTTTTACATTCATTCCGTTATTAAGCGCGGTTTGGCTGCTGTTCTGTATGACGGGGCCGTCTGCTATTGGATCAGAATAAGGCATTCCTATTTCTATTAAATCAACACCCGATGAGTCCAAGTGCTTAATAATATCCATTGTATCCTCTAGTTTCGGATAACCCGCTGTTAAAAAAATGGAAAGTATATTTGATGTCTTGGAATTAAATAATTGATCAATTCTATTTTGCATAATTCGATTCGTTTAAAAAATTAATATATGTATTAAGGTCTTTGTCGCCTCTTCCCGAAAGATTTACGACTACAGTATCTGTTGATCTAAAATTAAATTTAGCTAAAGCGGCTAGGGCATGAGCGCTTTCTAAGGCGGGAATAATTCCTTCTTTACGTGTTAAATTTAAAACGGCCTGCATGGCTTCATCATCTGTGATACTTATGTATTGCGCGCGTTTAACATCGTGTAAAAAAGAATGGATGGGGCCTACGCCGGGGTAATCCAGGCCTGCTGAAATACTGTAAGGCTCTGTAATTTGCCCGTCTTCATTTTGCATTAAATAGGTTTTACTGCCGTGTATAATACCGGGTTTCCCAATAGTTAATGTTGCTGCGCTATGCCCTGTATCAATACCTTTTCCGGCTGCTTCCACTCCAATTAATTGCACCGATTCATTTTCCATAAAATGATAAAAAGCGCCTGCTGCATTACTCCCACCGCCAACACAGGCAATCACATAATCCGGATCTTCTTTTCCAATCGTATTATTTAACTGGTATTTAATTTCTTTACTGATAATAGATTGAAACCTTGCCACCATGTCGGGATAAGGATGCGGGCCAACCACAGAACCGATGATGTAATGTGTATGTTCCGCATGATTGATCCAATCTCTGATGGCTTCATTCGTCGCATCTTTTAATGTTTTACTTCCTGATGTAACAGCTATTACTTTTGCTCCTAGCATGTGCATGCGCGATACATTGGGCGCCTGTCGTTTAATGTCAGCTTCCCCCATATATACAATGCATTCCAGCCCCATTAAAGCACAGGCTGTGGCTGTTGCTACACCATGTTGCCCTGCTCCGGTTTCTGCAATAATTCTTTTTTTGCCTAAGCGTTTTGCCAATAAAATTTGTCCAAGGGCATTATTTATTTTATGGGCCCCTGTGTGGTTAAGGTCTTCACGCTTTAAAAAAACAGTTGCTTTAAATTGTTCCGAAATGTTTTTTGCATGATACAATGGAGTAGGCCGTCCCACATAATTTTTTAAAAGGTCGTCGAATTCTTTTTTAAAAGAATCATCATTCATAATGTTTAAATAGTTATTCTTTAGTTCTTCTACGTTATTATATAAGATCTCAGGAATGTAGGCGCCACCATATACGCCATAGTAGCCGTTCTCATTAACAGAGTATGTTTTATTAGTTTCCATATTCACTTAGTTTATTTATAAATTTTTTTATTTTTTGTACATCTTTTAATCCCGGTTTTTCAATTTCAAATTTCGAATTAATGTCTATTGCATATAATTTGGGATGGTCGATATGCTTTAATTCACCGGCAGAATATTCGTCAATACCACCACTTAAAAAGAACGGCACATCATAAGTGTATTTTTTTAAAACTTCCCTGTTAAATTTTTTACCGCTTCCGCCATATGAATCGGTTAATGTGTCAAAGAGAAAAAAATCGACGTACGGTATGTATTTTTCTACCCGTTTAAAATCAAACGTGTCATCTATGCCAAATGCCTTTATTATTTTCACGTAAGGCTTTAATTCTTTACACACTTCTTCCGGCTCTTCCCCGTGCAGCTGAATGGTATCAAGGTTATAATGAGCAATAAGATTAAACATCTTGTAAGTTTTTTCATTAACAAATACACCGGTTTTATTAATGTGTTTCGGGAGTTGCCTGATAAAGTCAAAATCGATCATATTGCTTATATACCGCGGAGATTTTTTGTAAAATATAAATCCCATATAATCAACTGCCGACATGCTGAGTTCTTTAATGTTATCAGGATATTTGAGCCCGCAAATTTTCAGTTTCATAATATTAAAGTGTTAGTTCCGTTTTAAAGTTTCAGTATTTAATTGCTTAATAAATTCTTTACAGGCCAAGTGTGGCTGCGGCTGTTTCATAAAAGTGCTCCCTATTAAAAACCCTTTGTAGCCGTATTTTTTAAGATGTATGATCGCTTCAACTGATTCAATGCCGCTTTCAGAGACCCTGACCATTTCTTTAGGTAAAAACTCACTCATTAAAACAGATTGATTTACGTCTATTTTCATAGTTACCAAATCACGGTTATTCACTCCTATCACATCTACCTTATGATACATTTTATCTAATTCATCAGCATCATGAAGTTCCAGTAATACCTCCATTCCCAGAGCATGCGATACATCTGTAAGGCTTATTATTTCTTGTTTGCTTAACACCGCAGCAATTAACAAAATAGCATCCGCGCCAATCGACTTTGATTCTATAATTTGGTATTCATTAATGATAAAATCTTTTCGAAGAATAGGGCAGAAGTTAAACTTTCTTGCAGTGATAAGGTCTTCCGACGTTCCTCCAAAAAAATGCTTATCGGTTAAAACAGATAAAGCGCTTGCGCCTGCCTGCATATAGCCGATCGATGTTTTTTCGATATTTACATATTTATTAATAGTTCCCATGGAAGGCGATCGTTTTTTTATTTCTGCGATGATGCCGCTTTTGTCTTCCCGTAATACATATTTTTTCAGGGATACCGGTATAGAATTAAAGTAATTGGAACGTTCCAGTAATCTTATGGGATATAATGCTTCACGCTCCTGCGTTTCTATTCGTTTATGGTCTATAATCTTGCTTAATGTATTCATATTAGTTGTTTATTAATTGTTTAAATAAAGAAGCTGTTTTTTTTGATTCAATGGTTTCCCTGCAAACGGCAAGGCAATCGGCAATACTTGTTCCCGGCTTATAACAATGCATGGCTAAAGCACTATTTGCTATTACTACATTTTTTTGTTCATTGGTGCAGTCGTTGTTCAATACATTTATAAAAATGGTTGCGGCTTCTTTAATACTTTCCCCGCCGTAAATACTTTGTGCGTTTTGATTTGAAAACCCTAGATTAAGCGGTTCCATTGTTTTTTCTCCGCTCCTGGTAATGTGTTTAAAAGAGGATGTCAGGCTCACTTCATCATAGCCGTCCAGCGAATGCACTAACGTATAGGCTGATTCACTTTTTTGTAAAATGTAATTATATAACCTCGCAATTTCCATATTGTAAACACCAATGTACCTGTACTTAATATTAGCGGGGTTTACCAAAGGACCCAACATATTAAAGAAAGTGCGGGTACCCAATTCTTTACGTTGAGCCGCTACAATTTTTAATGCGGGATGAAATAACGGTGCATGCATAAAGCAAATATTATGGCTATCTAATTCTCGGTTTAACTCATCGGAGGTAGATTTGAATTTATATCCGAGGTAATTTAAAATATCTGAAGAGCCTGATACCGAAGACGAACCGTAATTGCCGTGCTTGGCTACGGTAATCCCGGAAGCTGCCAATACCAAAGCAGACAGTGTTGAGATGTTAAATGTATTCTTTTCATCTCCTCCTGTTCCGCACACATCAATCGCTTCTTTGTCTATTTTTACGGGTACACATACATCCAATAAGGCATTTCTAAACCCCGTAAGCTCATTGGCTGTTACAGGCCTGGCAATATAAAAAGCCATTACTGCCGCTATTTGTGACCCATTTAATTTTCTTTCGTAAATGGTTTGAAGTAATTGATATGCCTCCCGTTCAGATAGAGTATGTCCGTGACATAACATGTCGAATGTTGTTTTCATTTGATTAAATTAAAATTGTGAGAAATTAAAAAAGGGTGGGAAATTATAGATCAGGCCAAAGCCAATTTTTGATCATCGTTTCTCCGTATTCTGAAAGAATAGATTCCGGGTGAAACTGAACACCCCGCACATCATAGATTGTATGCTTTACTGCCATAATATTTCCGGAAGCATCTGTTGCCGTAATTTGTAATTGTGCCGGTAAATTTTGCGTGTTTACGACCCACGAATGGTAACGCCCAACCGTAAATGTCACGGGACAATTTTTAAAGATCGTATCTTGCGCAATAATAGTTATTGGAGTGGCGATGCCGTGAAATACAGTATCTAAATTTTTAAGAGTCCCTCCGTAAGCCTCTCCAATAGCCTGTAAACCAAGGCAAACTCCTAAAATACTTTTTGATGCACCATAGCGTTTGATCAATTCCGGCATGATGCCGGCGTCTTTCGGCAGGCCCGGGCCGGGAGATAATAAAATCTTATCGTAAGCATTCACTTCTTCCAAAGAAATTTTAGTATTACGTATCACATCAAACGAAATGTCGCTCACCTTTTCAATTAAATGAACCAGGTTATACGTGAAGCTGTCGTAATTATCGAGTACTAATAGTTTCATGATGGTTAGGGATTGTAATGTTATTAAATTTTTCTGCTTGTTGTACGGCTTTTTTTAAAGCGGATACTTTATTATTGATCTCATTTAATTCACTTTCTTCATTGGAGGATACTACTATTCCCGCACCGGCCCTATAGTGTAGTGTATTGTCTTTACTTAAAAACGTACGGATCATAATGGCATGGTTCAGTTGGTTATCATGACTGATGAAACCGATGCAACCCCCGTAAAACTCACGTGAATCGGTTTCGTACCTGTCAATTAACTGTAATGCTTTATATTTGGGAGCTCCTGAAAGAGTTCCGGCAGGGAAGGTGCCGAATAATACTTCAAAAGGATGAAATTTGTCTTTCTTTTTCCCGATCACTTTACTTACTAAATGAATCACGTGTGAATAGAATTGGGTTTGTTTTGAAAACTTAACGGCCACGTTTGTACAATATTTGCTCAGATCATTTCTTGCAAGGTCTACCAGCATATTATGTTCTGCATTTTCTTTGGGGTCATTCATTAATTCTTTAGCCTTTTCCAAGTCGTGCTCATCATTGCCTGTACGCTTGTAAGTGCCTGCAATAGCGTGAATTTCAGTGATCGATTTATGAATGACCAATTGTGCTTCGGGCGACGAGCCGAAAATTTTAAAATCACCCAAATCAAAATAAAATAAATAGGGTGAAGGATTGATATTTTTTAAAGCTCTGTATACATTAAATTCATCTCCCGAAAACGATTGAGAAAAAGGCCGTGATAATACTAATTGAAACACATCTCCTTGCCGGCAATGCTCTTTCGCTTTTGTGACAAGTAATTTATAATGCTCATCTGTTATAGAAGAAGTGGTTTCACCTGTTGTAGAAAAATTAAATTTATTGATCGCGCCATGTTCTATCTTGTCCAAAACAAGCCCCGATTGAACCCGGGCAGCTTCCTCCGTGTAATGATGACTGATGATATGTAAATTATTCGTATTATGATTGAACACTAAAATAATACCGTACACATGGTATAACAGTTCCGGAATATCTAATTTTTTGTTGACTGAATTTAATGTAATGTCTTCCACGTAGCTGATCATGTCATAACCTGTGTAGCCGAATAAGCCAGCATAACAAAAGGGAAGTGCCTGTGTATCAAATTCAAACCCGTCTTTAAAAGCAACTAACAAATCAATAAGTTGTGTTGTACCGGGTTCGATTTTTGCAACCGTACTTACCCCGTTAACGGTTGTTTTAAGCGTTTGATGCTGCAGCTTTATGGAAGCTAAAGGATTTAAACAGATGTAAGAGTAATGTCCGTCCTTACTGTTGTAGTCAGAACTTTCCAGTAGTAAAGGATCCTGAAAGTGGTCCCTCAAAGTCAGGTACAAGCCTACCGGTGTTTTAGTATCGGCCAGCAGGTGTGTAAGATGTGTGTGTAATTTCATGTTCCGGATTTGTTTTTTGTATGAGTTGAATGAAAATAAAAAGCCCGCTGTTGTAGGAACAGCGGGCTTTTGAATAGGCCTTATAAGTATATAAATATCTTAGCTGTTCATGTTTTTACATGAAAGCCACCAAAATTTATTTACTAAAATATTTCTCATTTATGATACAAATGTAATCCGACTTTTTTAATTACCAAATTATTTTTTGAATTTAACAGATAAAAAAGAAAATCTGGTTTAAAAAATAATATATTAACGCTTACCTAAAAAGCTTAATGACTTAGGTAAATCAATTCTTCCAGCTAGCGTTGTTGGATCAACACTCCAATTTCCGGCAATTTTCATAACCATCGATTCGTCAGGATAAACCAAATCTTCGCGCTCATAATAATTACTATCTTCTGCTTCCTTCGAAAATGAATTTATAAAATGATATTTTTTTTCAAATTCAGTAGGCTTGCCTTCTATAGAAATGTTTTCCCCACTTTCACCCAAATAAGAGTATGCCCTGCTAATTATCCCACCTACAGCCTTTATCCAGCAATGATATTCTACAACCCTATGTGTACAAAAGAACTGTGCTTCATGAAATTCTTTACTGAGTATTTTTAAAATTTCCCTGATTTCTTTGCTATCTCCATCAGGCAGACTATTACCGCATACTATCGTCCAGCCATCAACCGCAGGGGTTATAAAGATAGACTTATCATAAGCTGCATCTATACCATATTTCCAATTGCACGAAACTATTTTCTTCAGGTTTAATAGCTCTGATAATTTTTGTGAGTCGTTTGTTCTGACTGCAAGCCAAGTAAATTTATATCCAAAGGCAACAGGTGAATCCGCAATGTCCTGATCAATTGCAGGTTTAGGAGAAATGTTTTCCTGTATGATAATCGGTTTAGTTGATTTAAAATTTGAAATAATGATCCATACAATAACTCCAATCAATAGAATAAATAAGGTTATATAAATTATTTTATTCAAAATTAAAAATTAATTCCCTTCCATTAAACCGCGGCCTGTTTTTTGAATTCTGTTGTCGCGTTTTAAATCAGCAATTATTTTATCAAGAACCCCGTTAATAAAGGTCTTGCTGTTAGGGGTGCTATATTCTTTGCTAATGTCAATGTATTCGTTTAACGATACTTTTACGGGAACATTATTCACGTGTAAAAATTCAGCTATCGCCATTTTCATTAACAGTACATCCATGGATGCAATTCGTTCCAACTCCCAATTTTTTGTTTTAAGGTCAATTAACTGATCATACTCTTTATCGCCGGCAATGGTTTTACGAAACAGGATTGAAATAAAATTCTGATCGTCTTCAGGGTCTTTATATAAAGGTTGTAATTTTAATGTGCCCGTAAATGCTTCAAAGGTACGTGATACCATAGAGAAGGCGCCAAACGTATCATCGGCCCAATGCATGTTTTTTTCTTCAAATAAATGGTTCAGTAATTCGTGATCGTATAAAAATTCTGTCGCTACCGAAATTAAAAACTGCTTATCTTCTTTGGCAGAAGGAGTGGGAGAAGTCATGTATTCTTTATACAATTCCGTGTTTCTTAATTCAGAATAGAGTTTTCTTACTAAGTCAAAATCACTTTGCCAGGAAATTTTACGTTTAATTACTTCTCTTTTAAGATCCTCGCTGTTAGTTAAAGCCACTAATAACGAATTTTCAATAAATCGCAAATTAGGATCAAGATCTTCTTTTGTAGGAAGGCGTTTATTTTTATTTTCTTCTAAAACTAAATGAGCAGTGTGATGAATGTCAGTAAATAATACTAATACATAAACATATAAATCATAGATCTTATCTAAACTTTTAAATAATTCTTTTTCGTAAAAACCGATATCTGCCTTTTCTTGCTGAAAATAAGAATACAGGGTTTGCATGGTTTTTATTCGTAAGTAACGTCTGTTTAGCATAAAGAACGATATTGATTAGTCAATTAGATAAATAAGTAATGATACAATTGGAGGGTAAAAGTATGAAAAGTTTATGAATTATATTTTTAAACTTTACAAACCTTTAAACTTTCTAAACTTATTTTATAATACAGCGTTTATTCTTGCAATGCTTTCAATGCGTTGTTCCGCTATTTTATTGGCTGCAGCGTAAGTCGGGCTATTTTGCGCTTTAGCGGTTTGAATAATATTCCAGGTAGTCGCATAAATTTTTTCGGCGTGTGCCATTGCTCTTTCCCGGTTATAACCTTCCAGTTCATAAAACACATTAATAATACCGCCGGCGTTTACTACAAAATCGGGAGCATATAAAATTCCTTTTTGCAATACCATTTCCCCGTGCTTTTTCTCATCGGCTAACTGGTTGTTGGCAGCACCGCAAATAACTTTACATTTTAATTTTGATAGTGTATCGTCATTAACCGTTGCACCTAAAGCACAAGGCGCGTAAATATCAATATCCAAGCCATACATTTTATCGGCCGCCACAAACTCAGCTTTGTATTTATCTACAGCTTGTTTAACGCGTTCTTCGTTAATGTCGTAAATATAAACCTTAGCGCCTTCTTTAGTAATGTGTTCAACTAAATGCATTCCCACATTACCTATTCCTTGTACCAATACTTTTTTTCCGTTTAAGCTGTCGCTGCCAAATGCTTCTTTAGCGCTTGCTTTCATACTTACATAAACGCCGTAAGCAGTAACGGGAGAAGGATCGCCGCTGCCGCCCATATTTTCAGGTAATCCGCTTACATAATCCGTTTCCATTTTTATCGTTTCCATATCGCGGCTGTTCATGGCCACGTCTTCGGCAGTAATGTATTTTCCGCCAAGGCTGTTTACAAACTTTCCGAAACGGCGTAATAAAGCTTCTGATTTTATTTTTGCAGCATCACCTATAATTACCGCTTTTCCTCCGCCTAAATTTAAACCTGCAACAGCAGATTTATAGGTCATGCCGCGGGATAAACGTAACACATCTGTTAACGCTTCCATTTCATTATTATAGTTCCACATACGTGTTCCGCCTAATGACGGACCTAGTACGGTGTTATGAATTGCTATGATAGCCTTTAAACCTGTGGCATTGTCATTACAAAATAAAATTTGTTCATGATTGTGTTGCAGCATCTGTCCGATCACCGGATTTTGCGCTATAGTAGAATCTTTAAGATCTTTTACTTCCATGGTAGTTTGGTTTTACGCCGCTAATTTAACTTTTTATTTCCATGTAAAAATTAAATTCAGAACATATTTTCACGGTTACGGTACACTCATTTTAAGTTCAAATTAAGGTAATTCCGGCATTAAGAAGGGGCTATTAATTATAATGGAAAACAATCATTCATTAACACCGGTACATAGTGGTATCAATAGTTCCGCTCAATAGTTAAAAACTACTCCTATTTCTTAATAACTCTAAAAATATTTAATTCAAAATTATTTTTAATTGAAATCAATGTTTAAATTTGGCTTGCTTTTGAAAAACTCCCTGTACATATTTTTACTGTTTCCTTTTTTGTGTTTCTCACAACAAAAAATGACAGGCTCAAAGAATTTTTACATAAAGGTTGCCCCGTCTTACGGATTTATTTTTGAACAAAGAGGCACTACAGGAGGGCTTGTAAAAGGATACATTCCTGGGCTCGAGGTGGATTTTGTGAAACCTACCTACGGTAACAAGCGCTGGCATCATGAAAATAATTTCCCTGATATAGGGATATCCTTTAACTATCTTGATTTTGCTAATCCTAAACAATTAGGAAGGTGTTTTGCCTTATCGCCTTTTATAGAAATTCCTCTTAACAAAAAAGTAAGGTCTTCAAGACCTGTGTTGCGCATCTGCTGGGGCGTTTCATACCTTACTAAAAAGTTTGACATTAATACAAACCCTAAAGATATTGCCATAGGCAGTAACTTAAATACGTTTGTACAGTGGAAAATACTATGGCATTTAAATGTGAGTAAAAAAGTAAGACTTGAACCCGGTTTTTCTTTTTCTCATGCGTCTAACGGCCGTTCGCAGGTTCCTAATTTAGGCTTAAATGTAGTATCTCTTAACCTGGGCATTAATTTAAAATTCGATAAGCATGCCGTTAATTCAACCTTACAGGATTCGGGTTCTGTTTGGAACAGTAAGCATGAAATATTAGTGTGGGATGCGGCAGGCTTTAATGAACATGAACCGCCCGGCGGACCAAAATATTTTACAAATACGTTTGGTGTAAATTATTATTATAATGTAAGGAATACTCATAAATGGGGTGGAGGAGTAGATATTTCTTATGATACTCAAAACAGGTATCATTTGGAAACATCCGGACATCCTGCAAAAAGCCGTGCAGATATTCTACAGCTGGGTGTAAAAGTATGTTATGCTTATAATGTAGGCAGGGTCAGTTTCCCGATAGAGATGGGTTATTACGCTATCTCCAAGCCTAGAGAAGACGGCCCGGTCTTTCATCGCATCGGCATCAGGTATTTTTGCAAAAACGGCATCATGTTTAATTTCACCATGAAGTCGCATTGGGCTGTAGCGGCGCATTTCGACTATGGTATAGGGTATAAGTTCAGCATTAAAAAGAAAAAAGTAAATGCACTATAAAGCTTGCATATCTATATTGTTTTTAATAGGAATACTATCCTGTAAAAAAGAAAATTTATCCGACTGCGTAAAATCAACCGGCCCGGCAAATATTATTTATCATAATGTGGAGGGATTTACTTGTTTGAATGTACAGGATAAAATGAACGTATACCTTACACAGGGACCGAAATTTGAAGTTAAAATTGAAGCGGGGCGTAATTTGCAACCTTTAATTAAAGCAGAGCTTAACGGAGATACATTAAAGGTATTTAATACAAACCGTTTTAACTGGGTAAGAGGATACAAGCATCATATAAATGTTTACATTACCGCCCCTTATTTTAAAAGCATTACAAACAGCGGTGTAGGCCCTATACAAAGTCTTAATACCATTACACAGGATACGGTGACTTGCAGAACCACTAATTCGGGGGATTTAAGACTTGACCTGAATACAAACGTAGTAATATGCAGCGCGCATGGTAACGGCGATATTTATTTATCGGGTATTACCGGCAGTTTACAAAACGATTACACGGGTACCAATTATTTGTATGCAAAAGACCTGACCATAACCGGTTATGTTTATTTACACAGCGTATCAATTGGGCATGCATTCATAAATGCACCGCCTAATGGTTTAATGGATATTGTGTTGGACAGGTCGGGAAATATTTATTATAAAGGTGATCCCGGCATCATCCATCTTATAAAAAATGATAAAGGAAATTTAATTAAGGAATAGTTACACACTAAATTGCTTTTTTATTCGTTATTTTATCCTATGTTTTTTACTAAAAATACCATCACTCTTTTAGCTTTAGTGTGTTTGTCTTCATTTACAAAGGCTCAAGACGACTACGCGGATGATAATCAGTTGCGTTATGAAGACTGGATCTACAAGGCTAACATTAAAACAGCGCAGCTGCATGAGTCGAGCTTTGAAGCTAACCCCGCTGTTTTAAAATTTAACTCTACACAACAATTAGAGCTTAGTTTTGATGACCTGGATGCGGATAAAAAAATGTATTCTATAAGTTTTGTACATTGTTCAGCCGATTGGGAGCCTTCTAACCTAATGGTGTCAGAGTATATGAACGGTTTTTTTGATGCCAACTTTTTAAATTTTACTTACTCTGCCAATACCATACAAAAATATACACATTACTCTATTTTATTTCCGCAGGCTAATGTCCAGTTTACAAAATCAGGAAATTACATTGCTTATGTGTACCGTGATAGTGATAAGGAAAATTTAATTTTGACAAAACGTTTTATGCTTTACGAAGATAAAGTAACCGTTTTAGCTACCACGCGCCAAGCCATTGGTAATGATGAACAGTATGAAAAACAGCACATTGATTTTTCGGTGATTAACAGCGCTTACGAATTAACCAACCCATTTACCGATATGAAGGTGGTTATTACACAAAACGGAAGATGGGATAATGCGGTAAGAGATATAAAACCAACGTTTACGGAGCCTAAGCAATTAACATATTCGTTGGATGATAAATCAACGTTTAGCGGTGGAAATGAATTTCGTTATTTTGATACACGCTCTCTCAGAACTTATACTGAACGAATTGGCGATATACACCGCGACAGTGCTTCTATTTATCACGTCGATTTAAAAATAGATGAGTTAAGAACCTTTAAACAGTATACTTACTATCATGATCTTGATGGAGGCTATTTAATTAAAAACGCTGATATGGCTACCAACGCGGATAACGAAGCCGATTATTCATACGTGAAATTCTTTCTTCCTTACGATAACGCGCAGGGGTCGGGTAACTTTTATGTACTTGGCAAGCTTACCGAATGGCGTTTAAATAAAACAAACCGCATGACCTATAATTATAAACGTTTGGGATATGAATGCACGTTATACATAAAACAAGGATATTATAATTATACATACGTGTATTTGAAGGATGATAAGAAAGGCGGTGATGATACCATGACGGAAGGAAGCCATTGGGAAACCGAAAATGAATACACTATTTATATATATCACCGGCAAAGGGGTACTTACTATGATCAATTGGTGGCTGTTAAGCGGTTTAATAGTATTATAAAGTAATTACACCCAATTTAAAAGACAGAAAAGCAATATGAAATTCGGTAAGACAATAAAAATTTTCCTTATTGACGGTGACCCAAATGGACGTATGAGTTGTGAGCTATCTAATTGGACGGGTAAGTCATATAAAATCCCAAGAATTAAAATAAAAGATTGTACTGATCGTGAAGACTTAAACAATACAGGTGTGTACCTTTTATTT
>JANYGK010000024.1 GCA_025362395.1 Bacteroidota bacterium
CTCACAACAGCTTCAGTATCCAGGCCTTTAGGGTTTAATCCTTTTTGTGTAAGTATCGCTCCAACTGCCATTGTAAAGCATCCTGCATGTGCAGCTGCTAATAATTCTTCCGGGTTAGTTCCTTTTTCACCTTCTTCAAAACGTGTTTTAAAGCTGTAATTTGTTTTATCTAAAATTCCGCTTGGGGTAGTAATACCTCCTTTTCCTTCCTTAAGCGTGCCTTCCCAATGTGCTTTTGCTGTTCTTTTCATAATTGTGTGTTTTAGTTATTAGTTTATTTATGTAAGGATATTATTATAAGTTTTTTAGAATACGAAAAGATAAACGTTTTTATGTAAAAGTTTTATTTCAATACTTAGTGCTTCATCATAGTGTCATCAACACTAATGCCAAGCCCTTTCGTAACAGCCATTCCCAAACCTATATCTGCTCTGAACCAATGGCATAACTGGCGGTTAATAATGTCGGCTTTTTTCTCACCCGTAATACCGCTCATAGCACCCACAATATTTGCCACCGTATTTCTTTTTTGCTCGTCATTCATTACTTTCCTGTATAAATTTCCCGGTTGTGTGTAGTGGTCATTATCACCTGCGCCGTTACGGTCATACCAATCTGCAATGTTACTTTCCAAGGTCATAGCCGGCTCTTTATAACTTGCATCAGGCTCAATGTTATCAAAGCTGTTTGGGAAATAATTTGGAGCATCTTCCCCATTACCGTCCACACGCATTAATCCGTCACGTTCATAGTTATTGGTCATGTACGGACATTTATTTACAGGAATTTGCTCATAGTTAGCGCCTAAGCGGTAACGGTGCGCATCGGGGTAAGATAACAAACGCCCCTGTAACATTTTATCGGGCGAATAGCTGATGCCGTCCACAACATGCGCAGGTGCGAAAGCGGCTTGCTCCACTTCCGCAAAATAATTTTTCGGAATTTGATTTAATTCAAACGTTCCTACATCTATTAACGGAAAATCTGCATGCGGCCAAACTTTGGTCAGATCAAACGGATTAAACGGAAATGCTTTGGCTTGATCATTTGTCATTACCTGGATCTTCATATCCCATTTGGGAAATTCATTACGCTCTATCGCTTCTACCAGATCGCGTTGTGCATGGTCAGGATCAATGCCTCGCATTTCGTTAGCTTCAGGCCCCGTAAAGTTTTTAATGCCTTGTTGGTTTTTAAAATGAAATTTCACCCAAACCGATTCATTATTTTTATTGATCATGGAAAAAGTGTGACTTCCAAAACCGTCTAAATGCCTGTAAGAATAAGGTGTTCCGCGATCGCTCATTAAAATTAGTACCTGGTGTAAGCTTTCAGGATTCAAGCTCCAAAAATCCCACATCATCGTAGGGCTTTTTAAATTTGTTTTAGGGTCCCGTTTTTGGGTATGAATAAAATCACCGAATTTTTTAGGGTCTTTCACGAAAAAAACGGGTGTATTATTTCCAACTAAGTCCCAGTTTCCGTCTTCCGTGTAAAATTTTAAAGCAAAGCCTCTCGGGTCACGTTCTGTATCAGCGCTTCCTTTCTCACCGCCTACCGTTGAAAAACGAATGAGCATTTTGCAGGCGTTACCAACTTTACTAAAGATCTTTGCTTTGGTATATTTAGTAATATCATGTGTAACGGTGAAGGTTCCGAAAGCGCCCGTTCCTTTAGCGTGAACAACTCTTTCAGGAATTCGTTCACGGTTAAAGTGGGCCATTTTTTCATGCAGAATAAAATCCTGTAACAATAAAGGCCCTCTCGGCCCTATGCTCATACTGTTTTCATTCTCATAATAAGGAATGCCTGATGCGGTAGTTAGTTTTTTCTTTTCCATATAGTTTATAATTATTAATAGTAAAAAAGCATATCATCAAATATACCGAACACATTTTTTGAAATTTCTGTTGTCGGCTCTTTCTGTTGGAAAGATTTTATGGTAGAGGTTGCTTTTGTTTCTTCAGTGTTTTTATAAGTTTTAAAGCAACATTGTAATATAGGTGAATCGTTAGGGTTTTTCATAGGAGTGTATTTAGTGGTTTAAATAGGAAAAATACATCCAGGTCAGTTTTTCCTGTTCACGGATATAATCGCTCATTAATGCGTTAGTACCTTCATCATTAGCATCGTTTGCCAATTCTAAGATTTCACGTTGTAGCGAAATAATAATTTCTAAAGCATCCAAAACGGCTGCAAGCGATTTTTTACCGTCTGTTGAATCTGTTATTTCTTTAATTTTTGCTTTTTTTAAATAATCAGAATAGCTGTGAAGAGGCGTATTCCCAAGAGTTAAGATGCGTTCCGCGATCTCATCGATCTTTAATTGTAGATTGTTATAGATCTCTTCAAATTTAAGATGAAGCTCAAAAAAGTTATTGCCTTTAATGTTCCAGTGAAAACCGCGCGTATTCATATAGAAGACTTGATAGTTGGCTAATAATGTATTTAGATGCTTAG
>JANYGK010000007.1 GCA_025362395.1 Bacteroidota bacterium
ATAAGAAACTGCTATTTTATTTTGTTCAAATATAAAACCGGAAAATTTAAATGTACCCGGGCTACCATTTTTCTTTATTTCCCATTCAAACGTATAAGTCAATTTATGAGGAACAGAACTTATCGCTAAAGTGCCGCTACAACCACTTCCGCCTTCTTCAATATAAGAGCATATAAAAGTTCCAATGATTGAGATGGGGTTTATATCACCAAATTTTTTAGCGCTTTCCAGTTTATTTTTTATAATTAGTCAGACACTATTGATATTTATTTAAGTTCAACTCTTCTTACTTCTTTAAAGCCTGTAGATTTATTAAAATTCATGTTATGAACAAAATTGTTCATACTATCAGAAGGATCAATTGTATTTAAGTTTAAAGATTTAAGCGTAGAAGGAACAATTATAACAGATAAAACAGGTTTGTTTTCCAAATATCCTGTGTTGGAATTTAAAATGTCTAATACTGCGTTTATTCTTACTTTTTTGATCGGTAAATAAGCAAATGTTTCTCTGGCAATTCGTAACACACAACTACAAACATGATCCTGATATAACTCATTAAATCTTATTTTAGGCATATCTTTTTTTGAAAGTTTCCCCGTAGAAGTTTGTTTTAATTCAAATGAAGGAATAATTTCTGCCCCGTTAATTTCTAAATCTATGTCAATGTAATTATGTTGAAACGAAATTGAAATGTTTCCGCCGAGCTCTCCAATATCGTCAAAGGGTTCAAAAAAATCTAAAGCATCCTTATAAGCCTCCGGGTCATTTTTATCAAGCCCTTGAACTATTAACTGCAGTTTACTCCAATCACTCAATTCTTGTTTAAACTCTTCATATGCTAATTTATTTATTTTTTGATCAGTTTTTTTTGAGTCTTCTAACTTATGTTTTAGTTTTTCTACTTTTTTAGTTGTTAAACCAAAAAATTTATCGAAAAATGAAGGGACATATGTTTTTAAACTATAATCAGCAGAAATTTCATTTGTATTTAGCAATGTTGGTTTATTTGGTTTAGGAGTATGGCTCATTTTAATCCAATTTACACCTTCTGTACAATTTTTATGAAAAGATTGAATCATTGAAACATAATTGTTCCAATCTATAACTGCTTGTTTAGAATCTTCAATGATCTGACGTTTTTGCTGCTCCTTAAATCTTTTTGTTGCTTCTCTTGCCCTTCTTTGATTATCCCTTTCGGCTCTTCTAACGGCAGCTCCGTATGATCTCATTACTCCATTAAATGTTACCATAAATTATAACTAGTCTTTTAACTGAAACGCTTCCTTCACTTCACTGTAATTATTCATATTAACCGTTGGATATTGTTTAAGGATAGCAGGCGGAATAACAACAACTTTAAATTTACAACTACTAACACCATAAAAAGTATTAGGGTCATCGCCTATACCTAATCCGTTATAATCCCAATTAATTTGAACAACACCTACAGAACTTGTATATCCCATGTAATAATCTGTTGAAGCTACTTTAGTAAAAGGCATTGCCAGCCAACTATTATCTATTGTGGAAAAATACGCTTGTACAGAAGCAGTATTAATATTGTCTGCAGTTATACTAGGCACTGAGAGTACAGTGTAATATTTAGAAGAATTACTCGACCATGATGTAATAGTGTAGACGATTGAGCTAACATTTGCACTACCATCTTTTCCCGGTGCGCCGTCTTTTGCTTTTTGACAGTTACTAAACAGTGATGTAATTGCTATTACCATAGCATAAATTTTATGTGTATTTTTCATAATTAGTTTTGTTTTTCTCCTTCAATAGGAATTGCGTTTTGTTCTATACCGTTACTATTGCCATTACTTTTATCATCCATATTCTTCTTAACAAGATACCCGCATAGAGATAAGATTAAAGCTATAGCGCCACCGACAATAGTTCTTGTGTACCAGTTTGGTTGTTCTTTCTTTTTTGCAGTTGCTTTTTTAGATCTGGGAACATGAACATTTACGTTCACGTTATTAGTGTTGTTATTTACATTATTATTAATAGGATCAATTTTTTTTGCCATATTTGAAAATTAAGTTTAAATAATTCAGTGGTTAAAGAATATCCCAAACATAGCACAATAAACACACCCTATATTTTAACGAATTGCATTTTCAAAAACCCTTAAAAAGCTAACCAAATGAAAACTAAGCTTCTAAAAAAATAACAGGGCAATTTACCTACCTAAACAGGTAGGTTTAATTAGGTGTTTAGGTAGGTAAGTTTTTGTAAAAAATAGCAATTGTAATGTTCCTCAATACGATTGTACATTGTTTAAAGATGCCGGTAAATGAAAGATTGTATTAAATTATCTTATATTTATATTACCTAAAAACACAGGCGTTCTACTCAACTTCCCTAAGCAGTAAACCCTTTATGAAACAAATTAAAATTATGTTGGCCGAAGACCATCAATTGGTAAGAGAAGCCTTTACATGTTTGCTGAATGATGAGCCCGGGATTGCCGTAACAGGCAGTGCCGCTAACGGTAAAGAGTTGTTGGAGCTTTTAAAAGTTGATGAACCCGACCTGGTATTATTGGATATTGATATGCCTGTCATGAATGGGAGGCAAACGCTTGAGGTCATCAAAAAACGGTTTCCGAATGTAAAAGTAATGATGCTGAGCCTGCATAATGAACCCGGTTATATAAATGAATTTATGGCAAACGGTGCCAACGGGTACCTGAATAAAAACGTTGCTATTGAAACCTTATTTAAGGCCATACGCGCTGTGCATAATGAAGGTGTCTATTTTAATAAAGAAATATCGGACGCCCTGCTAAACGGACTCAAAAAAGAAAAAGGCGTACATCCTTTTTTTGACGAGCATCCGCTCACCCCAAAAGAGCTGATTGTTTTAAAAGAATTATGTGCCGGAAAAACCAATAAGCTTATTGCCGATGTTCTGCATGTTTCCATAAACACCATTGATTTTCACAGGGGCAATATTTACATAAAAACCAAATGCAAAAATGTAGCGGATTTGGTGAAGTATGCCATTAAAAATGAATTGGTAAAAGTGTAAGGAAGGGGTTCGTGGTAAATAGCGAGTAATGATTGGTGAGTGAAAGAGAATAGAAGCGTGTTGAAACGGCATGCGGTATGCCTGTCCCTTCGAGTGATTTTTGCCTGCCTTTTGCAAAAATAGTATCGAGAAGCCTTAGTGAAAATAAAATGATGTGTTTAACGTAATTGCGTTAGGGATAGAGCGGTTTGTATGAGCTCTTTTTTGATAAAAAGCGAGTAGCGACAGCCCGGCCGGCCGGCACTCCCAAATTTAATGTATTAAAGATTATTCTATTCTTTTATGCGTGTCTCACTTCAATGGCTATCGGGGTAACGAAAAGCGTAAACACAGATTAAAAGACGGAACACAGATGGTGTGGATCGAAGGGATTAAAAAAAAAATCGTTAACGGGTAATCATTCATCTCAAATGAGGCTCTGAAACACGTTCTGTTGTGAGAGATCCCGGCATTAGAGGAACGAAAAAACAAAAAAGGCATTCCGTTTCGGGAATGCCTTTTATTAAAAAGAAAAATTGAAGATTAACGAATAATGCTGATACGTTGTACATGCTGATCAGCACCGCTTATCATTTTTACTAAATAAATACCCGGTGCCACATCCGTTAAGCTGATCTGCTTAGTGATTCCTGAAATGATATCATTTTCCTGAGATGTATAGATCATACGACCTTGAATGTCGGTGATTTCAATGGTCAGTTTTTTAATATCAGAGTTAGCCGTGTAACTAAAGTTACCGCTGTTAGGGTTCGGAAACACATTTATTCCGCTTACATTGGTAAGTTCTTCAATACCGGTACAAAGGTTTACGGTAACCGTTTTAGAAGCTGCATCTAAACAACCGCTTACAACATCTATATAAGTATAAGTGATTGTGTACGTTCCTGCCCCCGCTAATGCAGGATAAAAAACAGTACCGGCAGTGTTGGTACCTACGCCGATACCAGAATAAGTTCCGCCTGCAGGCACACCTCCGTTTAACGGAATGGCATTATTACTGACACATGCGCTTGCAGTAGAAATCGTAAAAGTTACATTAGTAGGTACATTAACCGTTACTTTTTTAGGACAGCTTAACCCGTTTGCATTACAAACAGAATTAGTACCTACAGCATCCGCATAACCTAAAGTTTCGGCAGACCCGCCAAATACAGAACTGCTGCCTTCATAATGCCAATACCAACGGTTGTTCCATGGGTTGAATGTAAGGCTTGCCATATCGCTTAAATCAGTAAAGGTACCAACGGTAGTTACCGCACCGTTAGGTAATATACGGCGGTGGATATTTGCATCAGTATTAGCGTGGTAAATAACCGAGTACACTCCTGCGCAGGTTGACTCCAAAACACCCCAATCGCTCCAGTTCTCTGAACCGTAAAATTGCGGGTTACTTAAATATCCTAAATCAGATACTGATCCGTTATCCATATCAATTACATACCAGTGCTGCGTGTTTCCGCTGTATAAGCCTAAGTAACCGAACCCTGCAAATATGCCGTTTTGTTGGCTATTATTACCAAGATCGAGCGCTTGTGATAAATAAACATATTCACTCGTAAAATTAAGATTACTGTCTAAGCCCCTTAACGCATTTGCCGTAAACTGGCTTGGAGAGTTTATAGGGGAAGCATTTGTGATTGTATTCCATAACGACCAGATCTTACCGTTACGCAAATCAGAAAACATACCGTCCCTTATAGGTAAAACTACCCCTGATGCCGGTGTTAAATTAAGATCATAACGTACGGCATTATTATCTCCGTTTAAATAGATGTGTGTTTTAGTTACTGCCATTCCACCGCGGTCGTCACCGGCAAGGCCGTTTTCATCCACTATCGCAAAATTGGTATTGGTTACCGAGTTCACTGCAAATGCATTATTTATGTCGGTAGCAGCTACCCAGTAATTGGTAGTTTGTGTAAGTGAGGGGATTGTAAGTGTACTTGTGGCAGCAATAGAGTTTGTAAGTGCCGCATCCGAAAACCATACAAAGCCGTTACCCTGGGTAGCTGTTAAGTTTACAGATGACCCGTTGCAGGCATATATTGTAGTGTTATTATTAACAACCGGCGTAGGTCTTACCAATATATTTAAACTACCGGTAGTGGTACAGGTTTGTGAATCGGTGGCAGTGTAAAATACGGTATAATGACCCGATATTAAATTGGCAGGATTAAAAGAAGAGCCTGTAACACCGATTCCTGAAAAGGTTCCGCCGGTTGGTGTACCCGTTAATGCATACGGCGCATCCGTAGCGCAAACTGATGAATTAGAAATTAACGGCGTAGCATATTGTAACGGCAAACCCGACAGGCAATAGTTGTATACCAGGCGTGCTCTTACGCGGCTTGTAATACAAACGCCCGGGCCCGAATTTGGAATAAACGTAAACACAATGGAGTTATTGGCCGTCCATGTATTAATTTGAGTTGTTGTAGGATTAAGCACCGTTGAATCTTCCGGTGAACAATCGTAGCCTAATGAGCTTGGATTTGTATAGCCTATACTTGTTAATGTTTCATTAAACACTTGCATATAATTATTGCCAAATTTTCCTTCGTAGTACACTACCAGTTTAGGTGTTCCCCAGGCGGTGGCATACGTGTTAGCAAACTGAAATTTTAAAGAATCGCCCGATGCGCTAATGGTATCATACATATTATTATGCTGATTAATAGCGGTTCCCCATGCGGAATACGTTTGAGCGGTTGTTGTTTGAGGGAGCAGGTAAAGCATGGCTCCTGTTGCTAAAAGTAAAATTTTTTTCATACAGGTTTTTTTAATTTATAAAGAATTTACGATGCCGAAACTACTCATAAAATTCTGAGTGTACTTTGTTGTTCAGCCCAAAAATTGGTTGTTTGCCCCATCTGTAAAGAGTATTTGGTTATTGCCACTTAATAGTTTTTTAGATGATATTAAACTAGTTTTACTATTGGAAGCTTAGTTATTCACTACTCGGGTATACTGTAGGTAGAGAATGGAAAGTGAAATAAAAGAATCGAAAATAGAGAATCGAAAATGATTTATTTAATGAGTGATCGAACGCACATGAGTATGATAAAAAATAATTTTGAGTTAAACCGGCGTAAGGTGTGGGGCGGCATGTTTGAGCTCCTTAGTGTGAGGCGCAAGCCGAACCCTAAGAGCGAGTAGCGACAGCCCGGCCCAAAGGGACACGCCCAAATTATTTGGATCAAACAATCAATCTATTATTTTACCTGTCTTACTTTGAGATTGATCTTTTCTTACACAGATTTACATTTAAAAAAAATACTGTATATATGAGATTGCTTCTTCTCCTGCGTCAACTCGCAATGACGGAAATTTACATCTCCAACAATTTAACCTCCGCTAAAGCCTTTGCATACTCTGTCTTTAAATGATCAATAATCTCCTTACAGGTAAATTCACTTTCAATTAATTCAGACGATTTACCGGCGCACCAAAGCTTTTGGTAATTATTAGGCAATACCGATTCTTCCAGCTTTTTCATACCGCGCACCTGTACAAACATCTTGAACCATTTTTTGGTCTGCGGGTTGTTGCTTAAAAAGCGTTCGATCCACGATTGCGTATAGCCCATTTTTTTTGCTTGCGGTGTATCAATAATAGTGCAGGGTGTTCCCGATAATTTGGTGGTCATTACAATATCATCCATGCCCGCGTGTATAATGGCATCCTTATATTCCTTATTTACCTTACACTCTTTACTCACAATAAAACGCGTTCCCACCGAAACGCCTTCCGCCCCTAATACCCTTACAGATAATAAGCCTTCACCCGAAACAATACCGCCCGCGGCAATCACCGGCTTACCGGGAAATTGTTTTTTAAGCGCGGGAATTAAAATATGCAAAGGGTGCGGGCCCGCATGTCCCCCTGCCCCCTGCCCTACAGCTATAAAACCATCGCAACCGGTATCAAAACATTTTTGAGCATGGGCCATATTTGTAACATCGCAAAACACTTTAGCCCCGTAAGCATGCGCCGCTTCAATTACTTCTTTCGGGCTGCCAAGCGATGTAATATAAAAAGGCACCTTTTTTTCGACACACACTTTTAAATGCTTTTTATAAAGCGGATTCGATTGCTGAACTATCAGGTTAACACCGTAACTGCCTTTTGAACCGGCTTTAAATCCGTTTATCCTGTTTAATACCTCTGCCAATTCCCCTTCATTACGGTAGTTAAGTGTGGGGAAAGTAGCCATAATGCCCGAGTCCATTCCTGCCTTTATCATATCTATATTGCTCACCAGGAACATGGGCGCCATAATTAAAGGGAATTCAATACGCAATAAAGGAAGTAATTCGTTAACTGTTTTCATGACTGTAAAATTTACTTAATAAAATGAAAATTTATACGCTTTTCTTTGGATTAATACAAATATATATTATTTTTATGCATGCATAAGAGTTTTTAATATAATTGTTTCATAAAAAATAAAGATCATGGATACTATGGAAAATTTACGACTGTTTGATCTTTTACACAATCTTTTGAAAATGCCTTTGAAAGAAGATGCCTTGGGTGCAAAAGAAAACGGCCAATGGAGAAAATACGGCACCAAAGAATATATTGAATGCGTAAATAACTTAAGCTACGCGTTTATTGACTTGGGCATAACACCCGGAGATAAAATAGGCTTGATCTCGAACAACCGTCCCGAGTGGAATTTTATTGATTATGCCTGCCTGCAAACCGGTAGTATTAACACACCCTTATATCCTACCATTGCCGAGCATGATTTAAAACATGTGATCGGTGATGCTGATATTAAATACTTTTTTGTTTCGGACGAAGCAGCTTATAAAAAAGTAAAAGAATGTTCGGCCGGCTCTTCCGTTAAAGAAATTTTTTGCATCGATCCCGTTAAAGGCATTCGCTCCGTACATGAACTGATGGAAATAGGAAAGAGTAAGCCGCAGGAAAAACAACTGGAAGATATTAAAGCCTCCATTAAACCGGGCGACCTTGCAACCATTATTTATACATCAGGAACAACAGGCAACCCGAAAGGCGTTATGCTATCGCACACTAATTTTATAAGTAACGTAGAAGGCACAAAAAATTTGTGTCCTTTTAAACAAGACTGGAGAGCTTTGAGCTTCCTTCCCTTAAACCATGTGTACGAACGCATGCTGTCTTATTTATACATAAGCCGTGGCATGTCTGTTTACTATGCGCAAAGTATTGATACCATTGCAAGTGATCTGAAAGAAGTAAAACCGCAGATGTTTGTAACTGTGCCACGCTTGCTCGAAAAAGTATATGATAAAATAGTAAGCACGGGAAGCAATTTAACCGGCATCAAAAAAATAATGTTCTTTTGGGCATTGAACCTTGGCCTAAAATATAAACAACACGGTGAAAACGGATGGTTTTACGAAAAACAATTAAAGCTTGCCAATAAACTGGTATTTGTAAAATGGCGCGAAGCCTTAGGAGGAAATATTATCGGCATTGTGTCGGGAGGCTCTGCATTGCAACCAAGGTTGGCAAGAGTGTTTCATGCGGCACAAATTAAAGTACTGGAAGGCTATGGATTAACCGAAACCTCGCCGGTAATTTCCGTAAATAATTACGAGGATAAAAACATAAAAATAGGAACCGTAGGCCCCATCATTTATAATGTAAAAGTGAAATTTGGCGAAGACGGAGAAATCCTTGCTAAAGGCCCTAATATTATGTTAGGCTATTATAAGCAACCCGAGCTTACCGCAGAGGCAATTGATAAAGACGGTTGGTTCCATACAGGTGATATCGGTGTATTAGAAGACGGACGGTTTTTAAAGATCACCGACCGCAAAAAAGAAATGTTTAAAACATCGGGCGGAAAATACATTACCCCGCAAATAACCGAAAACAAATTAAAGGAAAGTCATTTTATTGAACAGGCTATGGTAATCGGCGAAAATGAAAAATTTCCGGCTGCTTATATTGTCCCTAACTTTGCTTACCTGAAAGAATGGTGTGCCAAGCATAAAATAGACTTTAAATCGAACGAAGAAGTGATTAAAATTAAAGAGGTGTGCGACCGGGTTATGCGGGAAGTAGAGATCGCCAATAACAATTTAGCACAGTACGAAAAAATTAAAAAGATAGAGCTGCTTCCGAAAGAATGGAGTATTGAAGGTGGAGAAATGACACCTAAGCTTTCTTTGAAACGGAAAGTAATTATGGAAGAAAATAAAAAAGCCTACGATAAGATCTATAAAGAGAATTAACAAAATTTAAAATAATTTATTATGCATGCATAATAAATAAATGTATATTCGTTACCGTCATGAGTAAAAAGCATACAGAAACAATAGACTCAAAATTAAAAACTGCCTGGCAGGTAGTAAGTCGTATGTATAACGCAGAAGCTGTTTTACATGATGCAACACTTGCTATGGGACATTTTTTATTAAATGTTGACAGTCATGAAGGTTCCTATGCATCAGACATTGCCCCTGCTCTCGGTATGGAAAGCACCTCGCTTTCAAGGATTATTCAATCACTCGAAGAAAAAAAACTACTCCAACGCATTCCCGATACAAAAGACGGAAGAAAAATAAAGATCATGCTGACTAAAAAAGGCATTGCTCAAAAAGAAGTGGCCAAAAACACGATCCGTAATTTTAACCATATAGTAGAATTAAAAATCGGGAAAGAAAAGTTATGTGACTTTTTTAAAACTATTGATGGCATTATTGAACTGGCTGAAGAAAGAAATAAACTGATTAAACAATAAATTAAATTAAACCATTTATAAAATGAAACGATCCATTCAAAAAGTTGCCGTATTAGGTTCCGGTGTTATGGGGAGCCGTATAGCATGCCACTTTGCAAACATTGGTTGCGAAGTGTTATTGTTAGATATTACTCCTAAAGAGCCGAACGATGCTGAAAAAGCAAAGGGCTTAACTATAGAAAGTAAAGTTGTAAGAAACCGCATAGTGAACGATGCTTTAACCTTCGCATTAAAATCGAACCCCTCGCCTATTTATAAAAAAGAATTCGCTTCAAAAATTACGACCGGTAACTTTGACGATGATATGTCTAAAATTTCTAAATATGATTGGACGATTGAAGTGGTGATCGAGAATTTAGATATTAAGAAAAAAGTATATGAGCAGGTAGAAAAATTCCGCAAGCCTGGAACATTAATTACGTCTAACACATCAGGCATTCCTATTCATTTATTAACGGAAGGCAGAAGCGAAGACTTTAAAGATAATTTCTGCGGAACACACTTCTTTAATCCTCCGCGTTATTTAAAATTATTGGAAATCATTCCTACGCCGCATACAAAACCGGAGATCGTTTCTTTTTTAATGGAATTCGGTGAAGAGTTTTTAGGAAAAACAACCGTATTGGCAAAAGATACTCCTGCCTTTATTGCCAACCGTGTAGGTGTGTTCGGTATTATGTCTTTACTGCATTTAGTAGAGAAAATGGAACTGACGGTTGAAGAGGTAGATAAATTAACAGGGCCGGTATTAGGTCGTCCTAAGTCTGCTACCTTCCGCACAGGCGACGTCGTTGGTTTAGATACATTAGTAAATGTAGCGAACGGTTTAAAGCAAGGCGTACCCAATGATGAAGCTAACGCCTTATTTGTACTACCCGAGTATTTGAAAAAGATGGTGGAGAACAAATGGCTTGGAGATAAAACAGGACAAGGCTTTTATAAAAAAATAAAAGGTAAAGACGGTAAATCTGAAATTTTAGTGTTGGATTTAAAAACACTGGAATACAAGCCTCAGCAAAAAGTAAAATTTGCTACGCTTGAAATGACCAAGCCGATAGATAATTTAAAAGACCGTGTAAAAATGTTGATAACGGGTAAAGATAAAGCGGGAGAATTTTACCGTGCTACCTTTGCCGGTTTATTTCAATATGTATCTAACCGAATCCCGGAAATTGCGGATGAATTATATAAAATAGATGATGCCTTAAAAGCAGGCTTCGGTTGGGACTTAGGCCCGTTTGAATATTGGGACGCGATTGGCGTAAAAGAATCGGTTGCTTTAATGGAAACCGCTAACATGAAGCCAAACGAATGGGTGTACGATTTTTTAAAATCAGGAAATACTTCTTTCTATAAAATAGAAAACGGCAAGCGTTTGTATTATGACATTGCTACTAAAGCTTATAAAACCATTCCGGGCACAGAAAACTTTATTTCACTGGATTCCTTACGCCCTACTAAAACCGTTTGGAAAAACAGCGGTGTAACGGTTATCGACCTTGGCGACGGCATTTTAAATGTGGAATTCCATACGAAAATGAATACCATTGGCGGTGAAGTACTGGCAGGTATTAATAAAGCCATTGACATTGCCGAAAAAGATTACAAAGGATTAGTGATTAGTAATGAAGGCGCAAACTTTTCTGCCGGCGCTAACGTAGCTATGATTTTTATGATGGCCGCAGAACAGGATTGGGATGAATTGAATCTTGCGGTGAAAACATTCCAAAATACAACTATGCGCATCCGCTACTCTTCTATCCCGGTAGTAGTGGCGCCACACAACTTAACCTTAGGTGGTGGTTGTGAAATTTGTTTACATTCCGATAAAGTAGTAGCACACGCCGAAACTTATATCGGCTTGGTAGAGTTTGGAGTTGGTGTTATTCCCGGCGGCGGCGGCACCAAAGAGTTCGCCGTTCGTTTATCCGATGCTTTACATGAAGGTGATGTGGAATTAAACGCTTTCCGTGAAAAATTCTTAACCATAGGCCAGGCTAAAGTGTCTACATCCGCATACGAAGCCTTTGATTTAGGTATCTTAAGAAAAGGAGTAGATAAAGTAGTGATGTCGAGAGCAAGACAATTAACCGAAGCAAAAGCAGAGTGTTTGAGAATGGCAGATGCAGGCTATACACAACCGGCGCACCGTAAAGATATTCGCGTATTAGGTAACGAAGCCTTAGGTTTAGTATATGTAGGTGCAAACTCTATGTACAGCGGAAATTATATGAGCGAACATGATCTTAAGATCTCAGAAAAATTAGGTTACGTAATAGCAGGCGGAGACTTATCGCAACCAACATTAGTAACCGAGCAATATTTATTGGACCTAGAGAGAGAAGCCTTTTTACAGTTATGCACAGAGAAAAAAACGATGGAACGTTTGCATAGCATTATTAACGGAGGTAAGGTGTTGAGGAATTAAAAGGGTCTAATGTCTATTGTCCAATGACTATAAGACTAAATGTAAAAAATAGTGGTTCATTCAAACCTATTTTTTACACATAGACTTAATACAAAAGACAATCGACATTGGACAACTATTAAAAAATATTAAATCAAAAAACTAACTCTCTGACAGAACTGTAACATAAAAAAATGAACAACTTCAAAGAACTAAACATATGGAAAGACTCGATTAACTTAGCGGTAGACATCTACAAGCTGACAAAACTTTATCCTGATACAGAAAAATTCGGATTGGTAAGTCAAATGAACAGGTGCTCAATCTCTGTGTCCTCTAATATTGCTGAAGGTGCGGGAAGAAATAATCCTAAAGAATTCAGACAGATCCTTGGTATAGCATTAGCCTCCGGTTGTGAGTTAGAGTCACAGTTAATAGTAAGTCAAAAGTTAGATTTTATTTCAGAAGACGTGTTAAATAAACAAACAGTAAAATTAGTGCATATACAGAATATGATAAATAAATTGATAAAGACATTGTAGGACATTGTCTATTGTATATAAGACTAGGTGTAGAAAAATAGAGGTTTCATTTAACCCATTTTCACACACAGACTTGATACAAAAGACAACTTACAAAAAGACAATTTAACAACACACACTAAAGTAAACATCACTCAAATTAAAAACATAAATCAAACATTAAAACATAACAACATGAACGCATACATAGTAGCAGGTTTTAGAAGTGCCGTAGGCAAAGCCACCAAAGGGGGTTTCCGCTTTACACGTCCTGATGATTTAGCCTCAGACGTGATCAAACATTTGGTAGCATCGCTTCCTCAAATTGATCAAACACGTATTGATGATTTAATGGTAGGTAACGCCATGCCTGAAGCAGAACAAGGATTGAACGTAGCCCGTTTTATTTCCTTAATGGCATTAAATAACGATAAAGTTTCCGGGATGACGGTAAATCGTTATTGCGCTTCGGGCTTAGAAACCATTGCGATTGCTTCTGCAAAAATTGCAGCCGGTTATGCGAATTGTATCATTGCCGGCGGTGTTGAAAGCATGAGCTTAATACCTATGGGCGGGTGGAGAATTGTTCCGAACCCTAAAACATCTAAAGAACATGCAGACTGGTACTGGAATATGGGCTTAACAGCGGAAGCAGTTGCTAAAGAATTTAATGTATCAAGAGAAGATCAGGATGTGTTTTCTTACCACTCTCACCAAAAAGCAATTGCTGCTATTAAAGCGGGCAAGTTTAAAGATGAGATCGTTCCGGTTAAAGTAACGGAAACCTATTTGGATGAGAACGGTAAAAAGAAAACAAAAGACTATACCGTTGATACCGATGAAGGTCCTAGGGCTGATACATCGATTGAAGCATTGGCAAAATTAAAACCGGTGTTCGCCAACGGTGGAAGCGTTACTGCGGGTAATTCTTCACAAACAAGTGATGGTGCTGCCTTTGTAATGGTAGTAAGCGAGAAATTTATGAAGGAACATAACCTTACCCCTATCGCCCGTTTAGTGTCACATGCGGTTGCAGGTGTTCCTCCCCGTATTATGGGAATCGGTCCTGTGTTTGCTATTCCTAAAGCAGTGGAACAAGCCGGATTAAAAATGGACGATATTGACCTGTTTGAATTGAACGAAGCGTTCGCCTCTCAGTCATTAGCTGTAGTGCGTGAATTAAAATTAAACCCGGATAGAGTAAACGTAAACGGTGGCGCTATTTCATTAGGCCATCCATTAGGCTGCAGCGGCGCTAAATTATCTGTACAACTGTTCGGTGAGTTAAAACGTCAAAAGAAAAAATATGGTGTTGTTACTATGTGTATAGGTACAGGTCACGGTGCAGCAGGTGTTTTTGAAATGTTATAGTTTTTAGTAAACGATACTCATAAATTAAATAATTCTGAAAAAAAATGAAGAAGAATTTATTAGATAAGCTGATTAGCGTGAGAAGGCAATTACATGCTAACCCTGAGCTTGGTTATCAAGAATATGAAACGGCTGCCCTGATCTGTAAAGAACTGGATGCATTGCAAATTCCTTATAAAAAGAATATTGCTAAAACAGGTGTAGTAGCAACGTTAACAAAAGGTAACGGTCCGGGCATTGTGTTAAGGGCCGATATGGATGCTTTACCCATTAAAGAAAATAATGAGCTTCCGTTTAAAAGCACTAAACAAACCAAAGCGGGCACTAATGATATTCCTTTAATGCACGCTTGCGGACATGATATGCATGTGACCATGTTACTTGGCGCAGCAGCCATATTAAAAGACACTGATTTTAACGGCACCATTAAATTTATTTTTCAACCCTCAGAAGAAGATGTGTACGACGATCCTGAAAAAAAATCGGGCGGACAACGGATGGTAGAAGCAGGAGAACTGGATGATGTAAAAGCGGCTTTAGCATTACATGTTCACCCTTTATTACCGGTAGGTAAAGTAGCTTATAAATTAGGACAAGCCTTAGCCTGTGCCAATTTTTTTAAAATAGAAATTACCGGTAAAATGGCGCATGCCGCTGTAGCGCCGCATTTAGGAATTGACGCTATTTTAATTTCCAGTCATTTAATTCAGGCGGTTTCTTCTATTGCACATAAATACATCGCTCCTCATGAACCTACCGTTATTTCGTTTACAAAAATAAACGGGGGCATTGCTCCAAATGTTATTGCCGATAAAGTGATATTGGAAGGGACAGTGAGAGCATTGGATCTGACTACTTTTAATACAGTACTGGAACGCATCGAGAAAATTATTAAAGCCGCTATGATCGCATTCGATGCCGACATTAAAATCAACTATAATTTAAATTACCCGAGCTTATTAAACGATAAAAAAATTCACGAAACTGTGTCACCTTCCTTACAACATGTATTCGGTAAAGAAAACATTATCCCGGTAGATGCCATTTTAGGATCCGAAGATTTCGCTTTCTATTCCCGCAAAGTACCTTCCATGTTTTATTTTTTAGGAGCACAGGACACGGCGGAAAAAACATATTTCCTACACGATTCAAAAGTAATATTCAATGAAGACTGCATTCCTTACGGTGCTCAACTTTTAGCGGAAGGCGCACTGGACTTATTAAAATCAAATTAACGCAATAAAAATATATCTAAACTCATCTTATAAAAAAACAATTATGGCAACAACAGCAAAAACAAAAGGCGGCGAGTTCATCATTAAAGAAACCTTAGCCAATGATATTTTTATTCCGGAACAATGGAGTGAAGAGCAAATTATGATGAAAAAAACCTGCGACGATTTTATTGACCAGGAAGTGTTACCGATCCTTGACCGTATTGACAGTCAGGAAGAAGGATTAATGCCTTCTATTCTTGAAAAAGCAGGCGCCTTGGGTTTATTAGGAGTATCAGTTCCGGAAGAGCTCGGAGGCTTAGGCTTTGATTTCGTCACTTCTATGTTAACTACGGAAGCTCTTGGTGCAGGCTATTCAACAGCTGTTGCTTTATCTGCTCATACAGGAATCGGTACCTTACCGATTTTATATTACGGTACAGAAGAACAAAAAAAGAAATACATTCCGAAATTAGCAACAGGCGAATGGAAAGCTTGCTATTGCTTAACAGAGCCAAGTTCAGGATCGGATGCTAACAGCGGAAAAACAACTGCTAAGTTAACAGCGGACGGAAAACATTATATTTTAAACGGACAAAAAATGTGGATCACTAACGGTGGTTTCGCAGATATTTTTACTGTATTCGCAAAAATTGATGATGACAAAAATTTATCGGCCTTCATCGTTGAAAAAGCATTCGGAGGAATTTCCTTAAACCCTGAAGAACATAAAATGGGAATTAAAGGAAGCTCTACACGCCAGGTATTCTTTAATGATTGCAAAGTACCGGTAGAAAACTTATTATCTGACCGTCAAAACGGTTTTAAAATTGCCGTTAATATTTTAAATCTGGGTCGTATTAAATTAGCAGGTGCAGCAATCGGCGGAAGCAAAAGAGCTACTACACAAGCCATACAATATGCTAATGAGCGTATTCAATTTGAAAGACCAATTTCTAAATACGGTGCTATTCGTTATAAAATAGCGGAACAGGCAATTCGTATCTTTGCTTCTGAAAGTGCTACTTACAGAGCTTCTCAAAATATTGAAGACGCGATCCATGAATTAATTGCAGGCGGAATGGATGAAGCAAAAGCAAAATTAAAAGGAATTGAACAATTTGCCGTTGAAGCTGCTATTTTAAAAGTACACGGTTCTGAAACATTAGACTATGTAGCAGATGAAGGTGTACAAATATACGGCGGTATGGGTTACAGCGCAGAAGCGCCGATGGACCGTATTTACCGTGATTCCCGTATCAACAGGATTTTTGAAGGTACTAACGAGATTAACCGTTTATTAATTGTAGACATGATCTTAAAACGCGCTATGAAAGGCGAATTAGATTTAATGGGTCCTGCTCAAAAAGTAGCTTCCGAATTAGTTGGTATTCCTGAATTCGGTGAAGCAGATGATACTTTATTTGCTTACGAGAAAAAACTGATCGCCAATTTTAAAAAGGCAGTGTTGTTAGTTGCCGGCGGTGCCGTTCAAAAATTAATGGCTACGTTAAGTAAAGAACAGGAAATTATTATGAATATTGCCGACATGGCTATTGAAACTTATGTAGCAGAATCAACCATGTTACGTGTTGAAAAATTAGTAAGCATGCGTGGTGAAGAAGCTTGTAAGGAACAATTAGCCATTATGCGTTCTTACATAAATTCTGCCTGCGATAAAATTTGGGTTGACGGTAAAGAAGCGTTGAACAGCTTTGGTGAAGGCGATGAATTGCGTATGATGATTATGGGCTTAAAACGTTTTACAAAACAAGAACCGTTCAATGCTAAAGAAGCAAGACAAATTGTTGCTCAAAAATTAATTACAGAAAATAAATATTGCTTTTAATAAAGAGACATCTAACGTATTTGTCAGTTCGAGTAGTGCCGATTTTTCATCGGGACGTATCGAGAACATCTTCTCGATAAAATTTTTGCAAGAAGCAGGCAAAAATCACTCGAAGTGACAATATACTAAAACCTGTACTAACATGAAAAATGTATTTTTTGAAGGTCGTGTATTATGGTCGCAGATTGATGCGAACATGCACTTACGGCATTCCGCTTACGCTGATTTTGCAGCACAGGCAAGGCTTCAAATTTTAGAAAGTCTTGGCTTTAATGCTAATCTTTTAGAGAAGCTAAAAATTGGTCCGATCCTGTTTCGTGAAGAATTAATTTATATGCGGGAGGTGCGCCCGAGCGATACTGTATTAGTAACCTGTGAATTAACAAGCTGTAGAAGAGACGGCAGTCGTTGGTCGTTTAGCCAAGGCTTATACCGTGGTGATGGTGTACAGGCAGCACAAATAAATGTGCAGGGCGCGTGGGTGGATATGGAAAAACGTAAGCTTGCTTCTTTACCTGAAGAATGGGCCGCGAAATTTTTGGAGATTCCGAAAAGCGATCATTTTATTTTAGAAGAAGTACCTGAGAAAAAACAAGAAATTATTAAAGATAAAAATACCATGACTGAATTAGAACAAAAATTTGAAGACGCAAAAAAACGCGTGATGGAATTAACTGAAAAACCGGGTAATGATGTGATGCTTGAATTGTATGCATTAAACAAGCAGGCAATCATTGGCGACATTAACGCTGATAAGCCCGCTATGTTTGATTTTGTGGCTGCCGCCAAATACAATGCATGGACAGGCAAAAAAGGAATGTCGAAAGAAGATGCTCAGCAAAAATACATAGAATACGTAGCCGGTTTATTCAAATAAGAATGGATAAACTGCAAACATTAGTTAACAAAGCAAAGCATTCAACTTTTTATTTATGGATGCTTAATATGGTATTACTTAGAACCGTTCCGTTTAATAAACCCCATAAAATAAAAGTAATACATATTGGTGAAGACGAGCTCACGATGTGTGTAAAAAATATCGGGCCTAACCGTAACCACATCAAAGGAATTCACGCCTGCCTGCTCGCTACACTTTGCGAATACGTTTCGGGCCTGAGTTTATTAATAAATTTTTCTCCTAAAGAATACCGCATTATTTTAAAGACTATCCACATGACTTACCATTACCAAGCAAAGACGGAGGTAAAAGTGAAATTTAAAATAAGTAAACACCAAATTGAAGAAGAAATACTGAATCCGCTTAAAACACAAGAAGCTGTTTTTAAAGAATTTCCGGTGGAAGTATATGATAGTGAAAACAACCACATTTGTACAGGCCTTATTAACTGGCAGATCAAAGCATGGAAGAACGTAAAAATGAAAGTATAGCCGTTGACCTTTAAATGACAATCTCAGAAAATACACTTAAATGGGTCATGCGATTATATCCGCCAATGCTGTTTCAACGCATCTGGGTAAAAAAAATCTATCAAGGATTTACAGGTATTGAAGTAAAGATTAACCGCAGCTTATTCACTTCTAATCTTGGAAACTCTATTTTTGGCGGCACAATATTTTCAGCAGCCGATCCTTTTTATGCATTGTTATTCGGGCAACTCATGCAGCGCAAAGGCTTTAAAATAACGGTCTGGTTAAAAAGTGCAGAAATAGAATATATTAAGCCCGCCAGAACTGATCTGCATTATACCATTCTTATTAATGATACAATGATAGCGGAAGCCGGAAAAGCTTTACAAACAGAGGGGAAATTTATAAAAACATACCCTATCCAAATCTTTAATACATCAGGCGAATTATGCGCAACCGCCTTGAATGAAGTATATATCCGAAACCTTGATTTTATTAAAAAGTAATTAAAAATGTAACCTCTTTTTTATATTCCCGTACTACTAAATGTAATCATTCATTTTTCGAATTCTTTTTTATGGCAAATTACAAGAGCACTATAGACCTAATTCGATTTGTAGCCATAGGAGATTCGATAACGGCAGGCTACGCAGACGGAGCGTTATACTATGAAGGCCAGCAAAATACCTACCCTAACTTAATTGCAAAACAATATCATTTAATTAAACCTATTTCTTTCAAACAACCGGTAGTAGACCCTCAATCGGTTGGAATTGGTTTTTTAGGACGTTCAAGACTGGTACTTGTTCCTGCTACAAATTCAAAACCTATAAGATCTGCCGGCTTATCTTACATGGCTGAAACAGGCGACAGTGGCCTGTTTTCAAAAAATATTTATTCTTCCCTTGGGCCGTTTAACAATATGGCGGTTCCGGGAGCTAAAACAAGTCATCTGATGTTTCCAAAATATGGGGATCCAAAACTGGGACCGGGAAACTATAATCCCTTTTTTATGCGAATGGCTTCTGATCCCGGACAGGCATCTATCCTATCAGATATAATGGCTGTTGATCCTACTTTTTTTACTTTATTTATTGGCAATAACGATGTACTGGCTTATGCAATGAGCGGCGGCACAACTGAAACCATTACTCCCTTAAAAGGAAAACTTGGTGAAGGATTTTATGAAACACTGAACTACATTATTGAGACATTAACTGCCAACGGAGCAAAGGGAATATTAGCAACTATTCCAAACATTATCAGCATTCCGTTTTTTAATACAATTCCATATAACGGCCTGTCAGTAAGCAAAAAAGAAGCAGAACTATTAAACGAAAAGTATATTAATGATACATTTAATTTTAAATCAGGAACCAATAATACGTTTTTAATAGAAGATAACATTAAAGGAAAATCAACTGTAAGAAGAGCTGAAAAAGGAGATCTTATTTTATCGGAGCTCATGTTAGATGAACTGAAAGAAGATTATTTAAAGGGTTTTGCGCCCATTCCTAAAAAATATACCTTAACTAAATTACAAGTGTTATTAATTGAAGATACAATCAGGCACTATAACGATGCTATAAAAATTATTGCAAAAGAAAAAAATCTTGGGCTGGTTGATCTCAATCATTTATTAAAAAATGGTAAACCCGACAGAACTTTTGATCCTAAAACAAGACGTGTTTATTATAAGGAAACAGGGGTATTTTCATTGGACGGAATGCATATAAACGCATTAGGACAGGCCTTGTTAGCAAATGAGTTTATTAAAGTAATCTTTAAAAAATACAGCCTTAAAATACCGCGAGTGCCAATATTTAGATTCAGAAAAAAACAAAGGATATACTAAATATAAAATATTATCTTTAGTGAACAGGTTATGGATAATACTATTAAAAAAACAAAAGGTCTGAATAAAGAAGTAAGAGCCAGGCTTCCCAAATTACCGTTCCATAACATTGCTATTTCATTATCCGGAGGTGGTTTCAGGGCAACTTCTATTCATCTCGGCGTACTTTCTTACCTTTCTACAAAAAAATTATATGATGTCAGTTTATTAGAAAGAACACGCATTATATCAACCGTTTCAGCCGGAACATTTACAGGCGTTAAATACATCACCACTATAAAAAAAGGCGGAACCATTGAAGATTGTTATAAAAGTTTGTATACTTTTATGACACAGGAAGACCTGGTTGAACATGCTCTTGAATATTTGGCTGATGATAACAACTGGCATGAAGGCCGTCAAAGAAGCTTAATAACAGCTTTTTCCTCTATTTATTTCCGTGAGTTTGAAAACGAAACTTTTGGATTGCTTTGGCAGGAAACTCCCGCTATTCATTTAAAAGAAATAAGCTTTAACGCTACCGAATTTAATTTTGCTATGCCTTTTCATTTTCAAAAAACAGAAAGGATTAAAACTATAACCGGAAATTCAACTGAATATATAGGCAATAAAAAAATACACATACCTGTGGAAGTAGCTAAAGAAATTCGATTCTCGGATATCATCGCTGCTTCATCCTGTTTTCCGTTTGGCTTTGAGCCTATTAATTTTCCGGATGATTTTGTATACGACTCCTCACCAAAACTAAAAGATAAATTTTTATTACCGCATAATGTGTTCGACGGCGATAAAATTGAATATCCTATTGGCCTTATGGATGGCGGTGTTGATGATAACCAAGGCGTAGATGCTATACTTGCAGCTGAAGAGCGTATGAAAAATTACCCGGATGAATTGAAGCAATTTCGTTCAGAAGATAAAAAAGCGGTAGACCTTTATATATTATCTGACGGCACTAACCCAACTATGGAAAGTTACATCCGCAGTAATACAGAAACAATGCCCTGGATAGGGAAATGGAATTTTAAATCGCTCAGGTATTTTGGAATGATGAGTGCTATGATAGGACTCATTTCTGTTTTATATGCCTGTTCCTCCAACATAAAGCCGGTTATTATTTTATGTTCCGTTTTTGGCACTATAGGTATTTTTGTAGCGTTGGTGTTATTGGTTTCATCTATGGGGTTTGTAGGCTTAACAAAACGCATAGGTGTTCCTGATTTTTTCGCGAAACGTTTACATTATGTAGATAAACTAAAATTCGGGGTCATAAATAACTTGCTTTTAAACCGGCGTAAATCAGTGATGAAAATGGTAACTAAAGTTTTCATTAAACACATGCGCTGGTTCAGTTTTGAAAGAGTTTATGGTGACCCGTTATGGAGGCCGAGACTAATTATGAACGCTGTTTTTGAATTGACGGAAGCTGAAGTTGAAAAAAGAAAAAATAAATATCCTTACTTTACTAAGGATCTTTGTGAGCCCGGACCTCATATAATGCATGTCGCCGCCCGGTCTTTACAAATGGGAACTACCTTGTGGTTCTCTCCCGAACAGCTGACGGGGCATAAAAGTTTGCCTGACAGCATTATTGCCTGCGGGCAATTTACGATCTGTTTTAATTTATTAGAGTATTTTGAAAAGTATATCAATAATAAATCTTACAAAAACGATTACGATAAATACAGCGATGAATTAAAAACAGAACTGATGGTATTACACCGATCATTATTGGAAGATTGGAAAAAATTTAAAGAAGATCCTTACTGGATGGTAAACGAATGGAACATAAAGCTGCAATTGCATTCCGTAAATTCTTAAAAAAGCCTAAAGAAACATGATGTTATTATTCGTACTTTTACCGTAAACTAATTGTATGTCTGTTACCCCTCATAAATCCGGCTTTGTAAGTATTATTGGCTGCCCCAACGTTGGTAAATCAACTTTATTAAATGCTTTAGTAGGCGAAAAGCTTAGTATCATTACTTCTAAAGCTCAAACTACGCGTCATCGTATTATGGGTATTGTAAGCGGCGACGATTACCAGATCGTATTTTCAGATACCCCCGGTATTTTAAAACCCAATTATAAGCTCCAGGAAAAAATGATGGAGTTTGTAATATCGGCTTTTAGCGATGCCGATGTTTTTTTACTCATCGCTGATATTTATGATGATATTGTTTTAGAGGAAAGCTATTTAGAAAAATTAAAAAAAACTTCTACGCCCGTATTACTGTTATTGAATAAAATAGATATGGCAACGCAGGAGGTACTGGATGCCAAGCTTGCGGAGTGGAAAGAAAAATTACCGAATGCGGAGATCATTCCTATTTCTGCCTTAAAAAAGTTTAACCTCGAAAATGTAATGTATCGCATTACGCAGTTATTGCCTGCGGGAGAAGCTTTTTATGATAAGGATACACTAACGGATAAGCCTGAGAAATTTTTTATGTCCGAAATTATCCGTGAAAAAATATTATTGCAATACAAAAAAGAAATTCCTTACAGTGTAGAAGTGATCGTAAATTCATTTAAGGATGAAGAAAAAATTATTCGTATACAGGCAGATATATTAGTGGAACGCGATAGCCAGAAAGGCATTATTATTGGCCATCTGGGCGAAGCCTTAAAAAAGGTAGGTACCAGGGCCAGGATAGATGCTGAAACATTTTTCGGAAAAAAAATATTTTTAGAGCTGTTTGTAAAAGTGTCGAAAGACTGGCGAAATAATGATGCCAACCTGAAACATTTCGGGTATTAAATTTGAAGAGGCTAATGCATGGCTTTAGACTTATCCATTAATAGAAAAAATACAAAAACAATCAGCAGCTCTTTCGACAGAATTGCAAACGATCTGATTCATCATCACCAACTAAACCTTCAAGGTGCAGTCTATACATTTACCGAAATTGAATTTTATTATTTCGATAAAGAATCTCACCCCGATAAATATTCACACAAGCACAGTTATGCTGTCGGGAAGTGGCGTTTTCATTTACAGGGATTAGATATATCCTTAGGCTATGAATCGCAAGGTGAAGATTTTATAAGTTATGGTGGTATTTTACTGCGAGGATTAAAGTCTGAAGAACGTTATATTAACGGACCGAAGCGCATACTGGCTCATATTTTCGAAAAACTCGGTGATATAGAGATTACGCAAAAGGAATTTGGAATTGTTCCTTCAAAAAATTCAAAAGTAGAGATTCGTAAATCATTCAGAAAAGGTTTGAGTGAACGGTATCCTGAATTTAATCAACTTACTTATCGGTATTATCATTCCATTGAACATTGGAGTGATAAGCATGTAACACCTTCCGAAAAAAAAGGCATTATAAAGAATTCAGTAAAATTGTAGATTTCCTAACCGCATAAGCATATAGAATTCATACTTTTTTCTTCTATATGCCGATGTAATTAATAATTTTTATACTTCGTAACTATAATCCCAAGCCGATTTATAAAAATTATACGATTCACAATATTCTATAAATGCCTTATAGAACGGGTGGTTCCCGATGGTAGCAGTATCCATAATCACCACCAGCTTTTTCTTGGCACGGGTTAATGCCACATTCATCCTCCGTATATCCGATAAAAAACCAATTTCAGAAGTAGGATTACTTCTTACTAAAGAAATATAAATCACATCACGCTCCTCTCCCTGGAAACCATCAATTGTTTTTACGGCTAATTCACTTACAGGGAAATTCGAGTAATCAAAGTCAACCAATTTTTCCTTTAATAGTTCAATCTGTTCTTTGTATGGAGAAATAATTCCTACACTAATCAACGGAGACGGCTCAGAATAACTGTATTGTTGAAGCAATAATTCCAAATGTTTAAATAACAAGTCTGCTTCTCCTGTATTTGATAAGCTTAAGGTTTCCGGATTTTGCAGCTCTTCAAAGCCGCAACCCGCAGTATCAATCAGCTCTATAGGTTTATATAAAATATCAATATCTTCATTTGAGCTTAGCAAAGAATCTTTTACGGTAGCGTCTGCTTCCAGTTCATTATTATAAAAATAGGAATTACTGAACTCCATAATACGCTGATGCATGCGATATTGCCTAGTCAATAAAGTAGATACATTTTCATATTTCGTTAACCGGTCTAACATGGTTTTATCCAACCCTTCTTTTTTAGCTTGGATACTTTTAACAACAGGCGGTAACTGAAAATGATCGCCGCTAAAAATAGCTCTTTTGCATTTTAATAAGGGTAACCATGAAATAGCTTCTAATGCCTGCGAAGCTTCATCAAAAAATAATGTGTTAAATGTTTTTTTAGATAACGCCCTGTGTGTTGATGCAACAGATGTGCAACAAATTACCTGAGAATTTTCAAATAAAGAATTGACTATATAATCTTCCAGTAAACGCGATTCCTTTATACAATTTTTTGCCTCTGTATAATATAAAGTGCGTTGTTTTGCATCTTCTTTCCCAAACGCGCGTTTATATTTTCCCGCCATTCTGAAATATTCCTCCGCATTGCGACGCAGTGCTTTTATATCCTTATAATTTTCATGATTTTGTACTTGCCCGTCAATGGTTGTTTTCAAAAGTTCTTCTGAGACCCTTGCCGGGTGACCCACACGTAATACATGGATGCCCTGCTCTATCAATTTTTCAGTAATCAGGTCAACAGCTGTATTAGTTGGTGCGCATACTAAAATTTGTTTTTCACTTTGCAATACTAACCTGATAGCCTGAACAATAGTCGTTGTTTTTCCTGTTCCCGGGGGGCCGTGCACAACCGCGATATCATTAGCAGATAAAATATGCCGAACTGCCCTGTTTTGTGACAAATTTAGTTGAGGAATTAAAACAGAATCATCAATTTTTTCGAAAGTAGGGATTTCATTTCCTTCAATAATCTCTCTTAGCTCCGCTATCCTGTTACTTCTTGCATTAATAACTTCATCCAACGCTTTTTGCATTTCAGTATAGCTGTTATCATCAAACTGAATATTAACGCCTAACTTACCGTCATAAGCCCAATCCGGAAGCTCATCAGTATGCATGATAACTTTTAATTTATTTTTACCCGACTGTTTAATAGTGCCTGTTATTTCCCGCACTTCATCCGGGTTTTTATTAGAGAATAAACTGATATTTTTACCGGTACTGAACTGATGCGGTGCATCCATATTATTGGTGCGTTCAATTTCTAAATGCACGTAATCAGCATACCCGATTTCATTTGATAGGATTTGAATAGGATACCAGGTGGCCCCGTTCTTTTTACGTTGTTCAATGGTGGCTCTTAAAAATTGCTCCTTATATTGATAGAAATCTTCTTCCCGCTCAATGAGCAATAATTCCTTAAGGTGCTTTAATCTGTCTTTACTGTCGCTCATTTTATTTTGGTGTCCCGCAGATAACGCAAATATGCGCCGATCTAAAAAATTGCTTATTAATATAAATTCTATCCATTTTCCTTCATCTGCATTTTCTCCGCGATTAGTAGGAAATTTATTTACTCTTTAATTCATAACTATACACCTGTCTGCCTAGCTCCGCTAAAAACGGCAAAGCAACCGTTCCGTATTCATACTTTCCGTCGTTGATCACCTCATCTTCATTGGCATAGATCACAGCGCTTAATATAAACTCCACATGCTCTTTCTCATTATGAATATAGGCACAGTCCACCATAAAGCCATACGACTGCCCCACAATATTAGTGATCTTAAGGTTTTTATCTGTAATAGGTGCTTTACTGTCACCATATATAAAATATTTTTTATAACTGTCGTAGTACGATTTATTATAAACAGGGCGTATGCTTTCTCTTGGCAGCATCGTTAAATACTGTACTAAAAATTGCTGATCATTTTTAGTAATCCCGTATTGTTGTGATGCAGGATAAAACTCATTGAACACCAAGCGCTGCAATATCGAATGTATATTTTGCAAGGAGACATAATTCATAGCTGTAAAATCTTTAGGCTCATTTATTTTTTTATTCTGCGTGTTATAATAGGCTTTCCCTATTTTAAATATTCCTATGCTATTTGTATAAGAACCCATTGGATTGCCTTGTGGCTGTTGATACAACAGTTTTAACTCTTTATCATAAAACGATATAGGGTTTGTAATTAAATTATCCCGCCCTTTACAGCCTCCGTCGAAACGATGAACTATTCGCATATTTTTATATCCTAATTCACTTAAACGGTTGTGTAAATAATCAACTCCCAAAAATTCATATCCTCTTCCGTAAGCAAAATTATCGCTTATTAAAAACATACGCTTAATATAGTTTGCCATGCTTGGGTAGCCTGTGCCCGAAGTGGTATCTTTATTAACAGAGTGTTGACAAGCATTTGCACTGTCCGTAAACATAGTTGTTTCCTTGTCCAGTTTTAATTCATTCATTTTTTCCAAAGCAATAATGGAACAAGGAAGTTTTACCAGGCTTGCACAATAAAAATAATTAGTAGAATCTACATGATAAACGTAATTTTTAAAATAAGGTTTACCCGAAGCATCTCTTTTAATTTGGGTATAGATAATCTGTAGCTTATATTTTTTATATGCATCAGAAATTAATTTTAAAATAGGTTTTTTAGTAAGTAGCGAATCAAATGAAAAAAAAGCTTGTGAATGAACCATATTAAAAACTAAGATCAACACGGTTATTAATGTCGATTTTAATGCTGAAATATGTATACCTGTTTTCAAAAAAAAATTATAACGCCACGTAAATATAGCTATTATAAATTTTTATAATAAATAGTTTGTATCTTTATAGAGGTTAAAGTATGGTTCGGTTTTACTTTAAATACCTCTCTCATGTTCATTAAAAATCCATTTAAAAAAGGAAATAAGCTTTATAGTATACTGCATTTAAAATGCCCTAAATGCCAGCAAGGAAATTTATTTACTTATAAAAATGCTTACAACTTAAATAAACTTGACAAAATGCCAATGACCTGCCCGGTTTGCGGAGAAGACTTTTATAGGGAAACCGGTTTTTACTATGGCGCTATGATGATAAGCCATGCTACTACAACACTTATAGCGGTTGCCGTGCATCTTACGGTTTTTCACTTTTATGGCTGGGAAATTGCACCGAATATATTTTCCCTGTTATTTATTTTAATTACGCTGTTCCCTCTTATTTTTAGAAGTTCGAGGGCTATCTGGATCAATTGTTTTGTAACATACGACCCTGCCGTTAACAAAATTTCATCGAGTAAATAATACAACATGTAGTTTTATAGTGCAACATTATTAATGTTGTTTTGTAGCGATCAATAAATTACTGTTCTTATCTTTAAAATTATAACCTATTCCAAAACCAATTTCTTTTGAACCCTGCTGTTTGTATAGTGAATCAAGGTCTTTTTGATAGAATTCTTTAAACATTGGGATCGGCTTTAAATATTTTCCGTAAAGTGTATAGTTCCATTTAGTGCTATCATTTGTAAAATAGTGAAAAGATATTCCGCTGTCATCCTGTATCACCTGTTCACTTTGTTTAAGAATAACATTCCTTATAATAGAAAAATAATTTTTATGCATTAAATAAGATGCGCCTTTTAAATACGTATTAATAGTTCCCATATTTTTCAGATAGTTTACGAAATTGCTGTTATGTTTCAATCCACCGTCTGCCGCATTTAACGAAAAATAATATAAGGTCTTAGGTTTATTTTTTATATCTGTAAATTTAATTTCAAGTCCGCGTGTATTGGTTTTTAATTTCTTTAAAGAAGCAAAAGATTCTTCATACACTACACTTCCTGCACTGTCAACCGTTACAGGCTTTACAGAGCATAATTGATTGCCCGAACGTTTTAAAAATAAAATCAACAAGTGTAATGTGCCGTCTACTTCAGTATTTTTAAGATCATTTTTCATACTTTGCGTTCTAAAAAAGCTGAATTTTAAAATGGCATTTAAGGAGGCGTTCACTTTTGAGAAATACATGTCCAGTGAATCTTTATTCTCTGTTTTAAACTGCGGAAGACTTCCTACAGGTTCCAAACCAATCATCACATATTTATTTGCTCCCGGAAAAAAAGTTTGGGCATATAAAATATCAGGGCCTGAAAATGGATAAAACAACGTAGAAGGTTCTTTTACAACCTGGGATAATTCATTTTCCCTGAACGTTCTCAGATTAGTTAAACGGGCAGAATCAAATTTCATCCAGCGCTTATCAAAATTCTGACTGAAGGCTTTAAAATCTGAAGAAGATTGAATATCACCGTAAATAGAATTACTGTCAGCAAGCCCTGACATCAGGTCTGCAATAGCATTTAAAGAATCGTTGTTACAGGCAACTAATGGTTCCATCTTTTTTGCAGAATCATTGGTCATTTCTTTTACTACTTTTTTTACTTTAGCAGTATCAATTTTCAATTCGCCTGTTTTTTCATCACGTGTAGGTGAACAGGCTGCTAACACAACCGATAACACGATTACTAATTTTATATTTCCTGACATTTTTGGTTTTCTTTTTTTACTAATACTAATTTTCCTATAATATATACAAGTCCGCCTATGCCAACATTAAGCAGCCCCAACAAAGACTCCGTAGGTTTTTCTTCAAATACCCTGAATAAAATATAACCGTTTAAGGTTAAAAATATAATCGGTGTAACAGGATAACCCCATGTTTTATATTCGGGCGATGTAAGTTTTTTTGCTCTTAAAATAAACACGCTGAATACCGTTAAAAATGTAAAAATGCTTAAGCTGAATCCTACAAACGTTAACACCTGTTCAAACCTAGCGCTCATAATTAATATAACCGTAATACACGACTGAACTATTACTGCTGCATAGGGCACATTATTTTTATTAGTCCTTGAAAGAAAATTAAGAATCAGCAAATCTTCACCCATCGATTTAATAATTCGCGGTCCTGCCATGATCATAGCACTGATAGAGGATATCAATAAAAATGCAATGATCAAGCTCATGAACTTCCCGGCAAATTCACCAAAAATATGTATAGCACTTATATGACCTATTTCTAAAACTCCTACCAGTTCATTGGCAGGTGTACTGTACAAAAATATATAATTCAACGTTACATAAATAATAGTAACTATTAACGTTCCTATTAATAAGGCCCTTGGCAAATTCTTTTTAGGGTTTTCCATATCACCGGCTAAATAGGAAGCCGCGTTCCAACCACTATAAGCATAGGAAACATAAATTAAGCTTACCCAAAATGCCGGGCTGAAAATCTCTTTCATCGAAGTTGGCTGAGGAGCAATAGTAATAGTATGTTGCGGCGTGTAACAAAAACCTGCGATGATAAATCCTAAAATTACCACCACTTTTAAAAGCGTTAATACTTTCTGGAAATTACTGCCTGTTTTTAAATTAGTGGCATGAATAATAGTTATTATTGCAACCACACATAAGGCGCAGGCTGTTATGTTAACCTGCGGGATAATTTTATTAACGTAAGATCCTAAAGCCATAGAGGCCAATGCTACCGGGGCAGCAAAGCCGACTGTAGAAGATACCCAACCCGATAAAAACCCTATAGAAGGATGCATTAATTTTGACAAATAAGCGTACTCTCCCCCGCTCTTTGGTATGGCAAC
>JANYGK010000067.1 GCA_025362395.1 Bacteroidota bacterium
CTGATATACTAACTCCTGAAATTGTAAGTGCTACAGATTATTATCCTTTTGGGATGCCTATAAGTGATCATAAAGTAAATTCTGCTGATTACAGGTATGGACATAACGGACAGGAAAAAGATGAAGATGTGGGCCATGGTATTTACACAGCAGAATTTTGGCAGTATGACAGTAAGATTGCAAGAAGGTGGAATGTAGATCCTATTTTTGATCCTTCTACATCACCATATGCCTGTTTTTCTGATAATCCTATTATGTTATCTGATCCGAATGGCGATACCCCATGAGAGCCTGAAAAAGGGAAAACCAATGCTTCATCTTCAGCAAAAGGCTATATTGGTAATGAGAAACCTGAAGGCTCAGCAGGATTAAATAAACCTGAACGAGGAGCTGCAGAACCAGATAAAACAATTACACCTTCAAGTAGAATCGTAAATATTCAACCTAAAAATGTTACTCATCAAATTAATAGGATTATCCCAGGGCCCATTTATGATAATGATGCTCCTGACGTGTGGGTAGGGGGCAGCCCAAAATTACTAGCTGCTGGCAAAGGAAACACTCAAAATATGCCACATCCAGTAAATTTTAAACAACCAGCTTCAAATGAAGGAATGACATTTCCGGGAGTTGGATTTGGGATTAAAGCAGGAATGGTTGAGGCAACGTCAGATGGGCTAGTTACAGTTAATGTAGGGCCTTTTTCACTAAATTCAGATGGTGAAGCTGATGCCTCAGTAAGTTTTGGTCCGGTTGGTGTTGGCACAGGAGGATTTACTCAAAATGGATACACGTCTGGTACAAGTAAAGAAATATCTGAACCGAGTTCTTTCTACGTAGTAAGCGGAACAACTTTAATTAAAAGAGTTGATGTTGTAGATGTAACAACTACAATAGTTGCAGCAAATGCCACTTCCACTAATATCCAAAGATTCCAAAATGAAAATTATGCTAATGGTACTTCTACGGGTTATGTTAAAATAAAAGATTCTACTCAAATAAATGGTAATTATTCAGGTGAATTTGGTAAAATAGGAGGAAGTTTATCTTTACCACTAATATATAAAAACAATATGCCGTCAAAACCATTCTCATTTATTAAAAATTAGATAATGAAAATTATAATTAAATGTTTCGCTTTATCATGTTTAATATATTTCTATTGTTGTAATAATAGTGACACAACAACCAGTGGAATAGATGCAAAAAAAAAACTTTATCTACAATAAATTCTAAAAGGAGATTTGATAGCATTGGGATGATTGCAGATTTTATAACTAATTCGGGAGGAAAGCTAACTACAAAGGAAACCTCTCAAATTTATTATTCTGACACTAACATAGTTGGCAACCTACTTAATTACGGATATACTCTTATACAGGATGGAAGAATTGAGGATGGCTTTTTATGTTTAGATAAAGCTTTACTGAAAAATAAAAGTTTTATGCCTTTAATTTGCTCTTATAAATCATTAGGATGGAGCATGTTAAAAGTAAAAGACAGTGTTTATTATTATATAAACAAAGCTATTTCCCTTGATAGCAGTAATGCAAGATTCTATTATTTCAGATCCATAGTTTATGCTGAAGATTCTCTGTTTAAACAAGCTGTTTCTGATATATCAAAAGCAATTATTTTACAACCGAATAATAAGAGTTTAATTGTTATAAGGGGACAATTTAAAATTGCATTAAACGATTTTAATGGAGCTGCAATAGATATGGAAGAAATTCCTCCGTCCATGAAGGGAAATTTTATGATTTATAGGAACAGAGCATTAATATGTCTTAAGTTAAATGGGTTTGAAGATTGTATTAAACAATGCGATATCAGTATAAAGTTGAATAATAATTATGGAAATATATATGGTATACGTGCTGCGGCTAAATCTCAATTAGGCGATTATGAAGGTGCTTTCCAGGATTTAAAAAAAGCTGTAATGTTAGGTGATGAAGAATCAGTGTCTTTATTAAAACAGTATGAGCAATATTACAGACAACATAAAAAGGTTTAAATCCATAAGTTAGGTAGTGTTCAGATTAGCGCTTTTGCAATAGTTAAAACATAAATGCCTGTAATCTTCACTTTATAAACATAATAAAAATTCAATAAACGACGTAATTAAAAGAGGGAGGACTATATATCATCTCTTTTAGATAAGTTTAAGTACTTATTTACAAAAAAGAATTGACAAAGTATTATAAAAGTCATTGTAATAATTACAGACAGTATAAATAATATGTTGGGATTAGCTGATATGGTTTACCCTCTTTATATTGAATAGTGCTGGTAAAATTTAGTTTTTTATTATTAATGATTCTTCCTCTGTACACTGCTTTATATTCGTTTTTATTCACGCGGTTATTGATAAAAGTAAATATAATAGAATCATTTTTTATAATAGTATACTTACCAATTTCTGCATAATTTTTATTTATTAATTTATCTACGGTATCACATTTTAAACTGGAAGTCATACTAATAACTGATCCATCCTTTTTAAATTCTAAGTATTCCCTATAAAAACCCCCTGTATCTGAAGGTGTTTTTTCCGTACAATATAATCCTTCTAAATAATTTTTTTTAGCAGACTTATGTTTGTGTGTAATGCAGGACTGATAAATTAAGCAACTAATAGTACATAGAAGAGTGTATTTTAAATGGAACAATTTATTGGTTTTTTTCATTGCAGTTTAATTGCGTCAGTTTTCTATAATAATATTTATAATTTTTGGTACATATAAAGAGACAAAAATAACTTATAAAATATAATGTATTATAAACTTGAGTTTATTGTTGAAAACTCTTGTAAATTAAAACATTATTAGAACTCACCATGAGGATTCGTGGAGTAATATTTATTTAAGAACCAACTCAACTATTTGGTAATGTTCAGATTAGTGCTTTTGCAAATTGGTAGTATCTGATGCTAAATTAATTGTATCTTCGGATAACGTGATAGATGTGACTGATATACTAACTCCTGAAATTGTAAGTGCTACAGATTATTATCCATTTGGTATGCCGATGCCGGGGAGGAGTTTTAATAGTGGAGATTATCGCTTTGGATTTAATGGGAAGGAGAAAGTTGATGAAATAAGCGGAAGCGGAAATAGTTATGACTTCGGTGCAAGAATCTATGATCCAAGATTAGGTAAATGGTTAAGTACCGATCCATTACAAGCTAAATATCCTGCTTTAAGTCCGTATAGTTTTTGTGTTAATAATCCTATTTATTATGTTGACCCAGATGGAAATAAGATTGTTGTTCATTACAGGGACGATAGAGGTAGATCTCACAGAGTAGTAATTAGAAAAGTTGCTGATATAGAGAAGTTAAAGGAGGCCCAAGGATTTGGTCAAGATATGTATAAAACATTAACTTATTTAAAAGATGATGAGCATTTGCAGGAAGCAATATCATTGCGTACAGCGGTTCATACTCGTGAAGTAATGGGGGGTGATTTTGTTGCTTTTGTTCCAAAGGAAAATACAGATCAATCGACTGGAGAAAGCTATCAACACCAAATTTATTTTGAAGCCTATGACCCTTTAAATTTAAAAGATAATGATGGAAATTTCACCGGAGAATATCAGTCACCGGCCTTAGGATTTCTTCATGAAATAGGGCATTTTCTAAATCGTATAAAAAATGGTGCAAAACAACATGCTATAAATTCTGAGATTAAGAAAAATCCGGATGGTAGTTATGTGGATCCTATTTATCATTCTCCAGAAGAGAAAAATGTTATAATAAATGTTGAGAATCCATTTGCGAAAAAGCACGGTGAACCATTGAGAACTAATCATAAAGGAGATATAGGCAAGCCTGTTGAAAATCCTTCTCAACATTCATCACAAACAGAAGGAGCTGGGCACAATACTAGAGGAGATGGAGGCAATAATGATAATAGCAACCTTCCAAGAACAATTCCAACCGAGTAATTATTTAGTATGAAATCAAATAAATTCTATATCTTCTTAATAGCACTAACGTTCTTCTTTTTAAAAACGAAAGCAATTAGTGCCGCTAATAATAACGATAGTTCTAAAATTAAATCTGTTGATATTATGTCTTTTTATTTTAATCATTTTCCTAGATTTGATATTGGAGTATCAACGCTTTTAAAATTAAAGGATGAAAACCAGATGGATAAACGTGGGTTTTATAAATCATTAAATGAAACTGAGTCAGTAAAATTATTAGAAAAAATAAGTAGCCTTATAAAATTTGATACTATCATGGGTGTGATTGATAATAATATGGATTTAAGATTCTTAATTGTTATAAATTACGAAAGTGATAAATTCCCTATCTATATTGGAATTGAAGCTGGTGCATCTGGCAGGATGTTCATAAATGGAAAAAGATACAAAAGAGATAAAATGTTTATAGTGTTTACCTTAAATTATATAACTAACAAAGGAGTTAAAAAAAGTATTCAAAAAGACATGAAAAGTTGGTAGTGTTCAAATTAGCGCTTTTGCAATAGTTAAAACATAATGTTTGTAATGTTCTTTGTCAACTGACTTAAAATAACTCTTTTTACGAGTATAATTTAATTTGGCCATTTGGAATTGGCGAATTAGGTAAAGCAAGCCGTGAATTTATGACTGAAAAAAGCATAGAGTATGTTAGTCCGGCGAAAAAATTCAATTTAAATGGAAATCATCAGGGTTGGGATGAAATGAATTATAATGTTTGGCCCCCACAATTAAAATCTGAAAAATCAACCGAAGATTTAAGTGATGGTTCTTACCAAAATACAAGACAGTTAGATTAAAAGAATATTTATAAATAAGGAGTAAACTCTATAATAATCTATTATATGATAAAAAAATTTGAAATAATAATTATCTGTTTGTTTGCATTTATAATCTCTTGCCATCCCTGCTATAAACGTTTAACAAGTTTAAGGAATGGATGGGGTAAAGATACTGTGCTAATAAGATTTCCTGATTTACCAAAACCTATCTTAGATACATTATCAAAATATTATGAAGCTAAGTTTACTAAAGATACGACAGATAATGTCCCGTATTTAATTTCATTTAATCATGCAAAACAATTTAAAGAAATGTATTATTATGATATGGATAGCCCCAAGTTTCGGCTCCCTTTTGGTTTTTTTTTCAAACTTGGTAAAAAAAAATATTTTATTTACAGAAGTGATTTTAGAACGCCATTAGTATATAGTGAGAACTATTTATATTTTCCTTCCGGAAAATTCTTTGAAACTTTAACTAATAAAGAGCGATATAATGATAGTAATAAGACATGGATTAATAAACAACTCTACATTAAGTACAAAATAAAATGATTTGGTAATGGGTAATATCGGATGCCAAATTTATTGTATCTTCGGATAACGTGATAGATGCTACAGATATATTAATCCCTAATATTTTAAGTGCTACAGATTATTATCCTTTTGGTATGCCGATAAGTGATCGTAAAGTAAATTCTGCGGATTACCGGTATGGGTTCAATGGCAAAGAGAATGATCAGGAATCAGGAACAATTGATTTCGGAGAAAGAGCTTATGACTGTCGAATCGCAAAATTTTTTAGTATAGACCCTAGAGCTACAACTTTCCCTTATTGGAGTCCATATCAATATGCTGCAAACAATCCTATTAAATTAATAGATGTAAATGGTGAGTCTGCCGGAGACCCAACCAATGTCGCAACTATATCTGCGAAATTAGATGATGGAAAAGAAGCCGCGAAATATCAATTTACATTATATGTCTTACAACCTAACAGAAATACACGCGATAAATTTGCGTTACCTACAGAAGTCGGTCATACTTTTATAAAAATAACAAAGATTAATAAAGATGGAACACAGGTAGAAGTAATATTTGGTTATTATCCGTCCTCTGCAGGTGGTATAAAAGCGGGATCCCCACTGGGCCCAAGATCTGTACCTGGTACATTAAATGATGATAGTGGGCATAAATATGATGCCGCTGTTTCAGTGGAAATTAATAAGCTATATGTTGACCTAGTTATTTCTACTGCGCAGTCTTTTGAAAACGGACAGTATGCGTTATGCGGTAAAAATTGCACAAACTTTGGTATCCAAGCTGCTAAAGTTGTTGGTTTAGATATACCTGAAACAGAATCTCTTATTCCAGTAAAAATCGATTTTGTACCTACGGGCTTAATTATAAAGGAAAAAGTTAAAGGTGCAAATCCTGCAGATTTAGGTCAAGATTTATTAGATGGTAAATATAATCCTTTAGCCGATGGCGCAACATTAGATACCACTCCTGGAATAGCGACAGACAATACAGGAACCATTTTAAAACCAATTAATTTGCCCGCTGCGGGAACGTATGGAACAACTCCAATTATACCAAAATAATGAAATATAAATTTATCATACTTGTTTTATACTCTTTTCACACGCTTACTGGGCAGAATGAAAGTAAAAAAATACTAAACAGTTTTTTTTTAGAATTAATGAATGGAAATAAAAATAATGATGTCTTATTTGAGAATTACTTCTACCAAAATCCTCCTTTACCAGATGAGGGTAGAAGCCTAGAAGACATATTATATTATAAAGATACTTTAATACAAAATATTAGAGGTTTATTTAAAAATCAACGTGTTATGGTAGCGGTGTATACTCTCCAGGAAGCGAAAAAAGAAGAAAAATCATTTATTGTTTATGATTATTATTATGAATTGCAAAAAGATTATATTTATGTTATTAAATTGAAATCAGATAATTTTGTTAAATTTTTTTACGCTTTAATGATAGATTTTAATGAAATGAATAAAGATCTTAAATTTAAAATTTATAAGAAGAATAAAATCGTTTCCTTAGAACCGCAACTTGTAAAGCTTAATAGGATTATTCAATGGAGATAATAAAACATGTACTATCTTTTATTATTTCATTAAGCATTCTTTTTCTTTTAAGATGTTGGGGATATCATCAGCCCTACTTTGGAGTAACTTTTACTGTGATGTATTTATTTGGATGCTCGTGTTTATTATGTATTACTTTATGTTTTTTAATAATTTCGATTTCATATAAAGCATTATCAAATAATATTTTTTATTTGATTTTTAGTTATTTATCAATTTTAATGTTTCATGGATTCTCAGTTTATTCCAGCTGGAACTTTTTCTATGTAATTATCGGCATTAACGTAACTATAGGTATTACAATGTTAATCATGTTTTTTTATAATAGAATTAAGTAGTGTTCAGATTAGCGCTTTTGCAACAGTTAAAACATAAATACCTGTAATCTTTACTTTATAAACATAATAAAAATTCAATAAATAATGTATTTAAGAGAGGGGGTGTAAAAAATGCAGCTGCTAAAACGGTTAATATGGTTGTAAAATCCCAAGTTAGTCAAGTAGCTAAAAATGTTGCAGCTTCTACAACAACGGATAAAGCTACAGAGCAAAGACCAGCAGAGCCAGTTACTATTTATGCTAAATTCTAAAGTGAAGAAAAAGGTAAAAGATTGGTTAATATTTATTTTAATTGCTTTAGGTGGCTTTGCTTTTTTTTATTCAATTTATTACATTTGTAAAAAAGAGAAAGACATTAAGAAACAGAGTATTAATAAACATCTTGGAATTGATACAGCTAAGATTATAAAGACCGGATACTTAAAAGGAAGCTACGTTATAGCGAAATTTTCATATAATAATAAAACATATCAGGTAAAGGATTTTCCTCCATCAGATAGAAATATTACAGGAATGTGTTACCTAATAAAATTTGATAAGAATAACCCTGAATCAGCTCTAATTAATTTTACGCATCCATTTTTTAATAAGAATGAATTTGTGGATAACACTGAAGGTATCGTACAAGATTTACTTGCAAGGAATATTTTAAAATTTTCCTATACAGTTAATGAAAAAGAATATCTACAGTTTCAAGAATATTCATCTGAAAACACGGTTAAAAAAGGTAATACCTTTGTAGTAATATATAGTAAAAAAGATCCTCAAGTAGCATACATTAAACTATCTAATTATGATTAAAAATTTCTTAGTAATACTATTTTTTCTATTGATAAATTTATTTGTAAAAGCTCAAAATTTTGAAGGTAAAGTATTGTATAGAAATACGTTTGTGAGTAAATTACCAAATATATCAGAAGAAAAATTTAAAAAGCTTATAGGCTCAGAACAATTATATGTAATTAAATTAAATTGTGACAAATAGTCTCAAATGAAACATTTTAGAGTTTTGGTTTTATTAATGTTCATTTTTTTTAAAATTGAATCTCAAAATAAAATAAAATATGATTCATTGAATAATAGTAAATATTTAAATTTATCTCTAAATTTTTGCTATACTAATACAGGCAAAATTTCAACAGGAAGTAAAGGTGTAAATTTTGGTATAGGATTTAATCTTGGGAGATTGTTTTCTAAAACATTAATTTTTACCCCATCTGTGGACATAAAAGTTTTTTCCGGTTTTTTCCAACATGATTTTAAGAAAGAGTTTGTATCTGATTTTAATAATAATGTAAGTTTAAATAACCAAGATAGTTTAGGCGCTCAAACTTTATATAAAAGTTTAAACAACAATAACTCCTATTCTCACTACGGAAATGTTTTATTTACTTACGGTATTAATTTTAGCCCATTTCCTAAAAAGTTTGCCGGACTTGGGATTTCAGTTAAAAAAGGAATTATTAGTTATAGATTTACAAATGCTAATTTTTTAGGAAATAATGCTCCTGATAATGCTTTTATATCTGTGCCAATAAATTACAATATTGAAATTACAGCAAAACCATTTTTAGAACTTGGCAAAATTAATTTTTTTAAATCAAATTTATTTTTTAAATATTTAATATCAAATATACGTATAGGGGTATTTTTTCAAGAGTTAACTTGGGGTAAAGCTAAATTCGAAAACATTTCATTTAATTCAATTTTAACAAATGGTTTTATGCAAAAATATAAGTCTGATAGACAAATTGGATTATCAATTAAATTTGTTTATGAATAAGGTAACGTGGTAGTGTTCAGATTAGCGCTTTTGCAAATTGGTAGTATCTGATGCCAAATTTATTGTATCTTCGGATAACGTGATAGATGTGACTGATATACTAACTCCTGAAATTGTAAGTGCTACAGATTATTATCCTTTTGGGATGCCGATGAATGACCGTAAATTAAATTCTGCGGATTATAGATACGGCTTTAATGGTAAGGAGAATGATCAAGAAACAGGAAATCAGGATTATGGTATGAGGATATATAATCCTGATATTGCAAAGTTCTTGAGTGTGGATCCTTTATTTAAACAATACCCTTGGTATACACCATATCAATTTGCGGGGAATAAGCCAATAAAATATGTTGATATAGATGGATTAGAAGAAGGAGAACGAGCTGCCAAAGCAGGTGAAGCATTATTTAAGGCTACAGATAAGGCGGTTGAGGATGCTTGTAGAAAAGCGGGTTTAGGCCCCCATCAAATTTTAGTTGTAAAGGCTAATCCGATAGATGCTTTTAGATCAAGAAACAGCAATAATTTAGCATATTCAATTCAAAAGTCTGCAGGTTTCGGCTTTCGAGAAGATGGTTCTGGCGATGCATTTAGACATACTTATTGGAATGCTTTAATGAAAAAATCTGGGAATAGGGATTTTGCAAAAAAAATGGGCGAAGCTCATGAAAAAGATAGCCCAAATCCTAGAAAATTAACAACAGTTATGGATTTAGCTAATAATGCAATTGGACAAAAACTTGCAGAAGATAATCCAAAATCTACAGAAAAAGAATTGGCTCTATTAACACTCGAAGCGGTAAAAAATGGGGGAACATATGTGGTTGAGAAAAATGAAAAAGGAGAAGACCAATTAGTTAAATCATTCTTAACGAATGAAGAATATAAATCAATGAAAAAACAAATTGAATCATTTGATTTTGAAAAAGCAAAGAATGATTCAAAAAGTAATAACGTAGAATACGGAAAAGATGATGGAATTATTAAACAGGAAACTAAACCATAGTCTTTTTCTGATTTGCTTGACCGTTTATTTAATCGGTTGCGATAACTTTGTAGAAAAGCCTATTAAAATAATAGCTGATGATATTAATGAAAAAAATCAATTAATCATTTCATACTTTCAAAGTATCGGTTCTACTAATTGCAAATCAATTTTTTTGGATTTCGTCATAATACACGACTCTATAAAAATAAAAGATTGCTTAATACAATTTGATTCCGATAGTGTTTTTTTAATACCTGGAAACATGTTGATTGAAGATATCAATAAATCCGACAATTTACTTTTACCGGGTATATATACACCTGAGGGCAAAAGTTTTATGATATTTAAAAAAAACAATAAACACACAAAATTTATTAATATTTCAGATGATACATTATTTTTTGATCTACAGTCTAATCAAAAGCTTGGATACTCAAAAACTGACAGCGATTTGTTAATAACGAAAATAGTTTATCCTAATGGTCGATTAGATTTGAAAATATCTGATAAAAAGATTCCTTAGCAATTAAATAATTAATAAAGCAGTTAATCTGGTAGTGTTCAGATTAGCGCTTTTACAATAGTTAAAACATAATGTTTGGTAATGTTCTTTGTCAACTGACTTAAAATTGGTAATGTTCAGATTACATCACATTATCAAGTTTTTACTCAGACTGACAAAGTTCAGGCTTCGGGAGGAAATGATGTTACTTTGCCATTTGGAATTGGCGAATTAGGTAAAGCAAGCCGTGAATTTATGACTGCAAAAAGCATAGAGTATGTTAGTCCGGCGAAAAAGTTCAATTTAAATGGAAATCATCAGGGTTGGGATGAAATGAATTATAATGTTTGGCTCCCACAATTAAAATCTGAAAAATCAACCGAAGATTTAGGTGATGGTTCTTACCAAAATACAAGACAGTTAGATTAAAAGAATATTTATAAATAAGAAGTAAACTCTATAATAATCTATTATATGATAAAAAAATTTGAAATAATAATTATTTGTTTGCATTTATAATCTCTTGCCATCCCTGTTATAAACGTTTAACAAAAGGAGATTGGAAAAAAAATCGGAATTAATTAAATATACAGATTTACCAAAATTATTACAGGATACAATTATAAAATACTATGAGTCAACCTTTACAAAGGATACAACTGATGATTTATCAGATTTAATTTCATTTGATCCAAATAAAAAGATGATTGATGTCGCATATTATGATGCGTATAGTAAAAAATTCAGAATTCCGTTCGGAAGATATTTTAAAATTGGCAGTAAAAAATATTTTATTCATTATTCTGAATTAGATTCTCCATTAATTTATTATAATAATTATTTATATTTTCCTTCGGGAGGCTTTTTTGATAAATCACTTGAACATAAATTATACTCTCAAGATGAAAAAATACCGTACGATAAAAAATATTTTGTGAAATATAAATTAAAATAAGGTAAATGGGGTAGTGTTCAGATGAGTGCTTTGCAATAGTTAAAACATAAATGTCTGTAATGTTCTTTGTCACCTGACTTAAAATTCAATAAACAACATATTTAAAAGAGGGTTATATATCTCTTTTTATTTGAGTTTAAGAGTGGATTTATAAGCGGTATAGAAATACCGGATGTATCTAATATAAAACCAAAATAGTTTTTTAGCACATGATTTATAAATGTATCTGTAAATTCTCCTCTGTGATAATTATTATAAAAGCCCTGAATTTACTGTTTAAATGGGCTTTAGTGATATCTTCAAAACCTTATACTTGGGGGTAACCATCAAGGAACCAAAAGAAAACAAAGAACAAGTAACCGTGTTTATTAGCAGTACTTTTAATTAAGCCGATACTTAATAATGGAGTTCATATTCATCGGCATAGTCCTTTAATTCATTGCGAAAAAAATTATCAAATAAATCATTATCCTCACTTATTCTCCCCACATTAATTTTTAATGTTCTGGCTTTTTTAAAATATACTAATAATTATTTACAGCCGTTTTTAGATAGCTCATTATCTGCCGCTTCATTACCAAGCAGTTTTGCCTGCTTAAGGTCGGCACAGCAGCCCGCAAGGTCATTCATAAATTTTTTAAGCTTGCCCCTGTAATAAAAAGCCCTTCCGTTTTTAGGAGCAAGCTCTATTGCTTTGTTCAGGTCTGTTAAGGCTAAGGCATCTTTTTCCAATACATAGTACGTAATACCTCTTTCTAAAATTGCGGATTTATAGCCCGGTTTTAAATTAAGGGCTTCATTAAAATCTTCTAAAGCCCCTTCGTAATTTTTAATTAAATACCTGCTAAGGCCCCTTTGGTAATATACATCGTAGTTTTTTTTTATGGTAAGGGCCGAGGTACAATCTTCTATAGCGCCGGCGTCGTCTTCCGAAATAAATTTACAAAGTGCCCTGTAATAATAAGCAGTTTCATCGGTATTGTCTTTTTGAATGGAACTATTAAGATCGCTTAGCGCCTGTACAAATTTATCTTCATAATAATAGTTTATACCCCTCCATTTATAGTGTTTGGATTCATTTAATTTAAGGTCAATAGCGGCATTAAAGTCGGGCTCTGCTTCTTTATATTTATTAAGCTCATATTTTACCAACGCCCTGTTATAATACGCCACCGCTTTTGAAGGGTCGAGCTCAATTGCTTTTGTGTTATCGGAAAGTGCCTTTTCATAATTTTTCAATTCAAAATACGCTAATCCCCTGTTATAGTAAGCGGTTGCATACTTTGGGTCGTGTATAAGCACTGTATCATAATCTGCTACGGCTTCCTTATAACGGGCTAAGTTTATATAATTTAACCCACGCCAAAAATAGGTATCATAGTAGGTTTTACGTGCTAAAGATTTGTTGCAATCGGCTACACTCCCTTCATAATCTTTTAAGTTATATTTGGTAATGGCCCTGTGATAATAAGCATTTTCGTAAGTGGGATCAGCGTCTGCGGCCAAGTCCAATATGGCAAGTGCCTCAGTATATTTTTTTAATTCATTTAAGGAAGCGCCTTTATACGTATAAGCCCTGTAATCGGGTTTTAAAGTGAGTGACGTATCAAAATCCGCAATGGCCGTAGTAAATTTTTTCAGTTGGTAATGACATAATCCCCGGCTGTAATATACATCCTGTTTTATACGACCCAAGGTAATGCTTTTAGTAAAATTTGTAATCCCGTCTTTGTAATCTTTTAATTCGTAAGCGCATAAGCCGCGATTATATGTGGCAACCGGGTCGTCGGGCTTTCTTGTAAGATAATTGGTATACTCTAAATAAGAGCCTGTATAATCTTTATTTAAAAATTTTTTGTAAGCGCTGTTAAATACGGGGTCACCTTCTTCAACGTCTCTTTGCGCAATGCCGCAAACGGTAGCGTATAGAAGTGTGATCAGTAAAATAAGTTTATTCATCGGTATTTCATTAACGCATCTAAATTAACTAAAAATATCAGGCAGATAAAATATCTAAAACATGTAATAATTCCGGATCAAGCTCGCTAATGTGCTTAATGGCATCTTTGAAAGGCGTGTAGCATACTTTTTTATTAACGATGCCTATCATTTCGTTATTGTGTCCGTTTTGCAACGCTTTAACCGCGTAGTAGCCCATTAAGCTGGCATTTACACGTTCCATACAGGTTGGGTTTCCACCGCGTTGTATGTGTCCTAATATAGTTACCCTTACATCAAACTCAGGGCATTCTGTTTTAATGATCTTGCTTACTTCTGTTGCCCCTCCTGTTTCATCGCCTTCCGCCACAATAATAATTTTACTGGATTTCGATTTTCGCCACGATTTTATTTTACTCAGCAACACATCCACATCATCTTTTTTCTCAGGTATTAAAATAGCCTCTGCACCGCAACCTATCGCGCTTCTTAAAGCTATTAAACCGGCATCGCGCCCCATCACTTCTACAACAAAAATACGATCGTGGCTCTCGGCAGTGTCCCTTATTTTATCAATGGATTCTACTACATTATTAATAGCTGTATCGTAACCAATGGTAAAATCGGTTCCTATAAGATCATTGTCAATAGTTCCCGGACAGCCAACTGTTTTTACGATATGGAGTTTACTGAATTCCAAGGCGCCTTTAAAACTGCCGTCACCGCCAATAACAATAAATCCGTCGAGCTGATGGGTATTAAATGTATTAAGTGCCGTTTGCATGCCTTCCGGGGTTCTAAAACGGTCGCTGCGCGCTGTCTTTAAAATAGTGCCGCCGCGGTGAATGATGTTAGATACTTTGCTTTTAGTCATCTTCATAAAATCATTTTCAATAATACCTTCATAGCCTCTGAAAAAAGCAACTACATCAATTTGCTCGCTGCGCGCGGTTCTAACAATGGCCCTGATACAAGCGTTCATACCGGGGGCATCCCCGCCTGAAGTAATGAGTCCTATTTTTTTTATCATCATATGTATTTTTTTTATACCAATATGGTTCACGGTTTTAGTACTATTTAATTTATTTCTTTTTTTTACCGAGGATCCAAAATAATAATACCGGCAATAAAAACAGATCGGCCAATACGGCAATAATAATAGTAATGCAAATTAAAAACCCGAAATAAAACGTGCTTTGAAAATTACTCACCATTAAGCTCATAAAGCCTCCCATTAAAATAAAGGTAGTGAGCAGAATGGGTTTCCCGGTTTCAAAATAAGTGCGCTTAAAAGCGTATACCAACGATTTGCCATAGCCAAGTTCAATTTTGAGCCGCGAAATAAAATGGATGGTATCATCGGTGGCCACCCCAAAAGCAATACTAAATACTAATGATGTTGCCGCTTTTAATTCGATACCCGCGTAGCCCATAATGCCGGCTATAATTAATAAGGGCACTACATTAGGTAATATAAATACGATGACCATACGCCAGCTGCGGTGTAAAAAATAAGTAAGCAGGGCAATAACTATAATTGAGAAAATAAATCCTTGTGTCATGTTAGTAACCATGTATTGATTATTACGGTCAATTAAATGTGCGGCTCCGGTAATGCGGATCTCTATATCATTTTGGTTAATATGTGTTTTTATAAATTCTTCAAAGCGTTCGTTCTGCGCGTTCACAACAATACTTCCCACATCACTTATTTTTCCGTTAATGCGGGCATAACGTCCGTCAGGGGTAATAATATGCTTAAGGTCTTTGTTTTTTTTATTACTTATTAATTGTTTTTTTACGGCTTCATACTCTTCTTTATCCGGAAACGTATTTTCACCTGCAGGCAGGTCATTTAATGCCCTGTTAATATTTTTAGTGATCATGGCAGGCGAATACATAAAGCCCGCGTGGTATTCTTTTTTTAAAAATTCATCAACAGAATTAAGCTGTTGCATAATATCATAATCCCAAACAGTTTTGTTTTTATTTTTTATTTCAATGGCTAATTCTAAAGGTCGCACACCGCTATAATGCTTATCGAAGAACATAAAATCCTGCTTAATCCTTACTTTATCGGAAAGATCTTCCAATAATATATTATTTACTTTTATTTTATAAACGCCAATAATAGATAGGCCAATAATAACTGCCGTAGCGCCAATAATTATTTTCTGACTGCGAAAGATCCAGAACAAGATTTTACGCATTACGTTATAAGCCGTGTTATCATGGCTGTGTACTTCTACCAATTTTTTAGGGGTAAAGAAATAGAGTAACGCAGGCAGTAAGGTGTACGTTAGGATAAAGGCAATAACAATGCCTACGGATGTAAAGATCCCGAAATCTCTTATCGGTACGATGCTTGAAAATAACAGTGATAAAAATCCTACTACGGTTGTAATAAGTGTTAAAAAGGTTGGGAAGCCTACTTCCTTTAGTATTAGAGGAAAAATATGTTGCTTGGGTGTGCCTTTGCCGATCTCTTCAAAATATTTGGAAAAGAAATGGACGACATCGCTCATGCCCGATATAAATATCATCACAGGCAGCATCACCGTCATAATATCCAATGGCTGGCCCACCATCGACATGATGCCGAGAGTCCAAAAGATAGACACAATAACAATGGTAATAGGAACTACCACACCGTAAGCAGAACGGAATGATAACCAGAGAAACACAACAATTAAAATAAACGAAATGCCTAAAAAGTATTTAAATTCCTTCTGCAGATTCTCCAGATATACTGCCTGTGCCACAATACGGCCCACAAAGTGAACATCGTCAAACTTATATTTTTTAAAAGCGGCTTCAATATTTTTAGCAAGGCTGTCACACTTTATTTTACTGAGTCCTTCATCCGTTTTTATAAAAATAGAAATAGATTTAGCGTCATTCGGAAAAAAAGAACCGATGAGTTCGGGTGTATTATAAATGATCACACTGTCTTCTTTATACAGTGTTTCATCTTCTATATGCAGCAGTCGCTTTTGTATAGGAGCCAACCCGCTTAAAGAAATGTTTTTAATATTGGTTGGCGAAATAATTTTGTTGATGTAACGAATGTTTTTCAAGTCATTTGAAAGAGCTTCTACTTTTTGAAGAAAATCTTTTTTGAAAATTCCTTTTTTATTTTCTAAGCCTAACAATACAAATTCATTGTCCCATTCAAACCGATCCCGGTGTGTATGGTATACCTCCAGTTCACTGTCTTCATTGGGGAAAAATGCTTCGAAGTCGTAATTAAATTTAAGGTCTTTTATTTTGAAAGCGCAAATAACAGTGAACGCAACCACAAAACCTAAAACAACATAACTTAATTTTTTTTGGTTCAATTTCATTTGTAAATATGTTTTATTGTTTTAAAAAACAGTGCATGATCAATTATGCATATCTGTTAAGTAAATAATAGAACCAATAACACCTGCACTAAGTTCAAGTTCGCGCTTATTTATTTTATCAAACGTATCATCAGCTGTATGATGGTAGTCAAAATATTTTTGCCCGTCGGGTTCAAAACCAATCAAAGGCACACCTAATTGTTTTAAAGGAGAAATATCTGCACCGCCTCCTCCTCTTTCAATATATTGTAAAAAATAAGGATTTAACAGTTCTTTAAAGCTCACCAATTTTTTATAAAGGCCTAACGTAGTATCGGCCCCAATACCCCGCGGAGAAAAGCCACCGGCATCACTTTCTAAAGCAGCAATGTGTTTTAATTTATTTTTTTTAGTGTCTTCCAAATACGCTCTGCCTCCCGCACCGCCGTTTTCTTCATTCATAAACGCTACTGCACGAATGGTATGCCTTGGTTTAATGCCTTGTTTTTTATACATAGCTAACACTTCAATACTTTGTACAACGCCTGCACCATCATCGTGTGCGCCTTGTCCGAGGTCCCACGAATCTAAATGGCCGCCCGCCAAAATTATTTCATTTGGTTTTTGTGTTCCTTTTATTTCGCCTACTACATTAAAAGAAGGCTCGTCTTTTAAGGTAGCACAATTCATTTTTAAACTTACTTTCAGTTTTGGATTTTCTTTCAGCTCTTTTAAAAGTTTATCGGCAGCTACATAACTCATGGCACAGCAAGGAATCTTTGTTTTGCAAACCGTTGTATCATAGCCCATAGCACCTGTGTGAGGAAAATCATTATTAATGGAGCTCATGCTTCTTACAATAGTTGCTACAGCGCCATACTTAGCGGCTTTGCTCGGGCCGGCCCAACGGTATTTTACGGTTTCTCCATAGCAGGTGCCTGTGCTTAAATGTTGGTGATCAAAAAACACGTTATAAAAAACGATCTTCCCTTTAACTCCGGCTTCTCCTAATTTATCGAGCTCATCGAAGCTATTTACCTCAATAACTTCTGCAATAAGTCCCGGTATTGGTGTAGCTACCGAACCTCCTAAGGCGCAAATAGTATAAGTTGTTTTTTGTTTGGTTTTTATATTTACAGTCGTGCAGGTTTCTTTTACACCTCTTACCCAATGCGGTACCATGCAAGGCTGTAAATAAACGGTGTCAGCACCGGCTTCATACATGGCTTTCTTAGCCCATGTTACAGCTTGTGCCGCTTGCGTTGACCCGCTTATGCGCCCGCCGATTTGTGTGGTTAAATATTCTAAATTTTTATAGCAGTGACTTTCGGTTAAATAAAAATCAAAAATTTTTCTGAGAGAGGTACTGTCTTGTGACGGAGATTGTGCAAATGAAACACTATTCAAAAAAACAGCTGATAAAATGTAGAATTTACTCATTATAGAATTGTAATTAATGAGTTTAAAAATACGGTTTTTTGCGGAATGAATTAGGGTATAGAAATACACTACAAAACGGTAAGTATGAGCTAAAAATTTTTACGACTTTTTAAAATTGCCCCGCTTCTATCAGCTTAATGGCACGTTCAATCATAATATCTTCACCTTTCGGGTCATATTCAGACTTCATATTACTTCCAAAGAGGCGAGCCAGGCTTTGCCACATAAACGCCTGGAAATTACCGCGCAGATCTTTTACCAGTTGATAGCCGGTGTTCCCTGTTTCACGATCAATGAGTTTTAATAAAATTCTTCCCTGCGTTATCGTAAGGTCTTTCATCGGCTCCTCAAACTCATCCTTTAATTGTTTTTCTATAATTTTTAAATAGGCCTTTTTTAGTTTTTCACTCGGCATCTTTTCCAGGATTACGTTATACTCCTTTAGCTTAGCAGCAGCGAGTATTGCATACGGATATACTTTTTTGACATTGTATTTAACACGTGTCCATTCTTCGTATTGTTTTTTGTTTTTATAAATATAATCCGCGTATACATATATATCCTGGAACCTAATAGATGGAATAGTGTCGCCGTTATAGATTTCGGCATAAACCCTGTATTGCGTTTTTTGTTTTTCGGCAGGCACAATAACATCGTCCGTTGTTTGAGAAATACTTTGAAAAGAAAGGGAGAATAATACTGATATTAAAGTAACAACTAAAGTAGAGTTCCGTTTTTTCCGGAAACAAATTATTACTCTATTATAAAACAGGGTATTCATTTATACTTTAATTCCTTTAACGAAAAAGGTAACCTTTGGGTTACCTCTCAATTACACGCGGTTTAAGCGCCATTTCGATTTACCGGGAGACTCATTTCTCAGTTCCTTAGCGGTATTAGACAAACTCGATGCCACAAACGCGCTAAAAATGGAAGCAACCTCTTCCTCCTCTTTATTAAAATTATTTAACATCTCAGGCTTAAAATATTTAGGAATAAATCCTGTGTCAAATTTTCCGGTTACAAAAGCTTCATGTTTTAATACAAAAGCGCAAAAGTTCAATGTAGTCTCCACCCCCGTAATTTCGTAATCGGCAATGGCCCTTAGCATTTTTTCAATGGCCTCTGTCCTGTCTTTACCATGCACAATTAATTTAGCAATCATAGGATCGTAAAAAATAGGAATGTCCATTCCTTCTTCAAAAGCGTCATCCACACGCACTCCCGGGCCTGTAGGCACCCTGTATGTTTTTAATTTACCGATGTCGGGTAAAAAATTGTTTGCCGGATCTTCCGCGCATACACGCACTTCAATAGAGTGCCCGTTAATTTTAAGATCATCTTGTGTAAACGCTAATTTTTCTCCCATAGCTACTTTTATCTGTTCTTTTACAAGATCAAGCCCTGTAATAAATTCAGATACGGGATGCTCCACCTGTAAGCGTGTATTCATTTCCAGAAAATAAAAATTAAGCTGATCGTCCAATAAAAATTCAACCGTGCCCGCACCGCTATAGTTGCAGGCCTTCGCCACATTAACGGCGCATTCGCCCATGGCTTTTCTAAGTTCGGGAGTCAGAACAGAGGAAGGCGCTTCTTCAATTAATTTTTGATGGCGACGTTGAATGCTGCACTCACGCTCAAATAAATACACACAGTTTCCGTAATTATCGGCCAGTAATTGTATTTCAATATGTCTTGGGCCTGACGCATAACGCTCAATAAATACGGCACCGTTCCCAAAAGCGGAAATAGCCTCGCTTATAGCCATCTTCATTTGCTCTTCTACTTCACTTTCTTTTTCAACAAGGCGCATTCCTTTACCACCGCCACCGGCAGAAGCTTTTATTAATAAAGGAAAACCAATTTCTTTAGCCAATTTAGTTGCATCGGCAAGGTCACTTATAGCTCCTTCAGAACCCGGGATCATTGGTACATTGTATTTTTTTGCCGTTGCCTTAGCGCTTAATTTATCGCCCATCAGGTCCATGGCTTCAGCGCTCGGCCCAATAAATATAATACCGGCCTTAACCACCTTTCTTACAAAATCCGCATTTTCCGATAAAAATCCGTAGCCCGGGTGTATGGCATCTACCCCTAATTCCTTACATAAGGCAATTATTTTATCGCCTTGTAAATACGATTGTGAGCTTGGGGGCGGCCCTACACAAACTGCTTCATCGGCATAACGTACAAAAGGCGCGTTCCTGTCTGCTTCGCTGTAAATAGCAACGGTTTTTATTCCCATTTCTTTGGCGCTGCGCATGATACGCAAGGCTATTTCTCCCCTGTTGGCAATTAATATCTTCTTCATAATACTGGATCTATATAATAGACGAATATACTATAAATTCTTTTTTTGCCGGTTCCTTTTCTTGAAAATTGTAGAAAGTATGTTATTTTAAAATCAGTTTTGTTGATAGTTTGTGAATACTCTGAATAGCGATATCAGGGCTTTTTTATAATATTTGTTAAAATACTTGCCACTATGAAAAAACTGCTACTTTCCCTTTCTGTTTTATTATTTGCTTGTGCGCTGCATGCACAGGATTTTAATTTAGACGACCTGCCAAACCATTTAGTAAGAGAGTTAAATAAATTCAGAAACTTAAACGGGCTTGATACCTTTGAAGTAAATGATATTTTAATTAATGCTGCAGCTATTGATGCCAAAAAAATGGCTAAATCAGGCCAGGCAAAAGTAGATCCCGAAAAAGTAAAAAAGAATTTAGTAAAGGCCGGCGGCACAAATAAAGGAGAAGAAACCGCCATGCTCGCTCCTGTGAGTAAAGGCAGAGACACATATAATACCGCGCAGGTAGCAAAGGTTATTTGGACGCGTTGGGAAAATACTAAAAAAGATAAGGCCGTTTTGCTCAGTCCGCAATACATGATGGTTGGGTTTAAATGCACCATGGATAAGGATAATAAAAAAGTAGTGGCTGTTGCTGTATACGGTGGTTACGACAGCTTTAATGCCGGTGCCAAGAAGAAAAAAGAATTAGCGGTGCCGTTCAATACAAAATCTAAAAAATTGCAAGCACCTGATCTTAAAGCATGCAAAAACTGTGATAAATGGAAAAACTACGATCTGCTGCAAAAAGGGTTAACGGTTGAAAACGGAAAAATCTATTTAGAATATGCAAACCTTAAAGACCTGAAACGCTTGTTGAAGAAAACAAAAGACGGATTGGCTGTAGACATTGTGCAGCGCGCCCAGTATGAGAAACCGGATTATAACATTGTAGATAACAATTTGCAAAGTAAAGGAGTAATGCAAAAAGTAATTTATAAAGACAATGTGTTTTCTAAAAATTTAATTAAACCCGACAAAAAAGCTAAGAAAAAGATCAAGACCAATAAACTAAGGTTAGAAATGGGTAAATTCAATAAGAAAATTACAGGTCCTTATGAATTAAATTTAATTGTGGTGCAGGATGGGCACGTTTGCAGAACCGTAACACGAAGCTATTTAGAGGAAGGCGATCAAGATAGTAATACGCCTATCGGTTTGCTGCCTGCCCCCGAAAGTGTTGGTTTAAAGCCGCCTTTTGAGCCAAAATCAGAAAGCTCAATTTTAAATTTCACCATTCCTTTCGAAAAAAATAAATCTGAATTTAAAGCGGAAGATGTTCAGCCTTTTATCAGGGCATTAAATGAACCTGATTTTGTGATCGACGGCTTATACATTTATGCCTATTCATCTATTGAAGGAGATGCCAAGGCTAATGCCAAGCTGCAACGTAAGCGCGCGGAAAGCGTAACTAAAGTGTTGCAAAGCATGCAGAACAATAAAATAAACCCTACTATTGAAACAAAAGATTCGTGGAATTTATTTGAAATGGAAATGGAAGACGGAAAATATGCGGAGCTTGTGAAAATGGGTAAAGATAAAGCCGTTAAAAAAATTAATGCTGACGGCTCTTTATTAAGCGAACTGGAACCTGTTTTGGCGAAGCAACGTTTTGCACAAATTGTGATGGATGTAACCTATGATATTTCAGGCGATAAGGAACAACGTTTTACCACCGTTTCTTTTAACCGTGCGTTAAAGGCAAATAAAATACCGCAGGCTTATAAAATTATGGAATACGCTGCTACAAAAGTTATTCAGAAAAAATATACGGAAGACGCTATGGATAGTCTAAAACTGCCCAATGATGCTAAGTTTGCTAATTTTATGAATAATAAGGTCTACTTTAATTATTTAGGTAACAGCAGTATTGTGGATGAAGATGATTATATTGAATTGAAACGATTAGAAAAACTGGATCCTGCAAATGATGTGATTCGCTATAACAGGATTTTTAGTTCTATAAAATTAGATACAAGCTTAGGCACAAAAGAGCAGCAGTCTAAATTACAACAAGACATTGACGCTTTATATAAATCGAAGATCACTAAAAAACAAGTGGACGGCTTAAATATTGAATGGCAATTTAAAATTATGGAATCATTGGATACCGTTGAAAATGCAGAGCCTCAAATTGAAGCCTGTATTACACGCATCAAAAGCTTTTATAATTTTAAAGACGCCACCTGGCAAAATGCTTTAAAGTTGGCGTATGTATTTACCCGGGGAAAAGATTATAAATTCTCCGGTAATATACTCGAGCCTTTCTTAAAAGTAGAGGGTGTAGATGAAGGATTATTATTCAGCTACATCTCAATAGCATCTCACTTGCCTGAAAAGTTTTACAGCCGTAATTTTAACGATGCCTTGCATAAAGCAAAAGAAAAAAATCCTCAAAGGTATTGTGAGCTCTTTGGTGACCCGAGAATGTCGTTTCAGGTATTAGGCAACCCTAATGCTAAAGCGGATTACAAAGAAGCAGGCTGTGCAAAATAAAAATGTTCAATTAAATTTTTAATATTCGAATTATTACTTAGTATTGTATAATGAAAAAAATGAACACCTCTTTCTATTATTATTACCTGCTTTCAGTTATGAAACGGTAAAGTGTGCGTAATATTTTTATTTTACAATACTAAATACAACCCGTTTCTTTTGAAACGGGTTTTTTTATGAGCTTATATTAACCTCTAAAACCAAAATACGATGATCAACAAAAGACCAACAAGGCAAATTTATACGGACTATACGCCACAAGACCTTAACGTATGGCAAACCTTATTTACCCGGCAGATGGAAATTTTACAGCCGATAGTTTCTTCAGAATATTTAAATGCTTTGAAAGCTGTTAATTTTACCGCAGCTAAAATTCCTGATTTTGAAGAGATCAATTACTTATTAAAACCGCTGACAGGTTGGTCGTTAGAAGTAGTGCCGAATATTAGCCCTCAACATGAATTTTTTGAATACTTGTCGAAGAAAAAATTTACGGCAACCTGCTGGTTACGCACTTTTGATCAATTAGATTACCTGGAAGAGCCTGATATGTTTCATGATGTATTTGGCCATGTGCCATTGTTGAGCAATATACATTATGTTGCCTTTTTTAAAGGCATCAGCACTATTTTTTTAAAGTACAAAAATAATGATCGGGTAATTGAATTGCTTGGAAGAATGTATTGGTTTACCATTGAATTTGGGCTTATAAAAGAAAACCATGCTTTAAAAATTTACGGTGCGGGAATTATTTCTTCCAAAGGAGAAACCCGGCACTGCATGAGTGATCAGGCTGTTCATTTGCCGTTTGATGTAGAAAATATTTTTAATACGTCTTTTAGAACAGATATTTACCAGAAAACTTATTTTGTGATTGAATCATTCGACCAATTATACAAGTCGTTATCACAAATAGAAGAAGCATTAAAGGAATATATAACTGTTGCTTTGTAACAAGCATGGAGATTAAATATATATAAAAAGCTCACGCCAAACAAAATTATTTTTTCTTAACCTCGTAGAGGTGTCCTGTTTGTAACACTCATCCAATACCAATCTTATTAGCTCCGTGGAGTTGCCTCACATAATAATACATTATTTTAATTCACTACCTTAATTAGTCACTACTATTTTTTGTTTAATGATTTGTTGATCGTTTTGACCAATCACAAAGTAAATTCCCATAGGTAAGTTTTCAATATTAATTGTGTTATTATGAGAAGCGTTTAATTCAACAGACCTCACAGTTTGCCCTATTTCATTAACAACGGTTAGCTGCATGCCGGCTATTGCTTTGATCGTAAAAGATCCTTTATTGGGATTTGGAAATACAACGAATGAGGTGTTTTGTAATTCTTCAATACCTGTACAGGCATTTACTACCGACGAAACTGTTGTGCTTGCCGAACAGTTGTTGGCATCTGTATATACGTACGTTATTGCATGAGTGCCAACTCCTGCGGCTGCCGGTGAAAAGCCTGATCCGGTAATACCTGCTCCCGAATAAGTTCCTCCGGAAGGTGTTGCGTTTAATGTAATGCTTGGCGAGCTGCTGCAAAATGTAGTTTGTGATAATGAAAAATTAATAACAGGCAATGGATTAACCGTTATATTGATGCTGCCGGTTACGAGGCAATTTACTGATGTTGTGCCTGCAACACTATAAGTGCCTGAACCCGTTGGTGTAATAACTGCCGTAGCGGTTGATGCTGAATTGCTCCAAGTATACGTTGTTGCGCCTGTTGTTGTTAACGTAACTGTACTCCCTGTGCATAATGAAGTGGAAGAAGCAGAAATAGCGACTACGATTAGTGTAGGTTGTGTAATTATCGCTGTTACAGTATTTATGCAGGCTGCCGCGTCTTTTATAGTAGCCGTATAGGTTCCTGCATAAAGGTTATTTACACCGGCCGTATTTTGAACAGGGCTTGTAGTCCATGTATATGTAAATGCAGGTAAACCGTTTATTGCTGTAATAGCAGCGGTTCCGTTGGCATTGCCGTTGCAGGTTGCAGCTGTTGTGTTAACAGAATAAGTTGGTAACGCTGCACCCGACACGGCAAATATGCAAATACGGGGGTTGGTAGTTGTGTTTTGAATAACAATGCGTTGCACATTTTTAGTTCGGTTAGCGCATGATAAAATAAGGTCAGTTGCAAACATATTGGGATTGTATGAGTTATAATCCGGTGAATTCGATGATCGGCCCGCACGATCAATGCCGCTTTGAATAACATTGGAATTACTGAACCAATCGGGCAATGTGAGACCGCTGAATACCTGGCCGGTACCATCGGTAAATTTTATGGTAATAATCATTCCCGCCGAACCTTCAGTTGCAAGGCCCAGTAAGCTTATAGCCGCGTAGGATGCAGGTGTTGTAATAATAAGGGAGTCCTTTAATCCTGCATTAATATAACATGTATTATTGGTTGAAAAAGAATTCATCTGGTAAGTTCTTAAACCGTTAGTAATGGTTCCATTATTAGGTATTCCATATCCTGTACTAAAAACAGTACCGTAAGCATAACTGTATAATACATAATCGCTTCCGTCTATAGAGCCGCTCGTAGAACTTAATGCCGGTGAACTTTCAGCAACAGCATCTCTGTTATAGCCTGTTACACCTATAGGTGAATAGGTTTGTGCGAAACATGATATGGTCAGCGTTGCACAAGCTAAAAAAAGTAAAAGTGTTTTCATGAGTTATTTTTTAGGATTATACTACAAATTTACTAAAATGATTTAGTTAAATTTTAATTTTACTTTTGGATTACTATAATTAGGTCATTTTAGTTAGTCGGTTATTCTATTGAACTTTCAATAAGCACTTCCCTGTATTTTTCGAGGATAGTGGATTTGGAGATAAACCCTTGGTATTTGCCTTCAAAAATTACGGGGATATTCCATAGATGAGATTCTGAAAATAGTTTCATGGAAGAGATAATATCGTCTTTTTCTGTAATGATATATTTAGGAGCATGCATAATCTCTTTTACAGTTACTGAATCATATAATTCCTGCTTAAACATTATTTCCCTAATGTCATCAATACTGATCAAACCTTTTAAATTAAGTTCTTTATCTAATACCGGGAAAATATTGCGTTTAGATAAGGTAATGAGTTCTATCAGCTTTCTTAAGTTAACATTTACGGGAACTTCCAAAAAATCGCGTTCTACATAGGTTGAAAGGTCAATGTTGCTTAGTAAATAGGAGTCGGTATTGGTGGTAACGATCTTCTCTTTTTCAGCCAGTTTAAGCATATCAATACTAAAGTGCATAAAATATTTTGATACCGCATAGCTTAGGGCAGACACGATCATTAACGGAATAATTAATTCATAACCGCCTGTAATTTCAGCAATTAAAAATATACCGGTAAGGGGTGCATGGAAAATCCCGCTTAATAACCCGGCCATGGCAACTATGGTAAAGTTACTGATGGGCAGCGGAATGCCAAGGTCTGAAAGAAGAGATGAAAATAAAAAACCGACAAATGCTCCTAAAAACAGGGAGGGTGCGAAGTTGCCACCGTTACCGCCACTGCCAATGGTAATGCCTGTAGCGATAGGTTTTAATAAAATAACCACCAGTAATAATAAATATAAAACGGGTTTTGATAAGGTGGAAAGCGGAAATAGCGAATGGTTAAAAACCAGGCTCGGATGACTTTCGGAAAGTAATTTAATGCTGTGATAGCCTTCCCCTAAAAGAGGCGGAACAAGTAATATAAGCACAAATAAACCAAGCCCGCCAACCAATACTTTAATAGTCTTTTTATCTTCAAATTTTTTAAAATAATGCTCGGTAGCAATAAAGAGCTTAGAATAGTAATAGGAACACAGGCCGGCAACTACGCCTAATAAAATATAAAAAGGCACATTATTATAATCAAACGGTACCTGTAGCTTAAATTGTAATAACACATCTTCATGTAAAATAATTTTAGAGCATAAAGCCCCTGAAGCCGCTGAAATTAATATAGGGATAAAAGCGGAAATGTTTGCTTCTACCAACAATACCTCTAAAGCGAATAATACTCCCGCAATGGGCGTATTAAAGGCTGCGGCAATTCCTGCCGCTGCGCCGCAGGCTAATAATAGGGTGCGTTCTTTATAAGTTAACTTATACGTTTTTCCAAAGTTTGAACCGATGGCCGAACCCGTTGTAACAATAGGAGATTCAAGCCCCGCTGAACCGCCGAACCCAACGGTTAGCGCACTGCTTATGATGTGACTGTAAGTTTGGTCTTTTGGTAAAATACTCGATTTTTTAGCAATTGAGTATAAAATATTAGAAAGCCCTTTACCCAGTTTATTGCCGTTTAAATAATGAATGTATAAGGTGCATAAGGCAATGCCTATTATAGGAAATAAGGCAATAATAAAAGGTTTATTTGCAGAGATGTGTTCAATATTGATAATTAGAAAGTGCACAAAAAATTTTAAAAATACTGCCGCGAGCCCCGCAGTTAAGCCAATAAGAATAGCACTGAAAATAAGGAACTGTTTAGGTGTGAGCTTATGCTGTATCCAGGTAATAAGCATGTTTGATTTAAAAAATATGGACAGCAAAAATTTCATTAATAATTATTAAATATAAATAGGCGGTTACTCCGATTGTATTTATTCTTTTATAAATTTATGTTTTATCTTAAACAAACTATAACCTATAATTGCTGCCGCGCATGAAGCAATTAAGATCATCATTTTAGAAGATTGAATAATAGGTTGTTCCGAAAAAGCCAGTTGCGTAATAAATATAGACATGGTAAAACCTATGCCCGCTATACACCCCATACCCAGCACATCATAAGCAGTTATACCGGCCGGCAGAGTTACTATTTTTAATTTTATTAAAGTAAATATAGAGAACATGATGCCCAGCGGCTTCCCGATAATTAAACCTACTAAAATACCTATTGAATGCGGCGCATTTAATTCAGTTATAAATTCAGGCTTAACCGAAATTGCTGTATTAGCGAGTGTAAATAAAGGAAGTATAATATACGCTACCGGCAAATGCAGTGCATGTTGAAGCTTAATAGACGGCGACTTATTTGAACCGTCGCCGAAAGGATAGGTAAAAGCCAGTAATACACCTGAAATGGTAGGATGTATGCCCGATTGCAGCATAAAAAACCACATTATTATTCCCAATACTATGTAGGGTAAGAACGAATAAACCTTTAACCAGTTTAATAGGATGAGAATAGCAAAAATTCCTAAGGCAATGCTTAAACAGATTAAGTTAATGTGAGAGCCATAAAAGAAGGCGATGATCAGGATTGAACCAAGATCATCAATAATAGCAATAGCCGTTAAAATAATTTTTATAGAGGCAGGGACGCGGTTTCCGGCCAGTGCAATAACAGCGAGGGCAAAAGCGATATCAGTACCCATAGGAATGCCAAACCCGTTTATGGTGGATGTATTGTAATTAATTAAAATAAATACCAAGGCCGGTATCGCCATGCCGCCTATAGCTCCCGCTATGGGCAACACAGCGTTTTTCAGGGGGTTTAATTCTCCGTTATATAATTCTCTTTCTATCTCTAAGCCAACCATTAAAAAGAAGATAGTCATCAAGCCGTCATTGATCCAATGCTCCATACTTAAATGCATATCAAAATTCAAAAATGAAAATCCAAATGTTGTATGCCAAAAATGAATATAGCTTTCCGATAAAAGCGAATTAGATAAGATGAGAGAAATACCGGCACAGCATACTAAGATTATTCCCGCCGTTTTTTCGCTTGATGTAAATTCTTTAAAGTATGGGGTCGGACTGTTTGCCATGACAATTGCAACCGGCAAATTAAGCAATTTGTATAAACGAAGACGGGTTTTATTTTAAGTTATTTTTCAATTATGCGAAATGGCAGCTTAACCGATGGCATTAAAGTTGAATTAACTATAGTATTATGAAAACAATCTTAGTTCCCACCGATTTTTCTGATGTGTCGCGAAATGCTTCAAGATATGCCGTAAACTTAGCTAAATCATTAAATTATAAGGTTTTACTATTTCATGTATATAATTTACCGGTTTTAACGGCGGGAGATTTTTCTACAACCGAAATGATTGATATCAGTGAATTGGAAAAGGGCTATACAGAGCGTTTAAACGAAGAAGCCACTTTTTTAAGAAAAGGTTCGGATATAACAATTGAATGTAAAACGATGAGCGGCTTCGCAGTTGACGAAATAGCTGTGATAGAAGAAAAGGAAAAACCTGACTTAATTGTTATGGGTTTAAGCTCAACAGGCACCATTAGTGACTTTATGTTTGGCAGTATTACAACCGATGTTGTTAAGAATACGCAAACACCGGTAATTATTGTTCCTGAAGCGTCACAATATAAAGAAATAAAAAAAATAGTATTTACAAGCGACCTTAAAATGGAATGCGAAATGTGTATGCACGCGCCATTAAAGGATCTTATAGAATCGTTTAACTCTAATATTTCCATATTAAATGTAGTAAAAGAACAGGCCGATAAAATTGGAAAAGATGACGGTGTTTCCGGAAGAAGAATAGAAAAATATTTTGAAAACAAAGAACACATGTATCATTTTTTAGAGAACAATGATATTATTGCGGGTATAAGCGAATTTATTGTTAATCAAAATATTGACATGATTACAATGATCCCTCAAAAACATAATTTAATTGAACGGTTATTTAAAGAAAGCAATACAAAAAAAATGGCTTTTCATGTAGATATCCCTTTATTAACATTGCCTGCCATTCCTTGCTAATAAACACTTATTCAACTTTAACTTTTATTTATGCATAAATTTACATTAATTTTTATTTTCATATTAAGCAGCTTACGTTTTTTTTCTCAGAAAGATTCTGATTTTGAATTTAAGTTTAATAAAGTAGAGGAAGTTTTTAAAGAAAAAAATTATGAACGTGCGCTCCCCATGTACATTGAATTGTATAACGGGGATACAGCAAACGCTAACCTTTGTTATAAAATAGGGTTTTGTTATTTACAATCCGGCATGGCTAAAGAAAAAGCCGTGCAGTTTCTTGAAAAAGCCGTTAAATCTGTTTCTCCAACCTATAAAGAACATGAGGCGAGCGAAAGAAATGCTCCGATTTTAGCTTATAAATTATTAGGAGATGCTTACCATACACATTCAAAATTTGATAAAGCAATTAATACCTATAATCTTTACAGGCAGCAAATGGTTAAATACCACAAATCTGATAAAGAAAATGAAAAAGAGGCCGCCCGTAAAATAGAAATGTGTAATACGGCTAAAGAATTAATGGTAACACCGGTTCGATTAAAAGTAGAAAACATGGGTAAGTCAGTAAATTCAAAGTATCCCGACTATTCACCTGTAGTAACAGCCGACGGAAATACCATGATTTTTACATCAAGAAGGGAAGGCAGCACGGGCGGAAAAACGTATGATGACGGAAAATATTTTGAAGACATTTACATTACGGATTTTGTAAACGGCAAATGGACGGATGCAAAAGGTATTGGCAGCCCTATTAATACAGATGGTAACGAAGCTACTGTAGGAATAACGATTGACGGGCAAAATATTTTGATTTATAAGGATGATAACGGCGACGGAAATATTTACAAAACCCATTTGAACGGTGATGTGTGGTCGGAACCTGAAAAATTAAATTCAAATATTAACAGTAAACACTGGGAACCCAGCGCTTTTATTACGGCCGACGGTAATACCATATACTTTGTAAGTGACAGGCCCGGCGGATTTGGCGGAAGAGATATTTACAAAAGCGAGCTGACGGATAAAGGAGATTGGGGAAAGGCAGTTAATTTAGGAAGCACTATAAATACCGCGTATGATGAAGAGGCGCCTTTTTTACATCCTGACGGGATTACTCTTTTCTTTAGTTCTACAGGGCATAAAACCATGGGCGGCTTCGATATATTTTACAGTACCTTATCAGATAATGGTACCTGGCAATCTCCTGTAAACGTAGGCTTTCCTGTAAACTCACCGGATGATGACGTGTTTTATATTGTATCGCCTGATAAAACAAAAGCGTATTACTCTTCTTTTAAAGAAGGCGGGGTAGGAGAGAAAGATAATTATATGATCACGTTTCTCGATCAAAAACAGCAGCCGCTTACATTATTGAAAGGTGAAGTAAAGGACTCGGAAGGAAAAGTTCCTAAAAATATTGAGATCACCGTAACCGATAATGAAACCGGTAATGTGGTTGGTGTGTATAGAACAAACAGTAAAACAGGACAGTACGTAATGATCCTTACACCGGGTAAAAATTATAATATTTCTTATGAAGCAGAAGGATTTATGTTTTATTCTGAAAACAGGGATATTCCTAAAAAATCAAACTATTATGAGATTTATAGGCCTGTTATGTTGCCGCCTATTATTGTGGGATCAAAAATTGTGTTGAACAATATCTTTTTTGATTTCGATAAAGCAACGCTTCGTCAAATATCAAATGTGGAGTTGAGGAACCTTGTACGCTTTATGAATAAATACCCTGCTTTAAGTGTCGAGATTTCGGGGTATACGGATTCGAAGGGAACAGCAGAGTATAACTTAAAGTTGTCACAAGATAGAGCAGGGGCTGTTGTTTCATACCTCATCAATAAAGGCATCAGTAAAGGCAGAATGACGGCAAAAGGGTATGGAGAAAGTAACCCTAATGCTACCAATCAAAAAGCTGACGGCAGCGATGATCCTAATGGAAGGCAATTAAACCGAAGAGTAGAATTTAAAATTACAGAGATCAAGCCATAACTGTTTCCTGTTTATAAAATGGGGCATATTTTCCACACAACTTACAGTTTCTGTGAACACATTTATCAATGTAGTAATAACTATACTATTTTTAAGGTAACTTTTATGAGTGTTAATTATTTTAACCGGCATAAAACTATAATATAGGATTTGAGTTTATAAAAATTTATTTTTAAAACCCTCATACTTAAATTAAATATGAAATTATTAAATACACGATTTAAAAAAATAGTTTTTTGGTTCCTTTTGGTAATCATAGTCTTAGTGGCTGCTATTATTATATTTATTTCTCCTATTGCTAAATATGTAGTAGAGAAATATGACTATAAGTATTCGGGTCGTGAAATAACGATGGATCTGCCTTATATCAATCCATTTACGGGTTACGTTAATTTAAGAAACATAAAAGTTTATGAGGCAAAAAAAAGCGACAGTATTTTTTTCTCCGCCGATAATATTATTGTCAATTTAGAAATGACCAAGCTTATTTCAAAAACGTATGAAATAAGCAATTTAACTTTAAATAATCCTAAAGCAACCATAATTCAAGATAGTACTAAAGCTTTAAACTTTAATGACATCATAGAAAAGTTTACATCTAAAAAACCTAAATCAAAAAAGAAAAAAGAACCGGCACATTTTAATTTGTTAGATATTAATATAAAAAACGGAACTTTTATTTATAAAGAAACTACTATTCCTATTAATTATTCAGTAAAAAAAGTGGATGTATCATCTGAAGGTATGAGATGGAATGTGGATACGATCGCTGCAAAATTTTCTCTTCAGTCAGGTGTAGGAACGGGTACTATTACCGGTAACGCTTTATTTAACCTGAAGAGTATGGATTATAAGGTTGCTGCCGTGGTTAACAAATTCGATCTCTCTATTATGGAGCAATACATTAAGGATATTGTTAATTACGGAAAGTTCAGGGCAAATTTAGATGCTGATATAAAAGCATCCGGTAACGTTAAAAGCAAGGAAGAGCTGAACGCAACGGGTGTAGTGGCAATTAATGACCTGCATTTTGGTAAAGACAGTTTAGAAGATTATTTAGCATTTAAAAAATTAACGGTTGCTATTTTACAGTTAAGTCCCGCAGGTAAAAAATATTCTTTCGATTCTATTTCTTTAGTTAAGCCTTACTTTAAATATGAACGGTACGACCATTTGGATAATTTACAGAACATGTTTGGTAAAGGCGGAAAAAATGTAAAAAATGCTAAAGCTAAAAAGGGGGATGTCAATATTTTATTTCAGATCGCTGATTATGTGAAGGTATTAGCGAAAAATTTCTTCAGAAGTAATTATAAGATTAATCGTTTAGGGATTTATAATTCGGATATAGTATATAATGATTTTGCCCTGAATGAAAAATTTAACGTAGCAGCCAATCCCTTAACCATTGTTGCTGATTCAATTGAGAGAAGTACCAAATGGGTTGACCTGAGCTTAAAAACGGGCTTAAAACCCTACGGAGATGTAAACTTCAACTTAAGTATTAATCCTAAAGACAGTACGGATTTTGATATTAAATACCATTTACAAAAGATCCCGGCCGCTATGTTCAATCCCTATTTAATAACCTATACCTCTTTCCCGCTCGACAGGGGAACTATTGAATTAAAAGGTAAATGGAATGTGAGAAATGGCTTTATTAAAAGTGATAACCGGTTAACGATTATTGATCCAAGGATAAATAATAAGCAAAAACGAAACGGAGATAAATGGATCCCCTTAAAACTAATTATGTTTTTTGTGAGAGACAGAGGCAATGTTATTGATTATGAAGTGCCGATAGAAGGTAATTTAAAAGATCCAAAATTTAAAATAGGAGATGTTATATTAAGTATCATCACTAATATTTTTGTAAAACCCGCCACCACAAAATATCGCACGGAAGTGAAGTATGCGGAAAATGAAATTGAGAAATCAATGATGATACGATGGGATAAACGGAAAAGTATATTAGAATCAAGCCAGGAAGAATTTGTTGAAAAAATGGCTGAGTTTTTGAAAGACCACGAGGATGTTTCTATAACCGTGAGCCCCTTAGTGTATGAAGAAAAAGAAAAAGAGTACATTTTATTTTTTGAAGCTAAAAAACAGTTCTACGAATTTGCCAATAAAATAAAAAATAAAGATCTTAAAGAGGGCGATACTACTAATATTGAAAAGATTTCTGTTAAAGATTCAACGTTTATCCGTTACCTGGACTCAAGGGCAAACTCAAAACATTTATTTACCATACAAGATAAGTGTAGGCAGATTGTAAGCAGTGAGGTTGTAAATAATCGCCTTAGCGAATTATTGAAAGCGAGAAAGCAGGTTTTTTTAGCTTATTTTAAAAGAGATAATTTACAAGGACGTGTTAAGATGCTTGGCAATATTAACAAGATACCTTATAACGGCTTCTCGGTATATAAAATTAATTATAAAGGTAAAGTACCTGATGATTTGCTGGAAGCCTATAGGGACATTAACCAATTTGATAACGAGAACCCGCGAAAAAAATATAAAGAGTTACGCGAAAAAAATCGAAAAGCCACTAAGGGAAAATAAAATAGGATTATTCTTTTGGCAATTCTACAAAAAAAGTTGAACCGTCTTTCTCATTGCTTTCAAACCTTACTTTACCGTTAAGCACGTCAACCAGTTTTTTTGCAATAGAGAGGCCTAAGCCTGAAGACGTTTCTCCTTTTAAACCCATTCTTCCTTTTACTTTTTTGTGGAATAAGGAAGAATGGTCAGCTTCAGGAATTCCTACACCGTTATCTTTAATGGCTATTATATAACAGTCTTCAAACTCTTTCACATTAATATCAATGATGCCGTTATCGCCTGTAAATTTTATGGCGTTGGATAAAATATTATGTATGATTTGAAAAAACTTTACGGCATCAGATGTAATATTTAAATTTTCAAGATCGGAGGTCAGGGTAAATATTTTATCTTTATTCATGGCCCTGAGCTTGTCAAGGGTCACATAAATTTTTTCAATCACATCAAACCTTGTTTTTCTTACATAAGTATGGGTCGATTCATAATGTTCCTGCCTTAAAAAATCGTTTACAATATCAATACATTGCTGGGTATTTTCTTGCATAATATTGAGCAGCTTATTAATATCGGCACTATTATTTTCATTATATCCTCTTTTTAAGGATGAGACCATATCTTTTGAAAGTTGCAACGGACCACTTAAATTATGTGTCAGCATATCAAGCAATGTGTCTTTTTGAGCAGTATATTTTATTAAATAATCTTCATGTTGTTTTGCTTTACTCACGTCTTTAACAAAAGCGGTTATCAGGTTGGTATCTTCCAATACCAATACATCGCAACTAATGTGTTTTATAACGGCTTCAGGAAAAACCAGCCTGAATTCGGTTGTGTTAATACACCCTTTTTCTATGAGCTCATTATACCGCAATTTTAAATAAGAGCTGTCCTCGGCAAGAACAAACTTTAATATGATCTTTGAATCAAACAAAATATCTTTTTCGTTAATGCCGAAAATTTTAGTAAAGTTTTCGTTTACATATAAAAAGGTACCCGTCTTTACATCATAAACAGCTATTCCATCATCCGTAATTTCTCCAATTTTTTTGATGAAGTTATAGTTGGTTACCTTTTCCATAACCTTAATCCATTAAAATTTTACGTGAGTACGTAAAAGCAATCAGCTCGGCTGCGTTTTTTACGTTTGCTTTAACGAACAAGTGCTTGCGGTGTGTTTCAATTGTTTTTTCGGAAACTTCTAACTGTTGGGCAATTTCTTTTGTTGAAAACCCTTTTGCTATTTTTTCAAGAATTTGCTTTTCAGCTTTTGTAAACGGCTCTTCTAAAGCCTTTAGAATATCATCGCTATTTTTAATAAAATTTTTCGCGTTCTTTGATTTCTTTTCTATTTCAGGACATATATACTTTTTTCCGGCAGCTACAGCCTTAATAGCACTTATCAATTCGTCGCATCCTGATTTTTTAGATACAAAGCCTTCAGCACCCTTGCTGAACATGGCATTTACGCTATCTATCGTATCATACATAGAATGCGCAATAATTTTAATGTGAGGATATTTTTGTGTAATTATTTGGCAGAGCTCATAACCGTTTAAATCATTTGGCTGTTTAGGGCTGTGTAACTGAAGATCTAAAATAAAGATGGAGATATTATGGGATGTAATAAACGCATCCATTTTATGATAGTTAAATTCATCTTCAATGATTTCTATTTCCGGTTGTTGAGATAATAAGAAGCTAATGCCGTCTTTAACGGATTTATGGTCTTCAATGTAGGCAATTTTTATTTTTTCGCTCATAATACCAGGTTTTTGGTTCCTGTAGCGTACAAAACTACTAATTATTTATAACTAAGACATAAGGGTTTTACCCTATAAATTAATTGAATCAGGAATACTTTTTTAACATATCTTCGAATAATAAATTAAGCCCGCAGATCTGCCATTTTGAACATTCCTATCTTACATATTTTGCTTGCTGATGATGATGAAGATGACAGTCATCTATTTAAAGAAGCAATCTATTCTATTGATGCAACTTGTCAATTAACAATTGTAAATAATGGCGAAAAAGCCGTTAACTATTTTAAAGAAACGCTTAATTTACCTGATTTCATATTTTTAGATATTAACATGCCTAAAATGAACGGTATTGAAGCCTTAAAATCTATTAAGGAAATTCATCCCTCAAATGATCTGCATGTAATCATGCTTTCAACTGCTATGTCTGATAAAATGGTAGAACTAAGTTACCGTTATGGCGCCGGTATGTACATTCAAAAGCCTACTAATTTTAACGACCTTGTAGATTATTTGAATTATTGCCTTCATGATTTTAAAAACACAACCATTCAAAAGGGTTTTGTATTGAATGAAAAATTTAAAAATTCAAGTTCCATTTAAAGTATTTTACAAACACGTACAATTTTTATAAACCGTTTTTGGTAGTTCGGTGTATCTTTAAAGTTCGAAATTTTCACTCCAGGTTTTCTTTTATCTGACGAGCTGTGGATAAAGCTGATCATCGGCTTCCCTGTTAAGATAATTCCTACATGCCCCGGCGAACGTTTAGAAGCATCAGTGCCTGTAAATACTATAATATCACCCGTTTTGCAGGAATCCTCAGAAACCATTGTTCCAAAACTGTTGTATTCGGAAGAGGAACGTGGCACCTCCACTTTAAAATGATTGAATACATAATACACAAACCCGGAGCAGTCGAATCCTGTTTTTGGTGTGCAATTAGCATAACTGTAGTTTTTTCCTAATTGCCGTTTACTGAAATTTATTAGACTGTCTTTATTAATGACGGGTTCTTTGTAGGTATCCTTATTAAGCGGCCGCCCTGAAGTTAATAAGGAAATTAATATAAGAAGGCTTATTGTTTTTAGTACAGGTTTCATTTATAATTAAAAATACACATAAACCGCTTAAATTTACTAGTGCATAAAGTATGCATTAATTTTGTCTTAAATAAACTTAAAATTGAGTAAACGTTTTTATCATTAACTATATTTGTTATTCAACCTTTACCATTATGATAACTGAACCACTAGTTTGCCTGCTGATTGATGATGACCACGATGACAGTGAAATGTTTCAGCTTGCTATTGAGCGAACGAAAATCCCTGTAGACTGTATCGTTGCAAACAGCGCTATACAGGCTTTGAAAATTTTAAAAGATGATGAAGAAATTATTCCTGATTTTATTTTTGTTGACCTGAACATGCCGTTAATGAACGGAAAAGAATGTATTGAGGAATTAAAAAAAATGGGTAAGCTTAAAGATGCAACCATCATTGTGTATTCCACTTCCTCTAATAAACAGGAAATTAAAGAAATGCTGGAGTTGGGAGCTTCGCATTTTATTACAAAGCCTTCAGATATTTCTCATTTAGAACAGGCTTTAATTGAATGCCTTCAACAAAAAAAATAATTTGTTGCTGTATTAAATAGGTTCTATGCTGTATCGAAAACAAGTTTAGCATGACCTGATAGAGCATATCTTATGTATTTCTCGTAAATTAGTAATAGTGCAGAATAATAAAACAGCCGGTCACTGCCGGCTGTTTTATTTATTAAAATGATTCTAAAGTTACTTATCAACTTTCTTAGCAATGGTACATGTTTCCTTTAAAAGCACTTTGTGTGCTTGCAGCGTGGTAAGCATTTTAGCTGACCAGTCTTTCATATCACTGTCTTTTGTTTTTTTGTTTATTTTTTTTACATAACAAATTCCTTTTTTATTGGCTTTTGCCGTGCACTTAATATAAGCCTTATCAAAATCTTTACCTTGTTTTTTCGCAAAATAATTATAAAATTTTTGCTCTTTATCGGTTAGCTGAGTAGGTAAGGTCATGCCTTTTTTACTTGCCAAAACGGTAACGTCGCCTGATGTTAGTGTGTAGTCGTCTACAAGCCTTTTGGCAGTTGTTTTTACTTGCTGTGCCAAGGCATTTGTTTCCGCAAGGCCGCCTATTTTAATTTCCAACAGGCTTATAGAAGCCACATGTTTAATGAATTTTTCTTCTTTTTTAGTAAGCATATTTTGCGAGTGTGCCGTATGCAAAAACGCTGTAGCAAGTAATGCTAAAATTATTTTTTTCATCATGGTGAGTTTAGTTAATTTATCAATTTTGTTTTACAGCAGTAGGATACCACTTTACGCGTTTCATTAAGCAGGTGTTGTTTTATATCATCATATCTTTTGGCCGGTATCTCTATTCCCCTGTACCGTATTGTATCACCGGTCTGCAAATCGTGCATTACAGTCATGTTAAAAATCCATTTATTCAATATCCATTTTAGTTGAGCTTCTCCTGAAATGGTTTCCTCATGTGGATATTCGCATAAAAAAGCATCCACGCTTTCATCAAGGCTTGCCAATTGTAATTCGTTTGTAACCGTATAAGTATTTGAAGAATGTGTTTTTATCCAATTTGTAATTTGGTTAACAACAGTAAAATTTTGTAAGCGATGTGGTATCATAAAAAGAGTACTATTTTTTTGTTGAGTGTTTATATAAAAGCATCCGTTAATTAACGGATGCTTTTATAATTTAGCCCTTCTTGTTTTAATACTTACGCGGCATCACGCATGGACTTAATAAGGTCATGTGATTTTTGAATTTCTCCATTTTGTTTACTGATCACTTCTAAAGCGCCCGCAGGCAATTCTTTAACATCGTCTAAAACATCTTTATACTGTTTTTTAGCAGCATCCTCACCAAATTCACAAGACGATAAGATGGCTTTTCTATCATTGCCGGTTACAGCGGCTTTAATATCCATCCATACACGGAATAATTTTCCGGCATTTTTAGTTTCATCTCTTTCAGGCTCTTCAGATTTAGGAACAAATTTTCTTAATTCTTCCGAAAATGTTTTGCTTTGAAGAGTGAATTTTAAAAAGAGTGCTTTTAATTCCGCATCTTTTGTTTCTTCCGCAGCCTTCGCGTAACCTTCAGCCCTGTCATTGTTTATAATGATCAAAGAGTTTAAGGTATCAATTTTTTGAGTTTCCATAGTAGTGTTTTTTAAGTTAAGTTTTAAAGTATAATTGTTTTTCAATTTTCAACTCTTGTACCATACAATAAAGCTTTAAAGAAGTATTTATCGTAAGATTCATAGTACTATTTTTAATTAAACGTTGAGATATTTCCCCGGAACCAAATTTCATAATCATAATTATGTATCACGGGCAGGTATTAAATATGCAACTAGTTAACTATATAACTTAACTATTACTATTATGGGAAATACTGAAAACTTAAGGAGTTCAGAAGCTGTGAACAAAATAAAAGAGCTGATCGAAAAAGCGAATATATCTTTATTTACTACTAAATTATCTTCTGCACCGTTTTCAACACGGCCAATGAGTACTTTAAAGGTTGATGAAAACGGCATTATCTGGTTTTTCAGTAAAGTATATTCCAATAAAAATATGGATATTAAACAGGATGACAGAGTTCAACTTTTTTATTTGCATTCAGCATTATCGGAATACCTTAGCTTATACGGAAGGGCCGAAATAGTGACAGACAGGCGAATGATAGATGAGTTATGGAACCCGTTGGCTAAAGTTTGGTTCGACGGCAAAGAAGACCCTACTCTTACTATTTTAAAAATAACACCGGAAGACGGACATTATTGGGATACAAAACACTCTAAAATGGTGCAGCTGCTTAAGCTTGCCATTGGTGCTATTATTGGTAAGCCTTTGGATGATGGATTGGAAGGAAATATACGAATTTAAGAAAGCTTTAAATGTGTATTGGTATTAAACCATAACTGTGTAATACCTTTTGCTATTTTTTTAATTTCATTATAACCGTTTGGCTTTATTACATAAGCGTTACAGCCCAGCTCATAAGCATCCATAATATCAGTGTTGGCATTACTGGTACTGTAAACAATTACCGGTACATTTTTAAAAGCACTTATTTCTCTTATTTTTTTAAGAATTAATTTCCCACTGTTTTTTGGCATATTAAGATCCAACATAACAAGTGTCCTGTTTTTTTCTGAAGCATGTTCCATTAAATGATCCAGTAATTTAAGGCCGTCATTAAAACCCTGTAAGGGGGTCGGGAAATCAGCTTCTTTAAAAGCACTTTTCATCAATTCCAGGTCATCCTCATCATCGTCTGCCATTAGCAGGTAGTATTGGTTTATATCCCGGTTAAATAACATCTTTAAAATAAGTATGATTTAAGGCACGATTTAAATTGAGTCGCACCTGTTTAGTTTAATAAAATTAAGCCGGTAAAAAGTAAAAGTCAAGTAAAAAGGATAACGGAATTGTTATCCTAACGTTATTTTTTTTCGTACAATAATTAAGCCGGAGCCGCTTGTATAAAGGCAAAAACCCTGAAATTTAAAACGGGTATCCGATAGCGATGTTAAGTACCAAATTTTGTTTACGCCAATTACCATCGCCAAACCGTATATTGTTATACACCCATCGTTCCTTTTCCGGTAAGGCCGGTTTGCGTAAAGGCATTCCCACATCGAACCGTATCACAAAAAAAGAAATGTCAGCCCTTAACCCGAATCCTGTACCTACGGCGAGCTCCTTGTAAAAACGGTTCATCCGGAATTCTCCGTTCGGAAACTCTTCATTTTTTCTGCTTAGCCAAACGTTTCCCGCATCTACAAAAACAGCGCCTTTTAAAACGCTTACAATAGTAAAACGGTATTCAATATTACCTTCCAGTTTTATATCACCTGCCTGGTCTAAAAACCCTTTGCTCGCTAAGCTGTCCGGCAACACATAAGACCCCGGCCCAACGGTGCGCGGTAAAAAGGCGCGGATGCTGTTTGAACCACCGCTGAAAAATTGTTTAATATAGGGCATGGTGGTTGAGTTTCCGTAAGGAATGCCAACGCCTGCCAACACCCGCATAGCTATTTTATTATTGGGATTAACGTTTAAATAATAGCGTGAATCGGTTGATATTTTGGAATACTGCGAGTACCTGTAATCCAATAATTTAAACGGGTTATCATCTGTCGGTTTTCTTTTGGTAATAAGCGATTGTATGGTACTTATAATATTACCCGACAGGTCGAGCGTGGCGTTAAAATAATATTGGTGATGTTTTACGGCGCCTACTAATGAGTTAAAGGTAAAGCCGTATTTTCCGCCAAGCGTAAATTGTTCTTCAAAACTTTTACGCAAAAAGGGATTGTCAATTAACAAAGTCTCAAAAGCAGAAGTGGTACCAAGCAGCCTTGCAAAGTTTATAGAGATAGGGGTTACTTCATATTCTTTTTGTGCGGACTCTTTCCAAACATATCCATAGGAAAAATTAAAGGCTGCTATTTTAAAATATAATACCCTGTTGAGCACCCGGAAGCCAACATCTAATTTGGTTTTAGGAACATAAAGGCTCGATACGTTACGAATGTTGAACGGTGTAATAAATTTAGGAATGTACAACTGGCTGTTAGCACCAAACTCGTAGGAGTTAAAGCCCGACTGTATTTTACTGAACTGCGATTCGAAATTGCCGGTGAAGTTTACCAACAGCAGCTCGGCTCCTTTAAATAAGTTCCGGTTTTTAAAACTCAGCGTTAAAGCGGGCCCGGTATAGTTGTTCGATTTGGTAACGGTTTCTAATTCGAGCTGCAAGGATTTTTTTTGCATGGGGGTTAAATTAATGTAAGCGTCCATTAAACCTATTCCGTTTATAATAGTATCCGTAAATTTTATGACAGCGTTTTTAAATACGCCCATACCCATTAACCGGTTTATGGTTAAGCTGTAGTTTTTACGGTTGTAATACTCTCCTTTTTTTAAGAATACAGAACGGATCACCGCGTGCGGGTGAAGCAGACTGTCTTTATTCAAATAATAATAACCGTCAATCTTCACCGTATCTGTTTTAGTATTGGTGGTGTCATTTAATTTATAAGATGGGTTAATGTATATATTGTTAATGCGATAGGCTACGCTTGCCTTCGCGGGGATATCTTTCTTTACATTCAATTTTAAATTAATGGCTTTACTGCCGATGGTGCTGTCTGCTTTAAACAGGATGTAGTCTTGGTTAAAATAATAGAAGCCGTTATTTTTCATGTAATAATCAATGCGCAGGCGCTCAGCCTTTAAAAGGTCTAAACTGTATTGTGTGTTTACTTTTATGGCTGTTTCGCTTTCCGATTCTTTTACCGTGCGGCTTAAAATATCATTACCCTCAGGAAAGATAACACTTTTAATAAGGTATGGCGTTGTAACGCCGGCAGTATATTCAACGGTTGTCTTTCTTCTTTTTGTAATAACGGTATACGTGACATTTGCATCAAAATAGCCCAGGGTATTTAAACGGTTTATCATAATGTCGGACACGTTGGCCGCATTCACATGGCTTTCCAACACCGGTTTTTCTGCAAACTTTCGCCTCAGCATTCTTTTTAATTTCTTTTTTGGCGCGTCGCCCGTATAATTATAAATGCTCAGCTTCACCCTTAATCCCAATAACTTTTCGTTCGGCTTGGGCCTTGCTATTTTTGCCAGTTCCGTTTTAAGTTCTCCCTTATCTACTTTATCGGTTGTTTTAATTTTAATAACGGCCCCTGTATATAAATTTTCTCCGGCCGGTAAACGCTTTATGTTATTGCAGGCATATAAACATATACACAGGCATATCACTATACTACCGTATACTCTGTGCATGCTATGTTTAGTTGAGCCTGTCTGCATTATTTTATTTTAGTTACCGCCGGTGTTTTTGGCGCCGGTTTTTTAAACAGTTCTTTCAAGCGGTTATAATTCCTGACGTAAACAATGCCCGCGCCTGTTTTAGTGATCTCCCCTTCTATAGGGTTTTCATATTGGTTTTGCCGGAAGCCTTTTAATTTGTAACGTCCGTCTTCCGTTAATTTATAATCAATGCTAATATTGCCGGCTACATCACTGGCATTATTTTGTTTGGCTTTTTCACCTTCCAGCTCTACATTTCCGCCCACGCGTATGGTTACTTTATCACTGAATAATTGTTTGGATACTCCTATCTGCAATTGTGTTCTTCCTTCTCCCTCCCCGGTAGAATAATCTTCAAATGAATTTACGCCTAGGTCGAGGTCAACGGCCTTTATGTATTTTTGAGACAAGGTGCTGAGCTGTTGTGTTAATACTTTGCTTGCACTGGTGCGCGACGCCGATGAAAGCCCGCCGCCGCTGCCACCGTTATCTAAAGGGTTATCGCTTATAAAGCGGCGCAGGGTTAACAAAGCAAACACCTGTTTATTGAGTTGGCTTTCATCACCTCGCAGTTCTTCGAGTTTTGCATTTACGGTCCCGTTAACAGCACCTTTATCTTTGGGCGCTAATTGAATGTCAAAGCTAATGTCGGGCGCTGATATAAATCCGCTCATTTTTAAAAACACATAAAAGGTGAGCAGGTTCCTGTATTTATTTTGCTCCAGCTCATCTACACCTGTAAGGTCATTTTGTACCAGGTCAATGGGAGAGGTTTTAATCGTATAAATCGCTTTAATATCTACATAAGGATCTAACAGTTCTCCCGACCAACTCACAGAGCTGCCGGGCTCAATTCTAAAATCACGCTTTACCACATCGCTTATTGATAAATGGTACCCGCCGTCGTCAATTTTATATCTACCCGTTAAAGTTGTTTTACCGCTTTTATCAAGTATTAAGTTTAACGTGCCCCCACCTACAATAAATAATGAATCTCCCGACGATTCATCAACCAGCATTTTTAATTGAACGGTTTTATCGAACGTCAATTCAGCGTCGAGGTCAACACCTTTCACTATCGTCATTTGTTCGGTGGTATCATTTTGGCGCGTCATGATATTTTTATTGGTGTTTAAACTATCTACAAACTCTATAATGCCTTTGTTGTCCGCCTTCCCTATTTGGCTTTCGGGCTTAACATACGTAATCACCGAGCCTTTGTTCAGCTTTGCTTTTACTTTTACATCGGGCGCGTTCATACTGCCTTTTATTTTAATATCACTGTCTAAAAACACTGTGCCAAAGTATAAAGGGTTATCGTGTTTGGTGGTGTTAAGCGCTAAAAAATTATCTGATTTCACGCGTAGGTCAAGGTTCATATTTTTAAAGTCATTAATATCTATGGCCCCGCTCACCACGGCTTTATTTCCTAACGAATCAATAACAGTAAGGTACTGTAAGATCATTTTTTTAGAGTGAAACGAGACCTGCCCATCCGGAATACTTAAATAAGAATCAATAAATTCGGGGGTAAAGGCGCTTTGTTTAAAATGTAAATTTCCGTCGAGATCGGGCGATGCAATGCTTCCTTGTATATTCATCTTACCGTCTAATGTTCCCGACATACGCCTAAACTGCCCAAACGTAAAGGGTTCAATGCTTGCCAAGTTTAGGTTTTTAATATCCAGTAAAAGGTTCAGGGCATTTTCTTTATGTGCGGTATTGTAGCTGCCGGTTATGGTAACATTATTTCCTGACCCTTCAATATCCAGCACAGCACTGTATATATTAGGGTCTGCCGTATTATTCGCCTTTAATTTAATAGTGCCGATAGGTACCGATTGAAATACGAAATTATTAATAACAAGGTCTGATGAGAACGCGCTCACGTTATTCTTTTTTTCTAAAAGAACCGTTCCGTTCATCTCTCCTTTCATCAGTTCTTTTTTGTTTTCCAGCAGCTTCGATAGGTTTGTGAGGTCAAAGTTTTTAAAGGTAAACTGTAAAGGCGCCCCCGGTGTTTTTGTGGTAGAGTTCATTTCAATTAACTGCTCACCATTGCTTATGGCAAGCTCATTGGCTATTAATCCTTGCTTTGCGAACGACAGGTAATTTTGTCCGTTCACGTTCCATTTTTGCGCGTTCAATGTGATGTCAGGGTTCAGTTTCAGCTCAAAAGCGCTATTCATGCTTTTTATGGCGCCGCCAATAGCCAGCATTTTTATGCTGTCGTCTTTAGAAGTTGACAATTGAAAATGGATCGTATTATTTTGTACGTCACCCGGCAAAGCTATATTCTCAAACTTAATGGTAGAGTTAGATACTTCGGCAACCGTTAGTGTATACTTTAAACTGTTACCCTCCGACTTGATTTTACACCTTAAACTGTCAACCCGGGTGCCCGCGTAAGTTAAGCCGGGTACAGACAAATCTGCCGAAACTATTTTTGCTTCGCTGTCATAATTTCCCTTGATGTAGGAAGGTGTTAACCGGTCGAGGGCGGGAATAAAATTTTCTACCGCTAATCTTGGATCAATTAGGTTAATATCAAAATCAAATTTTTGCGGCTGTAAGCGCATTGCTGCTTTTGGCGCCTGCATATCAAAGTAACCATTCATGTAGTGTTTAAAGGAAGCGGCCAGTTCTTTTAAATGAATGGTGCCTTTCATATCAGCGGTTATAATTCCTGATCGTAAGGTAATATCTGTAATACCGTTTTTAAATTCACTTTTAAGAACGATCGAATCTATAGGAAATTTTTTAGTGTTCTTAATCATCAGTATATTTTTAATCCGCGCTGTGCCGGTAATGTTGTCGCCTTGCATTTCAAGGTTCGATTGAATTAAAACGCTCACTCTTGTATCTTCCGCGGTAAGGTGCAGAGCTTTAAGGTCTGCGCCTTTAAGGTCGAACGTAAATACATAATTTGGGTTAAGACTGTCAAAATTAAGCGAGCCGTTAAAATTAAACTGCAGGTTCTTATCATCGATGGCGGCTTTGCCCGTAAACGATTTTTTTAAGAGCGTCCCACTTGCTTTCAGACCCTTATATTCATAGCCTTTCACCACTGCTTTATCAACTTCCAGGGTTACTTCGGTATTTAAATTTTGAGTGGTAAGCCCGCTGCCGTTAAACGTGGCACTCATACTTACAGGCCCAACGGTTTCGGGCTGTTGTATCAATTTACCCACATTTAACCGGTCTGTCCTTACATCGCCCGAATAAGGCTGCTCCTTATTACCGGCTTTAGGGTTCATGTTTATATTGGCAATGATATTACCAATGGATGAGGTAACGGTAAGGGATGTATTAAAATTTTTAATGTACCCTTTCAGCGTTCCTTTCACACTAAAAGTATCGGGTAGGGTAATGCCTGCGGGAATAATTTGCCGCGACACAATGGCCAACAGGTCATTGCGCGACGAGCGGACCTCCATTTGTGAAACATCCAGGTACAGGTTTTTACCGGATAATACCTGCTTTAATGCCCCTTTTAGTTTTACGGTAGTGTTACGCGCGGTAGATAATTCGAAGGTGTGGATCACTAAATTATTAAGCGTCCCTTTAATATCGGTGTTCAATGTAACAGCCCTGTCTTTTGTAATGCAAAGGGCTTGTATGGGTAACAGGTTAGGTACAAAAAACAACACATCGCTCATGGTTGCCCGGCTGTTTTTTAATTTGGCGTACGTGTAAAGGTTTCCTATCGTATCGGCAATGGCAAGTATGGATCGGTAACGAATGCCCATAAGGCCTTTCAGGTGACTGTTGTTGATCTCAATGTCCGCATCGGCCACTTCCGAATGCAGCGTATCATAGGTGAGTGTGCCTGTAAATTTTTTCAGTTCAAAACCGCATTGCTCTTTAAACCGGAGGTCATGTAATTTAAGGGACGATGCCTTAGCACTTCCGTATACATTGGTAGCATGCAAATTAAAGTTTGCCGTAAACACGTGGTTGTAATCTACGCCCACTTTTGTTTTCGGTTTTTGATTATTGTCAAAGTAAAAGTTGTTATCTGTAAGATCCAGCTTTTGTATGGTTGCCAAAAAGTTTGGCAATTTATTTTCGCTTGCCGGCTTTTCGGCACCCTGTTGTTTAAGAGTTGTCTTCGTTTCTATAACGTGTTTGTCTACTACATATTTTGCGGTGGTGTTGGCTAAAGACACGCTTTCCAGTTCTATCTTTTCATGCAGCAGGTCAATGTTTTTTGCTCTTACCGAAAGTGTTCCTAAAGCTACCGCACCGTGTTGATGAACAACCGAATTGGTGTATAAGGCATTAATATCGGCAAGTTCCACTGAATTTAGGGCAACAGAATAATCAAACGGTTTACCGGGTTTCACTTGTTTTGCGGGTAGGTGCGAAGGGCTTTTGTTAAAGGTGATGTTTGTTTTATTCAGCACAATGGTATTGATTTTAATTTTCTTTTTAGTAAGGTCGAATACTTCAATGTCTGTTTCAAAATTTCCGAGGTTCAGGTCTGCCTTGGTGCCGCTTAACGCGTCGTGGTAAGTAAAATAAACAGCATGTAATGCAATGGTTTTTAAGCTGAACTCAAAAGGCGCGGAAGCCGATACTTTTTTTACGGGAGCGGTTTCCGGTTTAGGCTTAGAAAAAGCGTTAATGATAAAATCGAAATTAAATGCGGAGTCTGCTAAGCCCCTTTTAATATGCGCGGTGGCAGTATTGAGTTCCACATCATTTAATATTATTTTTTTGGAAAGAAGGCTCCATAAATCAAGATCTATTTTTAAATGCTGCACGTAAAGCAGAGTGTCTTTTTTTTCGTCCTCCAAGTAAAGGTCTTCCAACTGAATGGATTTTGGGAAAGTGATGTTTATACTTTTCAACTCAACCTTAGAGTGTGTTTTGTCTGATAAAAAATGTGTGGCTTTTTGGGTAATATAAGTTTGAACTCCTGAAAATTGTAATAAGAAAATAATGACCGTCAGTAAAGTAAGGGGAATGGTAATACACCATAACATTGCTTTTAATACAAACGTTACGGCTCGTTTACCTTTGCCTTGTATGTGAGTGTTATGCGGATTCACCTTTTTTTACAAGGTAAATTTAAAATATAGGAGCAGCATGGCTAAATGCGGGAGTTATGAAGGTTATAGTTTTAACAATTCTTAATAGCAATCAAACTACGCGCCAAAGCGAAATAAGGAAATACCAAAGTTATATACAACAACAGCATGGGAAAATAAGACTGCTGTCAGGTCTAAACAGCAAGACAATTTCTAATTCAAATACTGTTTATTTAGTTTTATTAAATTCATGTTTCTTCCGCTTTGCCCTTTCATATTGGTCAGGCCATTTCACATCCGTGTTTAACTCGTTGGCCGCCCTTAGCGGAAAGTAAGGATCACGTAATAATTCGCGTGCTATAAAAACAACATCCGCTTTGTTTTCTGAAACGATCATTTCTGCTTCTTCGGAAGTGGTGATAAGGCCAACAGCACCCGTTAATATACCGGTTGCTTTTTTAATATTTTCTGCAAAGTCTACTTGGTATAAAGGTTTTAAAGGGATTTTTACATTCGCAACATTGCCGCCTGTGGAACAATCGACCAAGTCGACGGTTTTTGTTTTTAAGATTTCCGCAAGCTTAATCGAATCATTTTCATTCCATCCGTTCTCTGTCCAATCTGTTGCCGAAATCCTTACGAACAAAGGTAAGTCGGCAGGCCATACTTCCCTTACCGCTTCTATAATTTCTAATAAAAAACGAATGCGGTTTTCAAAAGAGCCGCCATACGTGTCAGTTCTTAAATTACTTACCGGCGATAAAAACTCATGGATCAGGTAACCGTGTGCGCCGTGTAGCTCTATTACTTTAAAACCCGCTCTTAAAGCGCGTTCGGCAGCGGTTTTAAAATCATTAATAAGGCGTTTTATTTCAGTAAGACTTAACTCTTCGGGTATCAGGCCCCCTTCTTTAAAGGCTACCGCGCTTGGCGCCAGTGTTTGCCAACCGCCTTCACTTTTAGTCAGCGCCTGTCCGCCTTTCCAACTTACTTCCATGCTCGATTTTCTTCCGGCATGCGCCAATTGTATGCCTGCTATTGAATGTTGCGCTTCAATAAAAGCGGTAATGCGTTTTAAGAAAGGAATGTGTTCTTCTTTCCATATCCCTAAGTCGGCAGGCGTAATTCTGCCATCGGGCGATACAGCGGTTGCTTCTGTTATAACCAATGCCGCGCCGCCAACAGCCCTGCTGCCCAAATGCACCAGGTGCCAGTCGTTTGCAAAGCCGTCTTCGCTCGAATACTGGCACATAGGCGAAACAATGATCCTGTTTTTTAAATCAATGCTTCTTATTTTTAAAGGAGAGAAAAGAGTTGTCATAATTGATGTATTTTAATAAGAACAAAAGTAAGTGCCGGGAGTTTAATATAAAAATAAATTAAGCGTTGCCGTTTAAAGCATGCATTACATAATGTATTAAAGCGGGAATAAAAAAAGTAATACAAATATCATTAGCGCCTCTTAACACTTATCATCATTACCGCTTAGGCGTTCGGTTTCGAGGGTTGTGTGATGAATGTTTAAATGTTCCAGCTCATGTTTTAAGGTATGTTTAATCTCTGACACTTGTTTTTCGGTAAGGTCTTTTTCAAGGACTACATGCGCCGTCATAGCGTTTTTAG
>JANYGK010000004.1 GCA_025362395.1 Bacteroidota bacterium
CAAATCAGTATTATACAGGTCAGATAAAAAATACAGATGTAACTATAAGGCTAAAAAAAATTAATTAATAATTTATCCATTCTAGGGTACTTAATTTAATTAATAATAATAATAATAAGGGAATATAATCTATAATAGAGATAATTACTGGTACAAGTACTTAGCTATAATTATAAAATTTAATTTCAACAAGTAAATACAACTACAGGTTGATTTTTGAATACTTGTAGAGATATTCTTAAAAATTATAGTTCTATAAGGTTATAGTTTGGAAAGGAGCTATAAAATTTGATTTCTTTAATTATTATTATCAAGTAAGTTTTAAAATTTGATTTTTTACTTGATGTAATGGTTTATTTTTATTTATTGGAGTATAAGGTAGATTAATTCTTTAAAGTGGAAGAAATGAACTAAGTTCACTTAATAATGGTATTAGATTGAAAGTGCCTTAGGAATTAAATCACGTTTGATATTTCAGGAATTTCAATTTGACTTGTTAATAGGCCATCGCATTCTATTAACTAGCGACGGCGTTCATGACGTTATAACTAAAAAGGAATTTAGGGATTTGTCTATAACATCAGAAAAAATTGAAGATTTTGGTGAAAAGATAGTTAAATTATTAAAGGCCAAAATCTTAACGGATAATACTTCCTTTATTGCAATTTCTGTAGTTTAACGATTAATAAAAGCCTAAGGATTTTTTGAATTAGCCCCTAAATTAACCCCTTAAAGAAAAATAACCTCTAAAAGCCTTGTAAATGCTGTAAACGTTTTCAAGCTATGTAGTTCCGTCCGGACCGCATAAAGCCCTTGAAAACATTGATTTCAAGGGCTTTTGCTTTGTTCAATAGTTCCGTTTAATTTTATTGATAAAACTTCCTTATGAAAAGTACTATTCTTTTTCTCATCTTATGGAAACTGCTGTTCTTTTCTTCTTTATATGCACAGATAGTTGTACAAACCGACATTTACAAATGCAGCTTCAATAATATGCTACATGAACCAAGCTACGTAAGCTATACTTTATATAAAGGCGGGGGAAACTGCAACCGTGCAAAATACCGGTTTAAAAACGACCATGATAATTTGCAATGTGCTACTGATGCCGATTATAAAGGTTCATCCTATGACAAAGGCCATTTGGCAAACGCGGAAGACTTTGCCTTTGATTGTAAAAAAGACGAGCTCACATTTCGTTACTATAATTGCCTGCCGCAAACAGCAAATCTTAATCGCGGACTTTGGAAAAAAAATGAGACGCTGATCCGTAAATGGTCGCAAACGCAAAAGCTGTATATTATTTGCGGCGGTTATTTTAAAAGTAAAAAGATAGGGCATATTGCTGTACCTGCTTATTGCTGGAAGGTGGTGCAGTCGGTAGCTACGAAAGAAGTATTGTTTTGCGGCTGGTTTCTTAATACGAGCAAAGCTACCCTTGAAGAAATACCTGTAACGGAACTGGAGAAACAGCTATCGAGTAAGATCACCCTTTTAAAATAAATAAGTATGTTGAAAATTCGAAAAATTGTGTGGCATTTAAGTTTGGTTTAAATTTAATACATTTGGCTTATCACAAGTCTCAACACTTTTTGAAAGCACTGTTTGTTATACTCACCCTTTGCGGCTTACTTATGCAAAACATAAGCAAAGTGATGGTACTTGTTAAGTTTGAGATGAACCGCGAGTACATTGCCAAAAATTTATGCGAGCAAAAAGAAGTAAAGGGCAACTGCTGTAAGGGAAGCTGTAAGTTGAATAAAGACCTTAAAAAAGAAGAAAAGAAAGGAGCTCCCGGTAATGCTTTATTAAAAGATAAAAGTGAAAGCAATTTATTTTTTCAGACTTTTAATATATATAATGTACAGCCGTATATCACATTGTTAACTAACCTAACACCTTATCAAGATAAAGAGCTTCCTCTAATTTCTTTTTCCGTGTTTCATCCGCCTTGTTAGTCCGTAAAAAATTTTTTAAAAAAATATACATTTCCGGCATGCACTTGTAAGAAGGTGTATGTCATGCTTTGTATTTCGCTTATACTACGCAGGTATGCCCTATATTAAATTACCGATTACAGAACTAAAAACGAATACTACCATGAAACTATCTCAATTCCTTAAAACAACTTTACTGCTCAGCGGCCTTACCTTAGGTATGAGCCTGCACTCGTGTAAAAAGAAAAGCACTGAACCTGAACCGACACCGGTAGTCGTAGGTACATTTCCTGACGGAACTATAAAGCTGCATTTTCATACCAATGTCGATACGATAGAAGTGGATGCCTATGATACTGTGTATACTATGGCTAACGGAAGAAAGATCGCAGTAGACCTTGCGCAGCTGTATGTCTCAAACATTCAGCTGGTAAAAGAAAATGACTCTCTGTACGACCTGTCTGGTACTAAAATTTTAAAGCTGATGCAAATAGAAGAATACCTTGCCGGCGGCGCACACCCGGGTAATTATAAATCGATCCGCTTTAATGTTGGTTTGGCACCGGCAACAAACAGTACCACGCCCTTTGCCAACGACAGCACGTTAAATAAACCAATTATGTGGTTTGGTACTACAGTTCAGCCCGACGGCTATGTGTTTGTAAACTTCAACGGTAAAATAGATACGAGCAATGCCGCTAATAATACAGTGGCGCAAATGCAGCCTTTCTCTTATAAGATAGGCACCAATGCAAATGTAAAAAATGTATCTATGCCTGTTCAAAATTATATGGTTGTATCGAGCAATGTGACGTACATACATATTGTGATCGACTACAATAAATTGTTTACGGGCATACAGCTTAACAACCCGGCTAATTTAATAATGAACACGGCAAGCGCTAACGGAAATTCATTAGCAACGCAGCTTGCTAATAATATACCTTCAATGTTCAGATACGAATTTTAATAAGAGCAATGCATTTACGAACACGCTTTATAATCGTAATATCCGCTGTTGTATTATTACCGGCGGGTATTACTTTTTACGGTTGCAGCCGTGATAAAGGAATGATTATACCCGTATGCAACACACCGGCTACGGTATCGTTCAGCAGGGATATTATTCCTTTATTTGAAGCTAATTGTTCTAAAGCGGGTTGTCACACGGGCCCTGCGCCGGCAGCATACCTTAACCTTGATGCGAATGTGGCTTACAATAAATTAATGAAACGAGGCAGCGGGTACATTGATACCGTAACGCCTAATTTCAGCTTATTGTATTCACAAATGATTTCTACTTCTAACCCTATGCCGCCGGCAGGTAGGCTTGATGATTGTAAAACATTGCTGATCTTAAAATGGATCTCGCAGAAAGCGAAGGATAATTAGTGTTTTTCGTCATTGCAAGCCGACGAAGGAGGAGAAGCAATCTCATACGCAGTGTTTTTACTTTCTTTTAAAATCATCTATTCCTTTTTGATCCTCTTCGTTCTTTTTCCATGATGTGAAAGAACCAAAAAATCAAGGCGGAACGCCAACTTAACTTTTTCATCGAGCAAAAAGGCTGCGTAATACCACCTGAAAAAATTCAGTTCGCACCATTCCACAGGAGCCGCTGCACTTTTATCAACGTATGAAAGACTTATCAATGCTTTAATCCTATGTTTCCTTTTTACCACTTCAATTTCTTCTTTCCCTTTAATCCTTTACGTCTTCCTTCTTTGTTTCTATGTGGTTAAGATTCACACAATTTCTTTTATCTCTTCAGTCTCTTGCCTCTTTTAATCCCTTCTATGTTCCTATGTTGTTTCATCCTAAATGTTAAATAACAATTTATTTAAATCCGGAGCAAGGGTTTACCCGTAGGTGATTATAATTGTCATAAAAATGTCATCAATAAAAAAATAACCTCCATGAAAAAACG